>NZ_JAKRFY010000007.1:0-229637 GCF_022347805.1 Pseudoalteromonas sp. Of7M-16 | reverse complement strand
GAACCTTTAATACCAACCTACCACCAATAAACATGAGTTGCGGGGCAAGCCCACAATGACGAACCTTTAATACCAACCTACCACCAATAAACATGGATTGCGGGGCAAGCCCACAATTACAGGCTAAAACAACTAAGCCCGCAATGACGAACCTATAATATCAACCCATCACCAATAAAACATGGATTGCCAGGATAGATCATTATCATACAAAGTGTGCATTTAATTGCATTTATGAATCATTCCTAATAATAGGTAATACTTTAGTTACTCAAACTTTAATACTGTAAAATAAAGCCGAATGCTTTTAACACCCTATCAAAATCAATTCTTTATAACTATAAAAAGAACCAAAAACCAATCCTAATCCATTATCTCTCCATATTTTGTTGTTCTAATCCCGCCCCTCGCCACTCATGGGTAATTCTGAGTAGGCATGAAAAGGATTTAGCGCGTCGTATTTGCCTGCACCAGCTTATGGTTCTAGGTAACGCTGTTGTTATAAAACATTCAATTTTAGGCTTTTTCATGCTCGAACTCGAATCCTACTTTAAGCAATTTAGAACACACACAATTGGTACTGATCTTATTTCACCAAACGGTCACCAAGTTGTATACGCTGATTGGACAGCCAGTGGAAAGCTGTATCAACCAATAGAGTCTTTTATCACAACACAGCTTGGTCCTTACGTTGCTAATACCCATACTCATACTAGCCTTACTGGTTCAACTATGACTCTGGCATATGAAGAGGCCAGAGCCACTATCAAAAAGCATGTTAACGCCAGCGAGCAAGATATGCTTATCGCGAGGGGCTCTGGGGTCACAAGCCTCATTAATAAGCTGCAAAGAATGATGGGGTTAAGAAATCATTCTGCTAAAAAGCAAACGAGCACCTCTGAAAACGATAAACCCTTGGTCCTTGTTACCCACATGGAGCACCATTCAAACCATACTTCATGGAACGAATGCGACGTCACTGTAGAAATTATTCCGCCCAATGAACAGGGAACACCCTGCTTAAATCAACTTGCCTTATTGCTTGATAAGTACCAAGACCGAACACTAAAAATTGGCTCTTTTACCGCATGTAGCAATGTGACCGGCATATTTACGCCTTATCGAGAAATGGCCAAGTTACTCCACCGAGCCGGTGGCTACTGCTTCGTCGATTTTGCAGCATCTGCCCCTTATGTCGACATTGATATGCACCCCAAAGATGACAAACTAGCATACCTAGATGCTGTATTTATCTCTGCACATAAATTTCTGGGTGGGCCAGGAGCCTGTGGGATCATGGTCTTTAACCAATCGCTTTGTGTTCACGACATACCCGACAACCCTGGTGGGGGGACTGTAGACTGGACCACTCCATGGGGTGAGCAACGTTATGTAAAAAATATTGAATCTCGTGAAGATGGCGGTACTCCCCCCTTTTTGCAAACGATAAAAGCGGCACTTGCAATAAAGCTAAAAGAACAGATGAGCACCGAAAAAATCCATATTCGCGAACTCAGCATAGCGAATTATATTTACAGTGCGTTAGTTGAGCATAACAATGTGGTCGTACTCGAGCCAAAATCACGGTCACGACTCAGCATGATATCCTTTTATATTCCTGATTTGCATCACAACTTAGTGGTCAAATTACTATGCGACCGATTTGGTATTCAGGCAAGAGGAGGCTGTGCTTGCGCAGGCACTTACGGCCATTATTTACTCGGCATAGATAAAGCGCAGAGCAAAGTGATAACTGATAAAATTGATGCTGGCGAAGCGGCAAGCAAACCAGGCTGGGTTCGCATATCATTACACCCGATAAACACAGACCGTGAAATAAAGTTCGTTGTTAAGGCCATAAAGGACATCGCCAAGCACGGCAAAACATGGCAGTACGATTATATTTGCGATACAGAGACAGGCGAGTTTGCAAGTTACAGAGGCGATGTAGCACCAGTTTCATTGAGTTCGTTTTCAGCATTGATGAAACCAAAACCAACGTTTTGGAAAGCGATTTTTCAAAGGCTATAGCACACGCCTTTGAAATAATATTTACATTAAAAACAGGGAGATGTTTAGGCCAAACAGATTTCTAGAATTAGGCTATTAAGTCTTTCGAGTCATACTGGTTAACGGGTTTCAAATCACTAGCAAAGAAAATAACCGAAATAGACTTAATTAAACACAAAGCCGCCAATACGCCGACTAACACTGACCAAGGGTTAAAGTCATAACTCAAAGCACAGTGAAAACACTTTCTGGTTGGTAGAGACATATTAAATGTCGCGACACTTAGTAGCCAACCACATAAAAAATAGCAAATCGCCTTTATCATCATTTAATTTCTTCTCTTAAGTTCGTTTTCAGCATTGATGAAACCAAAACCCACGTTTTGGAAAACTATTTTTCAAAGGCTATAGCACTGGCCTTTGAAATAATATTTACATCAAAAACAGGGAGATGTTTAGACCAATCAAATCTCTAAAATTGGGTTATTAGGTCTTTCGAGTCATACTGGTTAATGGGTTTCAAATCGTAAACAAAGAAAATAACCGAAATCGACTTAACTAAACACAAAAAAGCCAGCAAACCCAGCAACACTGACAAAGGACTAAAAACATAGCTCCTAGAACAAGTAAAACAGCAGCAGGAGGGGTAAGACATAATGAAAGTCACAACACTCAATAGCCCACCACATAAAAAATAGCACATCGCCTTTATCATCATTTAATCTCTTTTCTTAAGTCATCCAGCTTTAAACGAAAAACCTAGGCTCTGACTGCTCGACAAAGTCCCAAGAGTCAGCCCCGTCGAAATACCGCACTGACACCTCATTGAGTAGCGCTTTATCAAACATACGTAAATTAACTGCCATACGGGTAGTATTATACTTTTCAGTGGGGGTATAGTGCGTTACACAACCACAATCTGAACAGTGATGGAACGCTAGGTATTGATCTCCATGTTGGTAAGACTTTACCTGTGAATTTGTAACAGTTAATTCTACTTCTGACAGCTCAAAGTACCCCCAAATAGCGCCATACCGATGACAGAGTGAACAATTACAGCTGGTTACCAGGTCAACCGCTTTTTTTAGCGTAATCGCGATATTTCCACAATGACAACTGCCACTAAGATCCATACGAAGCCCCTTTCCTGCATACTACTTTATTATTTTTTTCAGTTGTATTGTATTGATAAGAATAACCAAAAAGCAAGACGACTCTGGGTGCAGGCAGGGCATTCAATGAATTCATGCATTATCTCATAAACTCTTGATATTGAATGTGCAGCTGGCTCGCCAGTTGTTCGATTTCAGTTAATGATTCCACTCTATTATCAAACTCAATCAAAGAGAGCCCACCATTAAAGGCCCCCCAGATAGCGCCCGCCATTGCAGCAATGGTATCGGCGTCGCCTCCGAGTTCACAGATAACTTGTAGCATCTGAGAGTATGACTGCCTTCGATATGCCATTGCAAAATATAATGCAGTAACACAAGACTCACTCGCCAACATACCGTTGCCAAACTCAGCTTTTATAATGCGCGGGTTTTGCACTTTGGCACTGGCAATAAACTGCAAACAAAGGCTGAGTTGGCGCTTGTATTCAGGGTGTAATGCACTTGTACAAAGCACTTGCAAAATACCGATATTTTCCACATCGATTAAAGCCAAACGTGTTGCTTGCGCAATTATTTGTGCACCTTCGATGGCCAATGGGTGTGCATGTGTGATCTCCGCGCTATCGTGGATATAATCAGTTAGTGAGCCTTCACACCCTAGACTACACAGAGTGGCAATGGGCGCTCGCATCGCCGCACCATTACCCATTGACCCTGCTTTGTATTTTTTGCGATTGAGGTTTTGCCATGCTTGCCCTGCACGGACACCTTTAAGTAGTACTGCGGCACTGGATCCATACCCCCTGCTCCATTGATAGCTGCTGGCAAAAGTATGTGCTAGATGAGTCTGGTCGACATGACCACACTCCAAAAATGAATTGGCGATATCAATCGACATTTGCGTGTCGTCTGTATATCGTCTTTCGCCCTTTTTTGTTCTTCCTATAAAGCGCCAAAATAACCGCTCGACAGGTCCTCCCTCATAAGACGCTGCAAAAGCATCACCAATAGCAAGGCCTTTGAAGCACCCAACAAACTTATTTTTTTCAATCATGCCATGCCCCATCAATTACCTAAAGAGCGAACTTAATCATATGTTTAATACTAGAAACTAATACATAATATTAGCTTAATATGACATGAAGACATCCAAATATAACAATATAGTTAGTCTTTTAACTTATCGTTTTTCAAACAATAAAAGCCCCTACAAAAGGATACATCTACTCAAAGTAGAACATATAGCTACCATCACTAGATGGTAAATAAAATCATCATTTTATGTAAATTTAATATTAATTAAAGAGTCTAACTGATAGCATTGCAATTGTTTAAAAAACAAACTTAACAAACACAAGGAATGAAGATGAAAAAAACCTCTAATAAAACCACTATATTACTCGCGTCGCTTGCCGGTATGATTAGTTTAACGTCTGTCGCAGCGGACAAACCATTATATAGAGCCTATAAACACGGCAATCACTTTTATACTACTGATCTGGTTGAAATGTTAAATGCCACTGCATCTGGCGGGTTTAAATACGAAGGTATTACCGTTCATTTAGTAGAATACGGCGACAGTGATGCCAAGGACGCATTTTATCGCCTTTATAATGAAAATGCAGGGCCTGGCGGCAACCACTTTTATACCTCCGATTTATTGGAAGCATTGAATATTAAATCATTGGGCTATGTGTATGAGAGAACGGAAGGCTACACAACCAAGTCAAAAGCTAAAACGATTTATCGCGGTTACCACAGTGAACTTGATAACCATTTCTATACCGCTGATGTAGTCGAAATGCTAAATGCAACAGCTTCTGGCGGTTACACCTACCAAAAAGAAGAAGGTTACGGTAAGTAACCCGCATTGGCATCAGCTTACTAAAGCTGGTGCCTAACAGGATCAGATAATGACAAGATTTAAACCTCGTTATTTTTCAATTTTATTGCTCTGTGTTCTACTCTCTGTCGCTACTTTTGCCCAGTTTCAAATCACCATGCTTTCGAAGCGTATTGCCATGTTAGAAACACAGCTCGCTCTGGCAAAACAACCTAAATCACGGCCAAGCCTAAATTTTGAAGACACGCTTATTGATATACAAAATCGCCTACAATCTATCGAGCAGCGCACTAATAACGATAGCATTGCAGCGACTCGACAAACCAACTTGCCTGTAACCCGAAAGAACACGCAGCCCGAAACTCCTGAAGAATACGAGCAAAAGACGCTTTTAGAAGGCAGAGCCCAATGGGAAGAGAAATATTTACCGACACTTTATGAGGACTCCGATAAAAAGGCCCAATTAATGGTGGAGCACTTAACACGCCAGCACACAATACCAGATGACACAAAACGGCAAATCCACGCGATATTAAAAGATAACTTTATTAACATAGCCTATGCCATATCTGATGTTGACGGGTTCCCATCGTTTGCTGAGTTTTCACAACAAATAGACACTTTGAATAAAAGTAAGTTAGCAAAACTCGAATTACTACTAAACCCGGAGCAACTCGCGGTTCTCAACCGAACCGATTGGCATAGCCAATTCAAACAGCATGCACTGCATTAAGTTTAGGGAAATCGCTTAGTTCAGCATACTTTACAAACAAAGCGGTTAGTTAATCAGCAAAAGCGCTCTGGGTTCACACAAAAGCCATAAAAACTATTGCTAAGCCAATATATTAGGGCTACAATGCCGGAAAATAACAGCTTTACTTAGCGTTAACAGTAAAGTTTTTATGTACTGAATGAAAGATTTCAGGGGCTGATTAGGATTCGACAGGATTCATGAAGCCTGAGGTGCATGTCGAGGGGCGGTTGGCCTCGTAAAAAAGCCGCATTTAAAGTAATCGCAAACGACGATAACTACGCTCTAGCGGCATAATAAGCCCGCTAGCACTCCTCCAAGAAATGCTTGTGGTTCTGGATTTGGAGTGTCACCCTACATAAGATCGCTACGGAAACCCTGGCCGGGGTTGAAGGGCTAAATATAAGCGGCCTCGCCTTTACTTATCGTGTTCGTCCGAGATTTAAAGGTTAACCAATAGACGATACTAAACATGTAGGACCGAGGGTCGACGCTTTCTGGACGGGGGTTCAAATCCCCCCAGCTCCACCACATTAAGTGTTATAAAACAGCCAGTTAGAGAGCTTCTTTAACTGGCTTTTTTGTGTCTGCAATATAGTGTCCATATATTTTAAACTACACTACTCGCGCAAATAGATGTGGTTTTTCGGGAGAGCTTTCGCTTTTTTAGTATCGATTTTTCTCGGTCGAATCGATTGATAAGGGCTTCAAATTTTTGATTCTTCTATAGTTCGAAGTCAAAGCTTGCGACTTTAGAGCTTGACCGCTCCATTCAACTTCTTAGGGCTGTTTCCCCCATTGAACAGCATGCCTCCGAAAATGAATATTTTTATTCAAAGCGAACAGCCTCAAGTATAATTCCGAGTTAAATGTACACCCCTTGTTGTCATTTGGCCCCATAGTTGAGTGGCGCTCATGCCGTATTAAGTTATATCGGGTTCTCGTGAACCACTCCGCTCTGCCTCTAGTATGAGCACAAGTAATAAAGTGTAATATTATTTCTGCCAAAGTATCTTATCTTTCATATTCTATTGCTCAGTCCCACTACTTACTCATATGGAGATTTCAATTATGACCAGGGCTAAATACGCTGCATTAAGAAGTACTAGAACGGGATACTATTTAAATGGTTCAGGAGATTTCGTAAAAACATTTAATGTTTCTACCTGTATGGTTCGAATATACGAAAAAGAAGGAAAAAGTATCATCAGGCATGATATGCATCACAAATATCTTAGCGCGCTTAAAGGCTGGAGTGATGATATACCAAATGTTGAAGCTCAATTTTTCACTGAATATTGCGATGAAAGTCATTTAGATATTCTGCGAACTTCCTCATCTGACAACAAAAATGGCGCTAGTAACCTGCATTCAGACCGAGAACTGTTTATCGAAGAACGTGATGAACGAAAAGTTATAAGTGCACCAACAGGAAACTATCAAATTCTTTCCAATAGCCAACTTGACGAGATCAACACCTTGGCCAAAGGCGGTAGTGGTCTTACCGCGTTTGCAAACAAACGAGCATTGGCCGAAGATAAATCTGGGAACTTGGTGAAAAAAATTGGAGAAACTCCTGAAGCTGAACAAGAGCACTTATGGGTTAAAGCTCATCTAAAAGACGGTACACCAATCCAATATTCAAACCATTTCGGCGCAAGAATAACTGTAATCTATCAGAAGAAGGTTAGTAAATTCGGAGCAGGAATAGCAGAAAAGCTTAGACAGCAATCTGCACATAACGCTAACGAATTTGACGAAAATTTAGAGGAGGACTACGGCGAAACATCAGAATTAGTTTTCATGCTTCAATCAGGTGAAACAACTACTTTTCAAAACTTCGTCAATTTATCAGGAAAAATTGTACCTAATATAGTTCTGACGTCTTTACTTGTCAAAGGGCTTAATGCTTTTGCCAGAAACATGGTTCTGAAAGGCGTTCAGAGAACCATATCGAGAGCATTAGCTTTAGGATTAGAGAACTCAATGACTCAAGAATTATGGTATGTAAGACTTACTTCATATTTGACTAGAGGCCCATGGTATTCTTCAGGGCGATTAATCGCTGGAGCCTTCAACTTAGGAGCTGCGCTAGCAATTGGTTACGCCATCAGCGTAATTATTGAACTATATGTATTTGTTCCACAAAAATTGAGAGTTAGTATATTAAATATGACGAAAAGCTCTCTTAACTTAGGGGCTGCGTACTTAGATAATGTACCCGAAAACCTCGCAGCACCAACTCCTGATAGTCCATATAACTTACCCGCAATGACAACCGCAGGTGAAGTAATAACCATAGATCCAATTCTAGGACCAATAACAGCGGACCAAACTGTAGTTTATGGTGCAGACACTGTTGCAAATAATGACAATATTATTGCAGAAGGGTTAGGTATTTTATATTCCATAGTTCCTAATTCACCAAGTTCTATTCAAAATGTATTTGCATCTGTTGACATCCCATATGCCCGCTCCAACAACTTAAACATTGACTTTGACGTTAGTTCAACAAATTATAAGTCGATTTTCAATAGGTTAGAAAGCGGACATAAAGAGCTATCGTACTCAGATAAAAAAGGTGATGTTGCAGTAGAAATGTCGCTTAATGCACTCACAGGCAGTGACCACGACTATGTTGCACAAATTCTTATAAAGCCTAAAACATAAAGCGCTAATATACGGATCTTAACCCCTCTGTTAACAAGCCATCACTGAGTTTTCATTTTAGGTGTCAAGATCTGATAAGGCGTTTTCCCCTTCCAACCACCAAGTGGTCTGTGACAGTTATAAAACGCCTTCCTACCAGCTAATTTATCCTGCAGGTTAATGCCACCTTATACGTTAACCCGTTATAAAAGAGTATTTCAACTTAACTGTTTAGATTGAGGCTAACCAGCTTAATATAGCCATGCTACAAACTAAAATTTTTACAATGCCAACGAAACTCAGATTGGAATTCTTAATCACAGTAATTTGGGCTAAATTACGGCTGCATAACTCTACTAAAAAGCTGTACTAAAGCTAGGGTAGTTACACCTACTCTCCCTCTCAACTCATTCATACTCTGACGCATACGTATCTTCATAAGAGTGTGAATAGAATTCAAATAGATTGCCAAAGGGGTCTTCCAGGTAAACCATTTGCGCTTGTTTTAGCTCATCTTCTGGATGATAACGCATGATATCCATTCTTACTTTACCACCATACTCTTCAACACGGCTGATTGCAGTATCAAACTGCTCTTTTGGTAGTTGTAAACAGAAATGGAAGATCCCCAAGCGTGAAAAGTCAACAACGTGACGTTCTTCACGGTCCACCATCTCAAAAAGCTCAACACCGATACCATCACTCGTGACTAGGTGCGCAATATTAAACCCTTTAAAGCCTTCGCCAAAAACTGCAATACACATGCGACCAATTGCAGACTCTCGCTCTTCTGTCACTTTCGTGTTGTTCATTACAACTCTAAGACCAAGCGCTTTAGTGTAAAACTTAACGGCTTTATCCATATCGCCAACCATGATGCCAACGTGGTTCATTTTCATAACTTACTCCTAGATATCTCTTATACCTTCGATCTAATTGTTGAGCAAATGATATGAAAAACCTTTGATTAGATAAAATTATCAAATATTATTAAAGTGATAATTTAAAATTATTGAAGGTATTTATGCTAAACCCAATTTGGTTAGAAACTTTCATTACGCTTGTTGATACTGGGCACTTTACGCACACAGCAGACAAGCTGTATATGACTCAACCCGGAGTTAGTCAGCATATCAATAAACTCGAAGAAGCATGCGGGCATACTTTAATCAAAAGAGAGAAGAAGTCATTCGTCATTACCGAGCAAGGTCGACTCGTCTACAACTACACTAAAAAGTTGCTCAGAGGTGAAAAGTCTCTCTTTGAGCAGCTAAGCTTTGATGACCCTTTTTCTGGACAATACTCTTTAGCATGTTCAGGCTCAGTATCATTGTTGCTTTACCCAAAGTTATTAAAACTTCAAAATAAATATCCAGATATTTACATCAATATTAAAGCCGCGCCCAATCATCAAATTTTAAGTGATATTAAAAATGGCCATATTGATCAGGGGATCGTGACAGATATACCCAATAAAAGCTTTTTTGATTTTGAGGAGCTTGGTCAAGAAGAACTTTGTTTGATATTACCGCACAAGACTGACGTGAATAAAAGCTGGAAACAGCTCTTGTTAGATCTAGGATTAGTTTCTCACCCAGATGCCGAGCATTATTTATCCTTGTACTTCAGGCAATGCCAAGAACAAGAGCTAAAGTTACTTGATATCAGCAAAATCCCGGTCGTAGGTTCAATTAATCAAATTAGTCAAATATTAGAGCCTTTAGCTCAAGGGATCGGGTTTACCATACTACCTAAAAGTGCAGTGGATAGCTTTCACAGCCCAAACCTCTTAAAAGCCCTCAAACCTCAACAACCTGTAATGGAAAGTTTATATTTGGTCCGTCAGAAAAATAGAGAGCTGCCCGCTCGTTATGAAACCTTAAATTCAATTATCCGAAAGACATGGGCTTAAATCGACTATTTAGCGCTAGCGGCCCTTAAAGAAAGTCGCCACAAAACACATTTTAAATTGAATTTTACCAGCCGAGATATCACAAGGGCCTTTGTATTCACTCCGTAAAACTACAAATATAGAGCTCTTTGGCAGGAAGATTTATACTAGATTATTACACGCTCACTCTCATCATGGTAGCTCTTCCCCCGCCTTGATGATGGCAAAAATAACAAATCCTTTCAGAATAAATATCTGAGCAAGGGCAGATCCCTATGCCCCACTAAATAAAGTAAAAACAAGTAATTAAACCCTTTACTTTGTTGGTGCAGTGTATCTGTAGTGCGCACTCCCCCTAAATAATTTACATCTCAGTACATTTACATCTCTCATTTCTCCAAACAGTCCCATGCAGGGACTCTTTTCCAAATACTGAATACACAGCAAAGTAAACCCGATGAATAAGCAACAAAAAATAATACAAAAATACACATTGATTACATTATTGAAAATATGTTAGCTTTATTTTGATTTTTTAAACACAAAGGAAATAATGTGAATAACAAAAAACTACAAAAAACCATTATGACAACACTCTTTGGGCTGACTCTGGGCGCAGGTTCTTTTTCTGCAATGGCAGATAAAGTTAATTGTCGCATGGAAACCACATCACAAAAAAATATCTACAGTGGTACTGCACAATGTACAGGAACATTTTGGTATACCACCTGGGAAAATAGACGCATTGTTAGAAAACAAGGTTCCAAGTCATTACAGCAATTCTTTGAGCCCACAACTAATTCAAGTGCCATCTTGTCGGGTATCGCATACGTAACGACCAGCTCATACGGTGGCCAACCTTTGAATGAGTCATTTGTTGTAAGATGTTCAGCAAGCATTCCATTCAGTCATAAAGAAGATGTAAAAGAAGAAGTATGCGACCACACGCCAACAGCGAGTGTCGGTGTAAATCACCACGAGTTTTGGGATGTTAGTTTTTGGGCTAGCGGCCGAGATGAAGACGGTACCATTGTTTCAAAAGAACTTTGGGTCGATGGTGTAAAACAATCAAGCAGCAGTGTATGGAAAACTTCTTCACAAAATCGCACTTACAATATTCGTGTTAGGGTAACAGACAATGATGGTTATACATCAGAAGCAACGCGTACCTACCATGCAACAAACAAAGGTCCTGTTATGTGCGGCAAATACCCTTGCTAATCATTAAGTAAGTATCTATTGATACATTTTACCAGCGTCGTCTCTATGTCGACGCTTTTTTTATGCAGCATACAGCAACTAGCTAATTTGGCGCTAACGGATAAGCTGCGCTATCAAGCCCGCTCTCTTTGGACGATTTGTATCCTCGTATACCTTTACTTAGAACAGTTTCCCAGATCCATAATTTTTATAATCACATCACAGTGCCGGCTTAGTTAAATCTAAAAATACCATAACATTGCAGCCACGCATGATAAGCAAATAATGAAATATATAATAAAAACAAACACTAAAGACACAGAAAGCAAATAAAGTTATGATATTAAAAAATTTCGACTAAGGATTTAATTAATGAAAAAAGCGCTATTTCTCTCTTTGGCAGTAGGGTTATCGTCTTCGTTTTACGCTGTATCATCACCAAGTTCGGAGGCGTTGCTTTCAGAGCAGGCGTTCACAAAAGCTTATTTGAAAGAGGTAAAAAAGCACTTCAAGGATGCACAATTTAAGGTTACTGATGATTTATCTATTGAAGTTACGTACTCAACAGGCGCGACTTTTTCAACAAATCTCGTAAACGCTTATTTAAGATACTCAGAAGAAAAAGACGCACTTGAAGAGATATTTGCATATTATATAGATTCGACTAAAAGTGCTCGCCAGTTATCAGAAAAGTCAAAGTTACAAGTTAGCCAATTAAGGCCCGTTATTAAGCCAACCTCTTATATCGAACATATAACGGCTAAAATAAACCAATCAAGTGATAAAAAGGTCCCTTTCCCGTTTTATTACGAAAAAATTAACGATGAACTCGTCCTACTACTAGCAATAGATACACCTTCAAGCATTCAGTATGTCAGTAAAGAGAAGATAGATGAATTTAAGCTACCCGTTGAGCAACTCAAAGAGATTGCGAAATCTAACTTAGATACACACCTCGCTGAACTGGGTGCAAAACTCCAAAGAATTGAACAAAAAGAAGGAAGCAGTAACATACATATGTTTATTGCTGACGAGACCTACGAAGCCAGTGCTGTTTTCTCAAATTATTTTAAGCAACAGGTCAAAGCTACATTCGAAGGCCCTGTCGGATTAGTTTTCCCCAATAGAAGCAACGTGTTGGTTGTGCCGCTGAATGATGAAGCAGCACTTTATCAAATTGCGATGCTCGCTTATTCAGAGTATCCAAACCTATCTTACAACGTATCACCATTTGCTTATGAATATCATGATGGTGAACTAAAGCGTATTCAGTTTTAAGTTGTGGGCCTCCAGCCTCCTCTTGCTAGCAAGCCAAAGTTAGCATTCAGTGTTTGAAACAAGCCCCTCATCAGGCGTTTACCCTTACAATCACCATGTGGTCTAAAACGCCTGTCACACCACACCCTTTCCTGTCCAAAACTGAAGTGGGTTTAGAACATATTGGAGTTAAATAAAACGATTTGCCATTTGTTGCATAGCCGTTTTTCTCCAACGTGTTGCTCAGGATACGCTCTGATAACGGCCCCCTGTACTGACATTTTAATTGCTTTGCGTGGTTAAGAGTGGGTTGCAGGTAAGCCTCATCACTGCATATCTTTACCACGCAATTTCGTGATGTAATATCGTGTATTTACTTTCTTTCAAAATACTGGATATTCGGTAAACAAAACTCATCGCCAAAAATTAAATACATCTCGTATACCAGCTCCATGGTCATATAGGTTTTACCGGTTTCAAAATTACTGATCGTCGCTTGGTCAACGTTGAGCTTATCCCCGAGTTGCTTTTGCGTTAAGTTATTACTTTTTCTGGTGCTCCTTAAATTGTTTTGCATTTCGACCATCAATTTATTTATTACTAACCTGCGCCTGATTGCGTCATGTCTCATAAATCTACTAACCATACAATTTCCTTATAAGTAAGTGATCAAGTTATATAAACGGTATCCTTTTATACCCATTGTAGATCACCCTAAAATTATCCTATGAAAAAATAGTGTTAAGATTTTAAACCGCTGGGTGTGAAAAAATCTTCAATCGCTAAGGAGATATCAATTAAGTGCATGAATTTAATGTTATAAAGCTGCTATAGTTATCGCTTTCAAGATGATGGCATACACGTAAATAAATAACTTGAAATGTTCTCAGCCACAAATACAGAATTCGGTTCCTACAAATAACAAACAGATTTATGGTCAACTTGAACTCTGTAAAACAGCTACTAAGCGCACGTTGAATCAAACCGTTGTATATAAAAAATTTAGTCCATAGTGACTTCAACATGTTGAAGTCGGTTTAAGCAATAGTGAAAAACACGCAACTCATGAACTTAACGATTATTGTCGTGTTTTTTCATTAACCCTATTGACCCGTCTATTACTTTACAGTTTAGAGTCTCACCCATCGTAATAAAACATCGCAAGAAAATACCGATGACTATACCAGGAGCCAAAATGAACATTTGTATTCGAGACGAACAGCCCCACGACGCAGTGCACATAGAGTCGCTTACTAAAGCAGCATTTGCTGAAGTAACGCATTCTGATCAGTGCGAACACTTTATTATTCGAGCTTTGAGGCGTGCAAATGCACTGACAATTTCACTCGTGGCTGAGTATGACGGTGCTGTAGTCGGCTATGTAGCCATCTCTCCCGTTGTACTTTCGGATAATCAACAAGGCTGGTTTGGACTGGGCCCAGTGGCAGTTTCCCCTGCTCAGCAAGGCCAAGGCTTAGGCTCGCAATTGATCAATAAGGCACTTGAAATGCTCAAACATAGTCAAGCTAAAGGCTGCGTGGTGCTTGGAGAACCTGCGTATTACAGCCGCTTTGGATTTGCGGCCAATGAAAAGCTCGTGTTGGCAGGCGTTCCTCCTGAATACTTCCAAGTATGTGCATTTAACCAAGACGTACCTACTGCTAGCGTCACGTACCATAACGCCTTCGGCGCAACATCTTAAACCAAATGAGCGGGAGAGAGATTTAACACTCCCGCATTATTAATCCGCAAATACCTTCCCAGCAACACACTCACTGAGCAAACTTTTGAGGCTAGCTGATAGGCTTTTCACCACAATATAAACATGTACTGGTGCAGGCAAGATGCTGTAAATATTTAAGGTACAATTGTGTTATTTTTTTGCTTGTTTATTCGTCATAAAAATGACTTTTAATGCTAATCAATAAGGAATATACAATGAAATTAGCTTCTCTCATTTCAATGGTTGCAATCATTTGTGCCGCTTCATTTAATACACAAGCAAACGACATCGACATCAAGTCAGCAACGAGTAATACCCATTATTTAATTGAATGTTTTCCAAGGTATTCACCAACGCCTTATTGGAGCACTGTAGAGTGGCAAGAGTCGCAGATCCGAGCGGTGCTTTATGAGTGTCGCTCAGAAGGTGGGTTTCCAAAAATAACTGAGCTCTTTTAAATTAATAACTCAGTTGCCAATGTTGGGGAGTGCTTAGCCCCAACATTGGCTATAATGTCGGTATTACAATTTTAACGGGTGTTTATCTCGTTGCTTTTGCACATAACTTTTGGCCGTCATACCATATTGCTTTTTAAAGCATGCACTAAAGTAAGACGCCGAATTGAACCCAACCAATTCAGACACAACCGCCACACTTTTACCATGTAACAATGGAGTGATCGCTTGATACAAGCGGTACGTTCTCAGGTATTCATTTGCCCCCATAGAAATGACCGCAGTGAGTTTGCGATGCAACTGTCGCTCACTCAGCGCCATCTCTTTGGCAAGTTCAGCTACTGAAACATCTGGGTTTTGGTAGCGCTCGTGGATCACCCCATCTAGTTTGTCCAAAAAGTCGTAGATGTGCGGTTCATCTTTAAACTCAAATTTTGGCAACATGGGTAAACTGTCAGCTGCTTTTTTATCCCCTTGCTCAATACGCGCATGCCATCTAGCAGCATTGGCTGCATAGTGCGAAAACACGTTGCGCACTTTAAGCTCTAACGCCTGTACACTAAACGGTTTAGTTATGTAATCATCGGCTTGGCGGCTGAGGCCTTCAAGCTCTCTTTGTTCATTTAAGTTGGCCGTCAATAAAATAACCGGAATATGCGCAGTTAGAGGGTCTTGTTTAATGCGGCTCAACAATCCGAAGCCATCAAGCTTTGGCATCATCACATCGGAAATAATCAGATCGGGAAGTTGCGCTTTTGCCTTTTCAAGGCCTTGTGCGCCATCAACAGCAACCTCTACTTTATAATCCTGCTCAAAAATACTACTGAGTAAAGTCAACATATCTGGCGTATCATCTACGATTAGAACCGTCTTATCGCTTAAATCGTGCCGTGAGCTAGATACTTGTGCCTCATTGTCAGAACACGATATGGCAGGAAGTGCATTAAAGACCAAACTAAACTCACTGCCCTTACCTAACGATGACACAACGTCAATAGACCCTTTTAGCTCATCTGCAATCGCTTTCACGACACTCAACCCAATGCCCAAGCCAACATTTTGCCGTTTACCTGTGTCGGTTCGATATTCAGGTGTAAAAATGGCCTCCAATTCACTTGGCTCAATACCTACCCCTTCATCTTGAACATGCAAAATACAGCGAGGCGCTTTTTCATCACCTTGTAAACTCAAAATGAGTGACACGGTTTTACCCACAGCGCTATATTTAATTGCATTGCTTAGTAAGTTACTCACACATTGCTCGAGCTGATCTGGGCGAGCCAGAACATGGATATCGTCTTCAATATTTGTTTTCAGCATAATGTCGCTTTGCTCAGCCATTGGACCAAATGCAGCTATCTGCTCTAAACAAATTTGAGACAAATTAAAGCTGGTGAGTGACTGCGTCGGGCTGACAATCGGCAACTGAGATTCTTGATTGAGATTTGATACCCGCATCAACTGCTCTATTAACACCTTTAAACGCTTGGCATTGCTAATCACGATATTTGCCATTTTGCTGCGTTCATCAGGTTGTTGGACTCTGTTGAGTTGCTCAGCAGGCCCTTGAATTAGAGAAACTGGCGTCATCAGTTCGTGAGACAACGTTTTTAATAACAGCGTTCGCTGCGCTTGTGCTTGTGCCAATGCCTCCGACTTTTCGGTAAGCAGTTTGTTTTGTTTACTTATTTCTCGTGTTTGCTCGGCAACTTCAATCTCCAATGCGGTTTGGATACGTTTCAAAGCCGCTATACGAATTTGATAAATAATATATAAAATCAATATCGAACCGAGTGCATATGCACAATATGCCCATACAGTCGCATACCATGGGGTTTCAATGGTAAAAGAAAACTCGCTGATGTTCTGTGACCAGTTTCCGTCACTGTCAGTGCTTTGCAGTAACAACTTGTATTGGCCGTATGCCAGCTTGGGGATCATCAATACCCGGCTTTTCCCCAACTCTACCCAAGTGTTAGCGATCCCCTCTAGTTTGTACCTAAATTGCTGCTTCGAGACACTGGCAAAGTTATTGTTAGCAAGCACAAAGCGCATACTCGCGTGTTCGTAGGGAAGTGCAACCAGATTTTCTTGGTGAAAGTAACGCTTCGACTGTCCGTTTGCAAAAGTAAGCTCAAATTCACTCACCTTAGGCTGCGCGTCGGAAAAACCAAGTTTGTTAGGGCTGAATAAAGTCATTCCATCAGGTGCTATAAAAGCGAGTTGTCGCTCAAAAGCAGCACCTGCACTGCCTAAATACCCTTGTGTAAACAGGCCATCTCCTTTGTCAAAATGGCGAACGCTCAAGTCCGAGTCCTCTGGAGACCACCCCATCACGCCAAAGCTACTGGCAAACCACGCATAGCCTGCATCATCAAAAACAACACTGGTATTGGTCAACCTTTTGAGCTTATCTGGTAAGGCTTTCCATGATTGGGTTTTTAGATCCAGTACTTGTAAACCACTCTCAGTTTGAACAAATAAAAAGTCTTTTGGGCTGAGATAAAGGTCATAAACCGCATTTGAGACTCTATCGCCAAGCGCTGTTTTTGGTTCAAAACGCTGCGTGCTGACATCAAAGGTTTGCAGCCCACTTGATGTGGCCACCCACAGGAGCTCGTTATGAAGAACCAAGCTGTGTATTTCATCACTTAACAGGCCTGAGTTTTCAGTATTAAATCGCTCTACGTGTTTAGTACGCGGGTTTAATCGAGTCAAACCATCAAAGCTATGGGACAGCCAAATAGTTTGTTCGTCTTGAATAACAATGCTATAAATCGCATCGGGGATATTATATTTCTCAAAATCAAATTGTTGAACCACTGTCATTGATTGTGGTTCGACTTTCACTAAGCTTTTATAGAGGCTGATCCACACATGTTCACTCGGCGATACAGCCATTGCTTGAGCAGATAAGTCTTCGGTATCAAGGCAACGTTGAAAGTCACCCTCGAACGAGTAACGGCATACACCAGCTAGTTGATCGGCAAGCCAAATAGACTCATCCGTAATCAATACATCGTTGATTTCATACTGTCCGGTTTCACTTGGATGAGCAAACTCTCGGTTTTTAATTGCATTGTGATTGGTTGAAAGCAGCGCAACACCTTCGCTGTATGTGCCATAAGCCTTTACTTGTTGGTCTTGGTACAATGACAGTAATGGTGGCAATCCACTACTGACCTCCACCTTGCCACTGTTTAAGGTCAGTAGCCCAGTGTTCAGTGACGCTGCATAAAATTCGCTTTCACTTTCTTGAATATCAAATACATAGCCAACAGTGTCAAACTCGTTCTCGTCAATGTAGCGCATTTCTAACTTGCGCTCGCTATGCTCATAGGTAGCCAAACCATAGCCATGAATGCTTAACCAAATTGACCCATTATTTAGACGCCACACTTTGTCAGCGAAGGCTGGCTGACCATTTTCATGTAATAAGTATTCAGCTCGCAGCGTATTGGTATCAACAATCATAATACCACTATCAGTCGCGAGTATTAGTTTGGACAGTTCAACCTCGGTTATCGATAATACTTGAGGGGTAATGGAACGCCCATCAAGCATCAGCGCCAATGGGTTAAGTTGATTTTGTTCAAACTGATAAACGCCAGACTTCGCGCCAACCCATACGATACCGTCACTTGATTCAAATACACTGTATGCGTTTAGCTGTGTATGTGGCTGGGACGACGCAATTGGTTCAAAACGCTCACTTTTAGCACCGAGTACTCCAACGCCTTGATCGCCAACAGCCCACAAGCGATTTTGAGAATCAAACAATAAATCACGCACCCGAGTCGACTGGTTTGTACTGAGTGTTTTATGTGAAAAAAAGCGTACCGTGTTAACGCCATCAAATCGGGCAAGGCCTTGGCCGGTAGCTATCCACATAAACCCCCGGTGATCACGCTCGATGTCAAACACACGATTGCCCGGCAATCCATCTCCCACGCCTAAAGCTAAGTGGGTATCAGATTTACCAAAGCTTTCGCTGCTGAACAGCATACCAAATATAATTAAAAAACCGACATAAAGCGCGGTGACGAAATTCCTATGCATATTATTAAAACATTGTTTTTATTGCTTATTTTTATAATTAACGTTGGTAAAACTTGTACCTGTGCTACATAATAACAACAACTTAGCAATTATCAAACTTTGTTGTTATACGTGACTTACGGCAGATTATTGCGCATTTTTGTCTGTTTTTCGCTACCTGTAGCACCACGAGTTTCCCTATAATTACCACATTGACTTAGTCTAGGCCTTTAATAGAACCGAGCTAGTCGAACTTCTAATAACAATAGTTAAAGACACATTTAATCTAATTTTTGCAGTAACCAATAAGCCTGCGCCAATAATAAGGAACGTGCATGTATAAATCACATTTAAAGACCCTCTCACTGGCCATACTCTGTAGTACCTTATTTACAGGCTGTGGTGGCGGCGGTGGCGGTGGCCCCAAAGGACCCAGTATTGACTTGAGTAACAACAATAATACGCCTAGCCAAAATACCGGCTCGACAGCGTCAAATAATAACAATACAACCACAGGTACAGTGAATAACAATAGTGGCAATACCGTAACCAACCCACCTGTTACGGATGACCATAGCCGCTATGCACGACGTGGACGAGTGATTGACGGCTATGTGCAAGGAGCAACTGTTTGGCTTGATCTAAATAACAATGCGGTTAAAGATGATAATGAGCCATCTGTGGTTTCAACAGATAAAGGCAGCTATGAATTAGAACTCACTGAGGAGCAAGCCCAATGTGCTGCCTATGTGCCAACCTATGTCGATGTGCCGGTTGGTGCCATTGACGAAGACCTTGGTGAAGTTACTAAGGCTTATCAAATGGTTCTGCCACCTACGCTAACAAGCCTAGAAGGTGAAGATCAGCAGCACATTACACCACTAACTACGGTGCTGTGGCAGTCACTTTATAAAACTGATGCATATAAAAATAAAACATGTACCACCATACTTGCAGATGACGCGCTTCAAGAGCAGCTGAAAATTGTAATGCGCGAAACCATTGATCAGGTGATTGAGCATTACAATATTTCTGAACAGCAATTATTCAGTGACTATATCGAGAGTGGTGACGACGCGCTAAAGAAACTCGCTGAAGACATTGTTAAAGGGCTTCAAGCAAGTGTAGAGAAATATCTAAAGCTTGCAAAAGAATATGTAGACGCGCATGAAATTCGTGTTCTCCACTATCTCGATACTCCGTCAGAGCAACCAGATAGCACCGAACTTGTGTGGTATAGAAGTATTCTTATTTATGGAAAAGACGGTAGTACCCCAGTTGATGAGCGTGTACGCATGGATGACAATCTTGAGACTGTGCTATTTGTTCAATATGACCGCAAAGAAATAACCA
Source organism: Pseudoalteromonas sp. Of7M-16 (assembly GCF_022347805.1). Lineage (NCBI taxonomy): Bacteria > Pseudomonadati > Pseudomonadota > Gammaproteobacteria > Alteromonadales > Pseudoalteromonadaceae > Pseudoalteromonas > Pseudoalteromonas sp. Of7M-16. The sequence continues at coordinate 209,353 of NZ_JAKRFY010000007.1, read as the reverse complement.
GCCCTTGGAGCGATAACCACACCTATATTCAAACAACAGATTTGGTAAAAAATAGTGCTGACGATATCGGCCACTGCTTCCAGTTTGAGAGATTAGAAGTGAAAATTAGCGGCTTCACCTATGAGTTACGCAATTGGAAAAGTATTGACCGTACATCGCAACAGCAAGCTTGCGATGACAACATTGACTTTAGTGACGCAGAAAACCGCGTATTATCTGTATCTTACAGTAAAGATAAAGTTTCCTATCTAACCGAGTTTCACCAAAATGCGGAGTCAATTGCTGAGCTAGACGACTGGATAAATATGAGTGAAAAGTCAGAGATTTTAGATGTACTCGTATTGGTGGCATACTTCTCATTGGCAGGCTACGAGTTTGACGATAACGTCAACATCCCTTTCTCTTCTTGGCACAAGCGCATTACAGATGACTCAGGTGACAACCGAATCATCACCTCCAGAGATAGCGATGGCACATGGCAACGCCAAACATATCAAGACGATGGCACTTATGTACAGGAATGCAGTACCGATGGGCAAACTTGGGCCGAGTGTAGCAACTAATAAAGATCCTTTTTAAGGGCTGTTTATAACAAAGTAGCCCATGGTTCTCCCACAAAACGGTGTAAGCATTATTCAACTTACACCGTTTTTTGTGCCTAAGTCACTCAACAAAATTTGCCCCATGGTCTCTTGCCAGCTTTGCTTGTCCAAGCCTTCAGCATCTGGTCTTTGCTGTTGCTATGAATGGCTGAATAAGCACCTAAAACAAGCTAATAACACTATGAGCACTCAGACAGTGCCTTTTACTCAATTTAAGCCTCTGTACATGTAATTACTCAGTCAGGCCAATTCAACAGCCTCCTGAGTGCACATCACAGCATTGTATTGTCTCTGGAATAAAAACGCCCAAATTTAGCACTGACAACGGCGAACACGTTGCCCATGCTCCTCAAAGCAGACTTCTTTGTTTGATGTTTAACCACAATGAGGCATCATCACACATTTGCTTTTTCTCGTGGTGAATACAGCGGAACCTTGAACAGGCTAATACTTTTTAAAAATTGGTGAGCTTATCAAAATCACATTATTGTGTTTTTGTACTTAATATAATAGTGCAATAATGATAATATGACACTATACCAAGATTCCTTAGCTTTTATTATTAAAATTTAGCGAATAATCAAATAAAAACTATAAAAAACACTCCACACTACACTAATACTTTGTCATTAAAAACCCTGTAAGAAAAAACAATAAATTTTTTAATTTTTTGTCAATTCATGGTTTATTTCTCAAAAACACCTTGATATTATCAATCGCAACAAATGAAATATTTAATAAACATCAGGTGTAGAAAAATCGAGTAAGCGTTAAATTACTATTTAGATAACATGATAATATTCATATTAACTGTCAGATATCGATAAAAGCTTGCAATTACAAGCTTTTAAGTGATAGCTTTTGTTAAATTTGTTATCAAAAGGTAATGTTGGAACATATGAAACTTAGAATTCGACAACTAGGATTGTTTAATGGCTTATGGGGAGAAGCAGCCAAGTCGATAAGATCGATGCGTAAGGATGCAGGCCTCACACAAAGTCAATTAGGACAAAAACTTATTCCTGTAGTGGACCAAGCAACGATATCCAATTGGGAAACTGGTAAAACCCCAGTACCATTAACCAGTTATTTTTTAATATGCTTTATTTGTGGTTTTAGTCCCGAAGAAAAAACTAAGCAACTACTCGAAAGTCAACAACCAGAGAATAAGAGAAATTAAGGGATATATCTGATGTTTAGTTATGAAAAACTAGAGTTCTTTTACAACGGAGTAACTTATTTATCTATTCCAGTTTATCTTATAGCCCTTTTTATTGGATGGAAGAACCTTAATTTTAGATATATTTGCTCATTGCTATTTTTCATAGAAATAATAGATTCAGCGTTTTACGAGCCCTCTAGAAGTTGGGGACAGTACTATTACTTGTGGGGAGCATTTGTTTGTTGTTGCTTCATCATCCCTGTTTTGGGTAGAAGGTTGATTGTTGAGAAGTTATGCCATATTGATTTTTTCAGAAGAGTACACAATAGTTATAACTTTACAAAACAAGAAGGTGGCCTCCTATTCGTATTCTTTGTTAGCTTTTCACTTTACTTTATTTGTTTTTTAGAAGCTTCTTTATACGTTTTGGACATTTTCAACTCAACAATAATTATTGAATCAGCCTTTAGCCAAACGCAGCTAATTTTACATATTACAGCAATGTACTTTGTAATTTCAGCATCATTTCAACACAGAGAGCCAAATTTTGTTGGCTTCACAACTCAAAAAAATTATTAAAGGATAGATATATGAAAGAACTTAATAAGCAAGATTTATCAAAAGTAGTTGGCGGAACAGCTGGTGGAATAGGGAGACCTGTTGACTTGCCTAAGTAACATGAAGAAACTATTAATTATTATCATTTCAAGTGTAGTATATACACTTGAAATATAGCTTTATACGAATCTAATGATACTTTCACTCTCTAAGTTGAGAAATGCATGTATTTAAGTATGTCTACTTAGCCATTATTAAATAAAAATTTCTCATCCCATTATAAAGAAATAAATTATAAAACCAACGTAACACCACTTCAATATTACAAATAAGTAGTAATATAAAGTATTAACATTTACAAACTTCTCGTAGTACACGACTCAGTAATTGAAATGTAACTGTGGTGTTTGCTTTAATAAAATGGCAACTTTTTTGGCCCAAGGTATTCTTGTAGATGGTAGATAGGACTAGTAAATCTCTAATTACTACATCTATCCTATTTAACGGAAGTTAGGCATATAATGAAAGATCGAGAGCATGGAATAGGAACATTTAAAACTCTTTGGAAAGAGCTTGCTGTTGCAGTCAAATTAATAAGGGAAGACTCTGGGTTTTCTAGAAGCAACCTCGGTAAAAAGCTAATACCTTCAGTTAGTGAAGAGACCATCTCTGCTTGGGAAGAAGGGCATGAGCTAATTCCAATTTATCAATTTTTACTAGTTTGCTTTGTATGTGGCTTTACTTCGGAAAAAAAAGCCAAACAACAAGTTGAAAATCAACAAACTGATAAAGAATAAGAGTAATAGGTGCCCAATGTTTAGCTACGAAAACTATAAAGCATTCTATGATAGTGTTGCTTTTTTTATCACTCCTATCTACTTTATCTCCTTAATTGTTGGTTGGAGAAGTATCAACACGAGAATGCTGATAATTTCTTTACTGACGCTCGAAGCCATAGATAACTTATTAACTGACTGGTCCTATACACTAGGGAGCAATTATGGTTTTTACGCCATATTTGTGTGTGCTGTCTTTTCATTTGCTATTATTGGCAGGCGTTTACTGGCAAAATGGTTAGGCAATTACATAAGATTCTGTAATGATGTTTACCAAAACTACTACTTTAGCAAGCAAGAAGCTGCGCTGTTTTTCATGTCCGTTTTACTAATGCTATTTCACATAATCGCTTTGGTTGAAGTAAAACTCTATCAATACCAATTGATCGCTAGTTACCCTTATAGAATTAACCTTTTTCCTCTTTTGCTTACAGTATCGCATTTGCTCGCAGCACTCACCATATTGAGGCTAGCAATCCGACGAGTCCCCGTAGATATATATGTAAAACAGAGAAGAACAAGAGCCAAACTTAATGAGGGGCTCGAGAGTTCTAGCCGTCAAGATGCAGCGCAAGACAAGAACCAAAACTCTCAATAACAAACGCTTTAAGTAATGTAGACGATTAGATGACTAAATCGCGAAACTGCACATAGACAGGTAATTTAAATGCATAAAAATCACCATTTAATGTCTATATGCTTGCTCACTTAAAGTAACACGTGCACAGGATTGATAACTTGCTTAATAGCGACTCTCTCAATTACATTTATTATGTAATTGGTCAAATTTCAACACCAGTGTTTTTTATTGCGCTTATTGCTGGCTGGAAAAGTGTTAACACCCGGAGTTTGTTGTTAATCCTGCTCGTTGTAGAGGCCATCGACACCTTGGTATCAAATATCGCGCTGTCTTGGCAATACAACTTCTACCTCTGGATCTTTTTTTATAGTCTTGTCTATATCTATGTTGTATTTGCCAGAAGATTGATAGCAATAAAATTGAGCCCCCACTTTAAATTCTTTGATGAGGTTCGTAAAAACTACTACTTTAGCAAGCAAGAAGGCGGGCTTATTTTTGTATATGCCTGTGCAAGCCTCTTTTTGTTTATTAATTTGATTGAAATTAAACTGTATCAATATGGCGTGCTGGGCAGTTTATTTATTGTGGAGCAACTTTTCAGCCCCGCCCTCACCCTACTCTACTTAGTCGAAGCCCTATTGCTGCTTAGGTTATCCATTCGGACCCTACCGGTTGATAATGACTAAGCGCACCTATAACACAGCTGTATATTTTCATAATGCGTTAGCTATCACATTTTCCCACTGTATTTAAAGTAAAACTTTGTATGAATAGAAAAAACTAAGTTACAAATAAAAGGCCAACGGTGCATCAAAAAGTATTATATTAAACGCCCATTTTAGGGGGATTGTCACTTTGCATCATTTTATAGCGGATTCATCTTATTAGAGGTCCATTAAAAATAAGAACACTATAAACTAAGTAAATACATGTACTCGCACGTAATTTTTAAAGGCCAACACACTTGCTAGAAGCGTTTTCAATAAATTCTATTTATCATGCAATTAGCTTTGTTAGCTTGCCAGTAATGATCATTGCTTTATTTGTTGGCTGGAAGAGTATCAATACTCGCTGCTTACTATTGATGTTGGTTGCACTTGAGTTAATGGATACTATCTTTACTGAAATAGCCATCAGCTGGGGAAATTATTACTACCTATGTGTGTTTATAATTAGTTGGGCATATGTCTATGTTGTTTTTGCTCGAAGATTGATAGTTGCTAAACTTAAAAGTCGCAGCAGACTTTGCAAAGACGTTTACGACCACTTCTATTTCACAAGACAAGAAGGAGCATTGCTTTTTGTCTATATATCCTATGTATTTGTTACTTTTATCGCGCTAGTCGAGCTTGGTCTCTTCGTGTTGTACGTAATAGATTCATTTCCATACATTAGATATCTGTTTAGCCCCTTACTCACCTTCTTCTGCCTAATGGAAGCGATAGTGATCCTTTGGTTGGCCACGCGTACAGCACCGGTTGACGAGCATGTACTGGCAATGAAACATGCTCGAAAAATGCGTAGAAACAGCCATTCCGATAGACGCAAATAACACTTGAAGACTTTAGTCTACGCCATAGCGCTGCTTATATTTTTGAATAATCTCTTCAATGCGTTGTCTGTTTTTTATAATGGCTAAATTGAGCTGCCTCAGTTGCGGCTCGCTCAGCATGCCAGGCCTGAGCATATAGTGAATGGGATTGTCGTAAATTTTTATGGTAGTAGCTCGAATCACCCCTTTATAATCTGCTTCTTGTGTTAAATGAGCGCCTGTTAAAATGTCTTCTACGGCATATTCAACCCGCTTGTGTTTTATTAGATTAAAGCGTTCGTGGGCAAAGTTGGTTTCTACCACACAATCCTCACAAGCCTTTCTAAAGCCCTCAAAACCTTGTCCGTAAACGCTACCTCGACTAATTGCAATCAAGTTGTTTTTTAGGTGTCGTAAAAGCGCAATGCTTGTTATTAAGCCGTCGTGCATCATGGTATCTGTATTGTCTTGATGTGCAAACAGCAACATGACTTCTTGTCGATACGGCAAACTGAACTCGGCGTATTTTCGTCGGGATTGTGTAAAACTAGCCGCAGGGATCAGGTCAACTTTGTTTTCTTGAAATTGCTTAAATGCGCGGCTTGAGGAAGGGAGCTCAACGTACTGCCAGCAAAACCCAGCCTCTTTTAATACCAGCTCAACAACTTCAACTTCTAACCCCTCATAATGCCCGTTTACACGCTGTGAATATGGCGGCCAATTACCGCTGGTACTTACACGCAAGGTCTTTTCACAACTGTATGCGGCTCTGCTTAATGTTAAAGTTACTAACATCAGAGTAAGCACACACAAATTAATCATAAGTGCGCAGTAAAGTTTGCTCGTTGCCTTTATCAATCTACCTGGTGCCTTGTTATTTATAAGCTTTTATCTAATCCTATCCTGTTTCGTAGCAACTAGGCTGTCTCGGGCACGCTGTCCCTCTGGTGCAAATGACTCGTACATCATTGTTGATCCCTCTGTCTATCCAATTGATGTTAAGAATTTTTGCCACGCTCATGAGCTGCTTTTTCAGATGCCATGGTACAACACTTGCGCCGCCTTGTTTAATACAAAGTGCCTGTAACTCTTGCACCACTTCATCGGCGCTTATCCCCTGTGCGTCAATTGCTGGATTTAGGTCTATGCCAGCACACAGTACATGGGCATTCTCTACAAGATCATTCACTTTAAGTGACTCACAACAGTATAGATGAGGTTTACCATTTACATTGAGAATGGAGAGTTGTGCACTTGACTGCTGAGACTGGGCTACAAACTTTCTAAACACCGCCCAGTGCTGGCAGGGATCTTCAACGCTTCGCATATTCCCCCAAGGTAGAGGTATACCATTGCCACGATATACGGCTTTTAGTTTTCCGGGTAGATAGGCATCAAAGTAATGCCAATGCGGATATGGCGACACAACAGTCATACGGCGCATCGCAACAGACGGTGAAATATTTAAATGCTGGTGAATGTCTATTTCATAACCATATGAGTCGAGCAACTGCCGATAGGCAACTTTTGGACACAGTAAAGCGCCTGCAAAAAAGCTTGACTCAAAATCATGCCAAGCCGTTAGAATATCCTGCGCGTTGGGTGTAGTGTCTGAAGCTGGTAGCACTGCGGTATTAAAGCCACCTGTTCGCAACACGCAGCGCAGTCCTTTGAGTTCGTGCAACACACTATGGCCAATGTGCACAGCTAAGTCATATTTTAGTCTTGCAGGGTTTTTCTCAAGCAGGCGGTTTACATGTACCACGTTGGGCTCTTCGAAATAAGAGGTGATCAAGTGATTAAAGACATGCCCACTGTCATCCATCACTTCATTTGGGACTTCATCATACCAGCTCAGTTTCAGACCGTGCTTTTTTATCAACGCCATGAGGTCTTCAACACTTAAATAGAGATTTTTGTCACCAACTTCGTCGGCGGCGCGCTCCAGATCAGGAAAGTGGTTTTGATGGTGCTCTTGATGAGCTCGTATCAAAAGGTGGGCAAACTGTCTACCACTGATCCCCGTTTGCGAAAGCATCTCTGGTATCGCAATTTGTAGTATGTCGTTAGAAAATAAAAAATTTGGCTCTAGTGCCATCCCCTCAATCCCACCAGAGCGGCCTTTTTGTGGGGTGATGGCATCGGGCTCGGGATCTGTGTCTAAAAACCACGATAGTGGCTTTTGAAACACTTCAGCAAAGTTCTCTAACATGTCACTACTTGGCGTGCGTTTACCGCGCTCAATCATGGACAAATATGACACTGAAGGCGCTGTGTGCGGATCTACTCGGATACACCGAGCAGACAAATCTTCTAGCGTTAAATGGTTACGTTTTCGGAGGTTGCGGATCTTGGTACCGAGAAAGTGAGACTTACGCATCAGCTCTGAGCTTTTTTTCATTTTAATACCAATCCTTCTCATTTAAGCGACTTTAATCAATTTTATCGACATTTTTACTACATATTCATGATATAAAAGAGCATAAATTCGACCATTTTACAACAAGAGGTCTGACCAGATTTTGTAAAATTTACACTGTAAAATTCTTTTTGTGAAATTTATTGATAATTTTTTATACACTGAAATTGTAGTCAATTAATCAGCACACGTTATGTGACAACCGTAACGTTTCACAACAATTTAATTTCGGTAACTGGGGATACATCAATGAAAGCACAACTTCAAACTACACCACCACTAAGTGAAGAATGTCAGAAGCTCGTTATTGCAAAACAATTTTTAGATCAACACTGCCCGCTCGAATTTGGCTCTCATACTCAAGTCAGTGCTTACGTTGTTTATTACAACCACTTAATGGTGTTTTTTGCGGATGGACAGCACTGCGGACTGAAAAACACCAAACAATTTGTTGCCCTTTGTGGTCACAAAGAAGCACCGTCTACCATCTTATTGCAAAAAGACGATGGCTTGCACATTGAACTAAGTTTTAACATCGCTGGTGATACCGGAAAATATGACAAAGCCCATATTAATGATGTGCAATACGAAACACCTTTTAGCGCCATCGACACGCAAAACCGCAAGCATACTAAATTGTGGATGAGCTTTATTGACGGTGTTCAACACACTTTGCTCGAAGAGTCGCGTTGCAAATGCTACCGCAGCAAAAATGGTGAAGATTACGAAATCTAAGCCTCAACTTTAAAATTTCTTGCTTTTATTCGCTGTGAATTTTTATCTTGGCCACAATACAACTTGTGGCCAAATGTGAATACTTACTCGCATCAAATCCATATTTTTTCAATGCTTACACCCGTATCGCACTATTTCATTTCATGCATTCAGATTAATTTCAGCTAATCTCAATATAATCGCGCACCAATTTAACTGCGACGGGTGATCATGAATAAACTATTCAACTGGATAAAAAGTATGAACTGGATGCTATGGGCATTGATCCTTGGCATAGCAACAGGACTTATTTTTGGTGAGCGAGTTGCGTTTTTAAAACCAATTGGCGAAGGCTTTGTCAGCCTTATGCAAATCACTATCTTTCCTTACATCGTGGTCAGTCTGGTTGTGGGGTTAGGTAAATTCAGCCCAGATCAGGTTAAAACCGTGCTGGCCAAAGCCGCCATTACCATGGTTGCACTTTGGGTGATTGGCCTTGCGGTGATCTGGTGCTTTACCCTGACCTTGCCAAGCCATGACGCTGGGACTTTTTTCTCACCTGCGCTGGTAGCACAAGCGCCTGATGTCAATTTCGTCCAACAGTATATCCCGTCAAACCCTTTCGCTTCTATGGCTGACGGAAATGTACCTGCGCTGGTTATATTTTGTATTGCACTGGGTTTGGCACTGATCTCCAATGGCCGAAAAAACCAATTACTCGATGTGCTTGAAGTCGTCGGGCAAGGCTTAACTGTGATGTCGAAAAAAGTGATTAAATTCTTCCCTATAGGTATCTTTTCGATGACTGCCAGTACAGCAGGTACTATAGGCCAAGAAGAGCTCAGTAATTTACAAATTTACTTAGTTTTGGTCATTTGCTTAGGCTTTTACCTCATGTTTGCCTTATTGCCAATGCTTGTTGCGGCGCTTACGCCTGTTAAATATCGAGACTTAATCAAAGTCATGCGCAATGCGTGGATCACCGCATTTAGTACAGGAAATGTCTTCATCGTGCTACCCGTTATCACCGAGGGCATTAAATCGCACTTACAAAAAATTAAACGCAGTGATGAAGAGTCTGATCACATTGCTGAAGTGTTAGTTCCCATCGCTTATACGTTCCCAAGCTTGGGCAAGCTTACAACCCTGATGTTTGTTACATTTGCAGCTTGGCTGACGGGTAATCCCATTACCCTAGAGCAGATCCCCAATGTCACGCTTTCAGCCATGCTCAGTTATTTTGCCAATGTACACATAGCTATTCCCTATATGCTGGATAGCCTAAAAATTCCAGCCGACAGTTATCAGCTTTATTTGTCGATGTCGGTGTTAACTGCCAAAGTGGTATCACCAACAACCGTTGTTTATATCTTTGCGGTCACACTATTGTGCATCTTTTACAATAAACAGCAGCTGCATTTAAAGCGTATCCGCTCGCTGTACTACCTCACTCTATTGTCAGCATTTTTACCTGCTTTTATGGTGCTTAGCTTCACTACCAACAACTACTTGGCACAAAGCACAAAAGGTGCTGATGACGTGATTGCTAACATGATAGTGTCTGATCAAGTGCCTAATGACGTGCTCAATCACGTGCCAAAAGCTTATCAAAGCGGCGAGCTGTCATTAACCAATATCGACATCATCAAAAAACGTAATGTATTGCGTGTCGGTTACTTAGTCGACAACGTACCCTTTAGTTATTTCAACCAAAAAGATGAGCTGGTAGGTTTTGACATAGGCCTTGCCCATAAATTAGCGGCCGACTTACAAGTAAAGGTGGAGTTTATTCCATTTAAAAAACATCAACTGGCAGAATACCTGAGTAAGGGGTACTTTGACATCGCCATGTCGGGATTAGAAATGAGCGTTATCGACTTAAGTACTGTTCGCTTTACTAACCCGGTTTTAGAGCTACAGCTGGCTTTGGTTGCCAAAGATCACCGGCTCAAAGAGTTTGCTACTAAAGAGCTGGTATTAACAAAAGACAATCTTAGCCTAGCCCATGTGGAGTATCAGCCGCTGATGCGCGATGTGGCCAACAAGTATAAGCAGATCCGCGTCAAACAACTTGGCAATCACCAAGCATTCTTTGAGAAAAGCAGTGACTTCGATGCGCTGGTTATCAGTGCAGAGGCAGGGTTTGCGTGGAGTATGTTTTACCCAGAATATGGTGTGGTGGTACCAAAAGGTGCTGAGCTTAAGTACCCGGTTGGGTTTGCCGTCGCTAAGCGCAATGTGGATATTCTCAATTACGTCAACACATGGCTGGCAATTCAGCAAAGCAAAGGGACTATTCAAAGCAGCTATGATTACTGGATTTTGGGCAAAGGAACTCAAAATAAAGCGCATAGATGGTCGCTATTAGATGAATTTGCTGAACAAAATTAAACACATCGAATAAGCGCCAGTCATTGCTGGCGCTTTTTTATTTTGACTCAGGCGTGTTAATCAACGTAATTGACTAAACGTACACTTGGACAAACCAAAATACGCTCAACGATAATTGTAAAGTGATCGCGGCCAACAACTTAAGTTGAAAAGACCACTTGCTGGTTTTATGTTGCGTAAAATGCATCGTCAAATGCGTGGTACAATGCAGTGCCAACATGGACAGTACAATCAGTGTTTTTTCAGAGATCCTACGCGCATCTTTTTTAGCGTTGTGCTTGTCTTTATAAAACCCTAAATACATCACAATATTTGCAATAACCAACCCGGCAACAAGTGCCATCAATAATACTGGGTCGCCACTCACCATAGGTACTACCAACATACCCAATGCACACAAAGAGATAGCAACCCCACACTTACTAATAAACATAATCAAAGTATTAAAAAGCACGGTGTCTCCCAGTAATAACTCTATCTAGTTGTGAATTCATAGCTATTGTGTGTCCTCTTGCTGCTTATCCTTGGTATTATCGCTCGCTTCTATACGCCGCTGATTAATTAAATTAAATAGCTCAACGGTTGCCAATGCATCATTGAGTGCTCTGTGATGCCCATTCAATTCTATGTTCAATGCTTGGCAAATTTTACCCAATGAATAGGAAGCGTGACCCGGCAACCACTTTCTACCCAATTGCACAGTACACAGTTTCGCTCTTTTAAACGGCCGCTCTAAGCGTGCAAATTCGGCTTTGATAAAGCCATAATCAAAGTTGACATTGTGTGCTACAAAAATGGCTTCTCGACCAAACGTGTCAATATCATCAACAACTTCACTAAACACAGGTGCATCACTGACCATTTCATTATCAATACCAGTAAGCTCTGTTATGTATCTTGGGATCCGCCTCTGAGGGTTAATTAAGCTATGCCACTGCCCCACTATTTTGCCATTTACCACCTTCACCATGGCGATTTCGGTGATCTTATCATGCTCCTTTTTGCCGCCAGTGGTTTCAATATCAACAATGACGTAGGGTTGCTCTGGCTGAACTTGCCACTGGACGGTTTGCACGCTCACGTCAAACCCTGACTCAATCAGCTTTTTAATCGTGATCAATTGATTACGACGCAAACTATCCCCAGGAGCTTTGACTTCAACGAATTTGACGCCTTGCTGGCACAGCATTAAATCAGGATAGCCATCTTTTAACCCATTGAAATCTTTACTCATCGCACGCAAATGCGCACGCACGGCGTCGATAGGTGCATGTTTTGCAAATTCAAACAATTGAGCGAGGCAATCAGGGTGCCAGAACATCAATCTGCTGTGTTGGTTGAATTTGTCAGCAGCTTGTTTTATTAGCCAGTTTAATAAATGGGTATTGTCGATAAATGTGGTGAGCCGCTGTTCAATTTCAGTTTCAAATACGCTATAAAACGAGTTGTCTTTGAGGCACTTTGGGGTGTGCTCAAATTCATTGGAAAACGCATTTCGCTCATCTTCGAATAATTCGTGCCAAAAGCTTAAACAAAATAAGGCGCGCCAAAGCATATTTTCACAGTGAAAAGCACTTACATTGGCCCGTCCATAGTGTTCGATTAGCCCTTGCTCTACATAACCAACAAATGCTTCATCAAGACAAATGGGGGGACCACTTGCACGCAGCATATCGGTTAGCAGCGAAGTTCGCTTTTCAGTAAACTTGAGCCGATAAAAATCCTCCGCAAAAAACAGCAGTTGCTCGTCGCCCGGCGCATCTAATAGCTGCTCTATCAGCTCTTTGCATTTTTCATGTTCACCTTTAGCATACAATGATCTAATGTATTTCTCTTGCGCCTTGGGGTGTGCACTTAATGTCAATAATGAATCACTCAGAACAGCATCGTGATCAATCACCAAATTGGCCAATTTATAGCACAGATGATCGTATTTAAGCTTTGCCAATGACCCTATCGGACTGGTGTAACTTTGTTTAATGATGTTGTCTGCTAACTCCAAAAGCGATTGCTGTGGCAAGATTTTTAAATCGTTGTATAGGTTGCAATACAAAAATGCACTTTGTGCTTCTTCTCTCGACTCAAAATGCGCATTGCCTTGCACTCGTTGTCGATGGGTTTGCATTACGCCCAAATCCCGCATTGAAAACTGCGACAATGCGCCTCCTAACTTACCAAAAAAAATAAACAGAAAATAAGCTAAGTCAGATTTAAACGTAGAGGTAAAGTAGCCAGATAATATGGCAGAGGAAGCAACTTTAATGCTCGCAAGTTGGCCGCATATATACTCGTGCCAAATAGCTTTTTTGGCAGACTTAATTGGCAGTTCTTGAAGCTCAAGCTCCTTCGCCAGCGCCATTAGTTGAGATTTATTTAGCTCAGATATCAACGTACTTAACATGGCTGGGTCTTGTGCCCGAGTGAGCCAACTCTGCTCATTTAATAGCTGATAGGCGCCAGGATAGTCGTCTATTTCGTCATAAACTAACTCTTCACTGCAAACAAAATGACGTTTTCGATTAACAACCCGAATCAGTAAACACTGCGCATCTTGCGGCAATAACTTAAAGGCATTCAGTTTAGTACGCTGCGCGTCACTTATTAGATGCCAACTGGTTTGCTCTAAGTAATCTAACAGTTCAAAAAAATGTGTTAGATAGTATTTCTCGGGCAGCGTTTTCAAAACATAAACCTGTATATTTAGACAGTGTTTAAATATGCCAAAATTAAGGTCAATTAGCTATCTATTTTTACTCTGTTACATTAGACCGTACACTTTGCGTACTCAAATGTGCTTTCAAACATTGCATTAAAGTGGTGGGTTGAATTGGCTTAGTGAGATAATCATCCATACCTGCATCTCGGCATTTTTTTTCGTCGCCACTCATTGCGTTTGCGGTTAGCGCTATGATTGTAATATCTTGATTGCCATTACCAGCTTGCCCTTTTCGAATATTCCCTGTTGCTTCATAACCATCCATTTCAGGCATTTGACAGTCCATAAGCACCAAATCATAGGGATTCGAATGCTGACAGTGGCGCAGCGCATTGATTGCCTCTTGACCATTGGTAACCACATCTACAAACTCGATACCCAATTTTTTCAACATACTTGTTGTGACAATTTGATTTACATGGTTGTCTTCAGCCAGTAGCAGCCTAGGTTGAGGATCCCATACTAGGTTCTCTGTGTCTTCGTTCTCTCTAAACGATTTGAGGTAATGTGACGTAACAATTGGTTTGGCATTGGCCAATGCCTCCCCATCTTCCCCTACTACCGATAAAGCATTGTACAAATCGGTCGTCGTCGCGGGTTTTGGAAAATACCCAGAAAAACCACGCTTAGCAAAGTAGGCAGCATCGCCTTGATGGCCCATTGAAGTCATCATAATAAGTTTAATACTGTTGAGCCTCGGATCACTTTGCATCTCCTCCCCCAGTTGAGCACCATCCATAACCGGCATTTGCATATCTAGTAATGCAATATCAAACAAGGTTTTATTGGGATCTTTCAAACGTGCTTCACACTGAGAAAGCGCCTCAATCGCAGATGAAGCCTCTGTGACTTTAGCGCCCCAAATCTCTAACTGGTCTCGTAATACCGTGCGATTTGTACGATTATCATCAACAATTAGCAGCTCAAGTTTACTAATATCAAATTTTGGCATCGAGCGGTTATTTTGCTCACCTGCCTCTAACATAATTGAAAAGTAAAACTCGCTACCATGACCTTCATCACTTTTAACGCCAATGCTGCCGCCCATCAATTCGCATAACTTTTTAACAATGGATAAGCCAAGACCCGTACCACCATATTTGCGTGTGGTTGACGAGTCTACTTGTGAGAATGTTTCGAATAGCTTGTGCTGTTTAGAAAGTGGAATGCCAATGCCAGAATCAATAATAGAGCAATCTAACCGTAAATTCCCCTGAACCTCAGTTAGCTCTGCACGTATGATGATCTCTCCTTCATCAGTAAATTTAATGGCATTACCAACTAGGTTTGACAAGATCTGACGCAAACGACTCGGATCACCTTTTACCACAGAACTGTCTACTTTCACTATATCCAGAACTAGCTCTATACCCTTGCTCTGAGCTTGCAATGCCGCAGACTCTGAAAAGTCGCCAAACAGTTCCCTTAGATCAAAGTCCAATAGTTCTAATTCAAGCTTGCCCGCATCAACTTTAGAAAAGTCCAAAATATCGTTAATTAGATTGAGTAACGAATTGGCACTGTTCATTGCCAATCTAGCTCGGTGTTTTTGCTCATCATCGAGCGGGCTATTCATCATTAAATTCAGCATGCCCAAAACCCCGTTCATAGGCGTGCGAATTTCATGACTCATTGAAGCCAAGAAGGCGCTTTTAGCTTCGCTGGCTTGCTCAGCTTGTACCTTGGCATCAGCCAAAGCTTTTTGTTGCTTAATTTGCTCCGTTACATCCTGTAAAATCCCAACGTATGCGATCAGCTTTTTGTTTTCATCCAATACCGGGCCAATGTGCATGTTATTCCAAAAAGGCTCTCCATTTTTGCGATAATTCAGGATTTTTTCTCGGTGTGGCTGCTGCATTTTGATGGCTTCGCGAATGGACTCCAGAGCAGACTCTGAGGTTTGTTCACCTTGCAAAAACCGGCAATTTTTTCCAATCACACCGTCGTCATAGCCAGTGATACGTTTAAACGCTGAGTTTATAAAACTCAAAGGCATATCCTTTTTATAGGCATCGGTGATCACAATTCCAACATCGCAAGACTCAATTGCATATGCCAATAAATCATTGTGTTCTTTAGCTTTTTTCAGCGCCTCTTGATACATTTTTTGGTCGGTGATATCCGTCAGGGACCCGGACATTCGCACAGCTCTGTTTACACTATTTCTCAGTGCCAAGCCTTTTGAACGATAAAAGCGATACTCACCGTCTCGGTTCCTCATTCTGAACTCGACATCAAACACATCGTTGTTTTCTAAATGCGCGTTGAGCGCGCCAAATGTGTGAGTTTTGTCTTTTGGATGCATGCCTTTTTCAAGGCTTTCAAATACATCAGGGAAACCGTTTGTGTCGTTGCTATCATACCCCAATAGTTCGCGAAAACGCGGAGAGTAAAACATGCTGCCTTTCTCAATATCCCAATCCCATATCCCATCGTTACTACCTTTAATGGCCAGTTTAAATCGCTCCTCGCTTTTTTCAGTCTCTCTTTGCGATAACTGCAGTTGCTTAAATGGATTGAGTAGTAGCTGACGCCCAAAGAAAAACAGCAGTAAAAATGACAACAGCAAGCTGATCACAACGGCTTTTGCGATGGCTAAAATAAAGATATTTACATTATCTTGGATCATTTGTTGATCGATTAAAAATGTAACGTCGACATCAGTATCAGTCAAACGGCTGGCAAACAGTTGCAGATAATCATGGCCTGACGCCGTATTACTGTATTTTACCCACTGACCGGTTAACTCTACGGCTAGCTCAGTTTGCGCTGTGTCAATGGCTAATAAAGACCCAATATCTGTCATAAACTCTGAGATCAAAACGCCTTCTGTGAAACCGTTATATTCAATTGGCACTGCTAAAATAAATTTAAATTGTTGGTCTTCATGTTTTAGCACCACAGCTTGGCCCAGCTCTCCTAGCAACATCTGATCTAACCAGGGCTCTTTGCTGAATTTACCACTGTATAAAGGCGAGTTTGTAAAAACCGGTTCAGATAACACATTGTACAAATGCAGCGGCACATTTTGCCCCAACACTTTGTAGTCTTTCAAAAAGTCTGATAAGGATGCGCGAGAAATGTCACTGCCCATGACCGCGTTAGACAGCATCGGGATTTTGGCCAAATCTCTTAGCAATATTAGTCTGGTCGAAATAAATTGGCCAAGGTTGCTTACCGCAAGCTTGGCTTCAGTCTGTCTAGCTTGTAATTGCAATTCTTTTACTGAGCTATCGGCTCGACTACCAACTAAAGACAAGCTAATAACAATAGACAACACCAAGCTACACAATAAAAATGCGTAAAAAGCTCTGTCAGAGGACATGCTAAAAACCTGATTCAGCCAACGCTTCATGAATTGTCCACCAGTACTTTGGTACTGCCATTGGATTCAAAGTATGCCATGCACAAATCGTCAATTCCCAATGCTTCATGCGCATCTGGGTTTTGTGCACTCCATTTAGAATAGGGTTTTTGATAAGTTTTGATTAAGCCAGCAACTGGCTTATTGAGTGACTCTAAAGACTGTCGAAATGCCGCTCTATCTTTGGACATATCTCCTGTAAGCTCAATTTGTGCGAGCGCCGCTAATGCCACCTTTGCTATGTCATAACCATGTATAAAACCTGTCGGTGCAAATAGAAAGTCCCGTTGGGAAAACTCATCGGGGAATAACGTTTTTGCCCTGTTCCACACTTTCGTGGCTTCGCTTGATAATGGACGTCTTTGGAAAGAAAAACAGCTTTGGATAAAGTGCAAATCAATACCAGAGGCGAGATCAACCTTTGCTTGATTGAAAAAGTCACCGCCCGTGATCCCCCAATGACTGATGATCGGGATGCGTTGCGCCTGCGGGTAATCAGCCATTGCGGAGACCAGCTGTTTGCCTTCTATGGCATTACCGACAAATAATAAACAATCACTGCCCTTTGCAAGCATTTCCCTAATATGTATTTTGGCGCTACTGGCTTTCATTCCCCAATCAAACCAAGTCACACTCGGCTCAAGTTTGCCTAGCGCCTGACCGATTGATTTATAGTTTGATTTACCCCATGGAGTTCTTTCTAAAAATAGATGTGGATTTTTACATGCTCTTTGATTGGCAAACTGAACTAAAGTAACGCCGGCCTTAGTGTCATCAACAGATAGTCGATATACCCAGTTTTCGCCTTTGTCATAACGGGTGATAGGTCCACCAGCAGCCCAAGGAACAAGTAGTGGAATTTGGTTTTTATTAATAAACTCTCGATATTTGATATAAGGTGGAGAGTGCAGCCCACCCAACACAAATAGCCCGGAAGGGTCTTTTAAAAAGCGCTTAAAGTTCAGAAAACTGCGATTACTGTTACCGCGATGGTCGCGAGACAAAAACTTCAGCTTAAAGCCTTGAGTCTGGCTATCCACTTCGCTCAAGGCTGTGAGAAATCCCATTTTAATCGCAATAGCAGACTCTCTGTGTGTACTGTAGTCTGAGTCATGATAGATATGTAATTCAGGCAAATCTCTATCATTGGCAAATAAAAAGCTCGACAAAAACACACAGAGCACGGCGCAGCAATATTTGAACATAAGCACTAATCTATTTATTTTGGCTAAATATAAAGTTAGTCTATCTTCGCTGTTAATTACAATTCACTCAAAGTATTAAATATCAATTAATTGTCTAATCGCCTGCCAAGTTTGAGGGCTATTAATAACTCTGCCGTGTCCTTGACCTTGCGTGCTCAACAAACTCGCGTGCTCATGCTGAGCAACTTGTTGTAATGTATGCTGATATGGCGCGAACTTATCTTCTTTATCGTGCACCATCAGGATATGCTCTTGTTTGCCTAAATGAAACTCAGCCTGTAGTGACTTAAACACCATATCATGCTCTGTTTCCACTTCATTTAGTAATTTTTCAACCAGCTGATTGGCAATGCCAGTGGCGTAAATCCGCTCTTGAAACGAATTATAAAAATCAAATGTTGGGGCAATCATCACGTGACGGCCTCGATCAATTGCATTAACAGCACTGATGGTGCCCATTGAGTGACTCACAATGCCTTTAATTTGGTCATCTTTATGCTCAGCTAGTACGTGCTTAAGGCCCTTAATAAACAATGGCAGGTTCGCTATCTTTCCGTCGCTCTGTCCATGACCATAGTGATCAAAACCAACCACTGAAAACCCTTGCTCCATCACTTTTTCCATCAAAGGGTAAAACTGGCTTACGCCACCGGACCACCCATGGGTGAAAATAACCTTTGGGCCGCTGCCGCCTTCAACAAGATTTAACCCACCATAAGGTGTCGTAAGTTTGCGGCTTTGCATATTTTTTGGCAGTGCAACCTCTTTTCGCCCTGCCGCAGGGGTTAGCAGTAATTTGCGTGTTGCTTTTAAACTCGTTTTAGGTGCAACTTTTGCCATCAAACTAGATACACTGCGGGTTAGGTGATAACTCATGGACTTTTTACCACTGTCCGAAAAGTATATTTTGCTACTCATATTAATTTGCTCCGTGTTTTGCCAGCAATGCATTAAAACCAGCTTGAAAGCGACTGCGATTATCATCTTCAAGTGCCAACCAGCGTAAATTTTGGCTACCGAGATAAAGAGAATAAAGTTCAAAAACAAACTGTTGAGGACAGGTATCTGGGGCGAAGTCGCCATCTTGGACTGCTTGGGTCACAATATGCTGCAAATAACTTAACCAGTTTTTTAACGTTGCTTGAATATGGTCTCGCAGCGCACCTGGTTGGTCGTCAAATTCGGCTGCGGCATTGATGAATATGCAAGTCGCTGCATCTGGTTTGTACCAATTTAGCCAGTTTTGACATAACTGGTTTAGCTTTACCAAGCCTCTAATGTCTTTATCACAAGCCAAGATCACATGCTCTTTGAATAGCTCAGACGCGTATTCGAGCACATTTAGCTGCATGGTCTCTTTAGAATTGAAGTGCCCAAACAAACCTGACTTGGACATGCCAGCAGCCGTCGCCAACATGCCTATGGTCAGGTCATTTAAACCAGTTTCAGAAGCCAGCGCCAAACCCTTGGCCAAAATTTGCTGCTTCGTTTGTTTACCTTTTCCCATTACCCACCAAAAAAGTACGAACGTTCGTTTTATGTTAGC
This sequence comes from Pseudoalteromonas sp. Of7M-16, assembly GCF_022347805.1. NCBI lineage: Bacteria > Pseudomonadati > Pseudomonadota > Gammaproteobacteria > Alteromonadales > Pseudoalteromonadaceae > Pseudoalteromonas > Pseudoalteromonas sp. Of7M-16. The sequence goes on along the minus strand of NZ_JAKRFY010000007.1, from coordinate 189,729 downwards.
GAATAATAAGCATGGATCAAGGTTTATTTTCAATGCAAAGTACAAGCACATTGAGAACAGCTCTTGAAAGGTGCTAAAAAATAATGACTTACCGGATAAAAAAATTTACTTTTTGCCAAAAGGACATAAAAAAAGAGCGCTTGGTGCGCTCTTTTACTTTGCTTAACATGCTAACTCTCGTTAGCTGCCAGATCCTGAATCACCATTCATTTGGCTTTGAATGTAATTTTGGATGCCGATTAAATCAATGAGTCCGAGATGCTGTTCAAGCCAATAAATATGGTCCATTTCAGTGTCATCCAGTAGCTCTTCAAGGATCTCTCTTGTCACGTAATCTTGCTCTTCTTCACACACTGCAATGACCTTTTTCAAATGGTCTTTAACAACAACTTCTGCAGCTAAGTCATTTTCGAGCATCTCTTTGACGTTACTACCTACGTTGATAGGCGCGCGCGAAGCGGTATCTGGCGTGCCTTCTAAGAATAAGATCCGCTCGGTAATGCGTTTTGCGTGATCTAATTCTTCCTCATATTCGTGAGACAACTTTTCGTGAAGTCGCCCCATACCCCAATCTTCATACATTTTAGAATGGGCTAAATATTGATCCATTGAACTAAGTTCAAGGGTAAGTTGCTTGTTGAGCAAATCGATAACTTTTTTTACGCCTTGCATAATTTAGTCCTCCATCTGTGACTGAAGATAATTTTCAATGCCAGTGTTTTTGATTAGGAAGTCTTGTGTTTCTAACCAGTCTACGTATTCCTCTTCGTACTCTAAAATGTCTTCGAGTAACTCTCTGCTAACGTAGTCCTGCTCTTTTTCACATAAATCAATGGCTTCGCGCAGTGCCGGTAACTGCTCATGCTCAAATGCTAAGTCACAACTGAGCATTTCTTCGGTGTGTTCACCAATGCGTAGTTTCTCGAGATGCTGTAAGTTAGGTAAGCCTTCTAAAAATAAAATACGCTCAATCAAATCATCGGCTTGCTTCATATCTTTGATCGATTTTTTGTAGGCTTTTTCGTTGAGCTCTTCCAATCCCCAATTTTTATACATACGAGCATGTAAAAAATACTGGTTAATAGACGTGAGTTCGAGTGTCAAAATTTTATTCAAAGTGACGATTACTTGCTTGCTACCCTTCATAGGCCCCCCTAGTAACAAATTCAGTTAGACGCCATTTAACACTAGTCCAATATTTGTACTTGGCAAGACTAAATAAAAATAACAAATAAGTTTTAATATCCTTTTAAAATAAATAACTTATAAAAGAATTAAGAACAATTTTCATTGCCAATTACACTTGAATTTAAGTCACGATTAACACTTTAAACTCACTATTGCGTTTACCGAAGTTGACTACTTAACTTTCTTCACAGTTTCGACGCCTAAACGTTTAGCTAAACGCACTAAATTCGCTCTGTCGACGCCAAGTTCGCGCGCAGCTGCTGCCCAATTAAGTTGATGTGTTTTGAGGGCATACAAGATCTGATTCTTTTGAAATTGCTCAGTGGCTTCTTTTAATGGCAGTACAAAGCCTTCCTGGCTTTTGACCTCACTCATTTCTAGATTGGCTTGTGGCGATTCAAAACTTAGCTCACAGTGGGTCGACATAATCTTTACAATGTCCTTTTGCCAATTAGAATGTTTGGCCTTGAGCGCTGCACGACTGAGCACATGTTCAAGCTCTCGCACATTACCAGGCCAATCGTGTGCTTTTAAACAATCAAGTAAACCATCATCGAGTAAAAGCTGCGACACCCCTAACTTTTTGCGTAACTGTTCGGTAAAGTAACCAGCTAAAGGGACAATATCTGACGTGCGATTTCTGAGCGCGGGCACCTGCAGAGGAAACACCTGCAAACGGTGAAACAAATCCGAGCGAAATCGACCTTCTTCGACCTCTTTTTGCAAATCACGGTTGGTGGCTGCGACAATTCTCACATTAACAAAATGGGGCGTATCACTGCCTACAGGTTGAATTTCTCCACTTTGCAGCGCCCTAAGTAGCTTGCTTTGAATATGTAACGGCAACTCCCCAATTTCATCCAAAAACAGGGTTCCTTGATCAGCAACCAAAAACTTTCCTTCTCGATGGGCATCCGCCCCGGTAAACGCGCCTTTGCGATGACCAAAAAACTCACTCTCGGCCAAATTGTCTGGTAGCGATGCACAATTCACCTGTACAAATGGCGCATTGCAACGACTAGATTGTGCATGTACCTGCCTAGCGACGAGCTCTTTACCCGTGCCTGTTTCTCCTTGGATCAACACACTCAAATCTGAATTGGCCACTAAATTGATATCCGCTTTGAGCTGTTTCATCGGCGCTGAGTCACCAACCATGGTGTACTGCTGATGGCTCAACTCGTGTAACATGGCGATGCCAGAGCGAGCTCGCTTGCAGAGTTGATGCATATTGTCGACGGCACTAAAGTGACTCGATACCGAAGCTTGCACCATAGTCAGTAGCGACTGGCTGTAACTATCGAATGCATTAGGGCTCAAACTATCAAAGGTAATTACCCCCAAAAGTGCATCCTCTTCATACATCGCAAACCCCATGCAAGCATGAACCGGAATGTCACCAGTTTCAGCAAGCAACATACCGTCATAGGGGTCGCTCAACGTGCAATCAGAAGGAAATATAACGGGCTTTTTAGCGCTTTGTGCGATCTGCGCTAGCCTTGGATGTTCAGAAAGTTGAAATCGCCTACCCATTACTTCAGGTGCCAGCCCTGTGGCTGCAAGAGGTACCAACGCACCTTGCTGATGACTCAATACAGCAATTGCATCAGCACCAATAAAAGCTTTGAGTGCGCTGGTAATTGCTCTGCAATAAGGGAGTAGCTCTACCTCATTGGTTTTTGGCAGTGCTTCTGCAAGGGATTGATTCAAAGTGAGTAGTTGAGATAGTGCACGCTGATCCATGTCATTATGACCTATATGATTTAATTTGACCCACACCAGTGTAGGTCAAAATGACCTAACAATACAATGATAAACTTTTAAATCATTGATTTTTAATAAAAATAAAATTGGCATACCTTGTGTATTAAGTAAGGCATCGAATACTGTTAGATGAGTGTAATTATGCAAACTCAGCAAGGCAATTTTAATCAAGCTTTTACCTTATTACTAAGCGCTGCAAATTGGCTGCTTATTGTTAGTGTAGCGGGCTTTGGTATCGCAGTTATGGCGAGTTACCCCCTTGCTCACACCCTATCTATACCAGTACAAATAACTGCACATATCAGCAGCTTACTTTTCGCTACTTTGTTAAAAATCGGCTATGTCGTGCGCTGTTTATGTCAATACAACTTAGGCTTAGAGGTACGTTAATGAACATACTACCTATTGAAGAGCCCCTCCCGAAGGTGAGCCTATTTAAACCTAATACATGGCCATTTTTAATGCTCGGATTTCGCCCTTTATTTTTACTCAGCGGGATCTGGGCAATTGTAAGTATGTTGATTTGGGCAGGCGTGCTGTCGGGCACTTTATCTTGGCAAGGTAACGCACCTGCAACCTTGTGGCATGCACATGAAATGCTGTTTGGCTTTGCCAGCGCCATAGCGGTTGGGTTTTTATTTACTGCTTCAAAGAATTGGACGGGCGTTAACACCATCAATGGCATCCACTTATTGGCATTATGCAGCCTCTGGGCTGTTGCTAGATGGGTGTTTATCTCATTAGAAGAGCCGTATTTCTGGTTGGCAATATCACAAGGTCTGTTCTGGCTAGTCAGTATTTGTCACCTCGCCACAACACTCATCCAAGCTAATAGTAAAAACAACTACCAGTTTATAGTCATTTTATCGCTGATGGCGAGTCTAAATTTAACCTTCATCTGGCTTTTAGCGACTGAGAACTACATGTTTGCACTGACATTTTCTCACTTAGCTGTATTGGGGTTTACGTTTTTGATTAGTGTGATCGCAGGACGTGTTACGCCGTTTTTTATCGCCAGAGGACTTGGACTAAAAGATCAAGTTACCACGGTAAGACTAAACCGAGCTTTATTTTGGTGCTCACTAATCGGCATGAGCGGGTTCTTTGCCCACCATGTTTTGATGAGTCCATTAAATCCAGGATATGTACTCATACTTACGGCCGTTTTGCACCTCATTCGCAGTGTTTACTGGTTCAATGTTGGCGTCGTTAAAGTGCCTCTACTGTGGTCTTTGTACGGTGCATATATTTGTATGAGCCTTGGACTTCTGGGCTTTGGCGGCGCTTATCTAGGATTACCGTGGCAGGCGAAAGATGCCTTGCACTTAATCACAATTGGTGCAATGGGTCTGATGATTCTATCGATTATGTCTCGTGTATCGCTAGGTCATACCGCAAGACCGCTTAAAGCTCACCCTTTGATGAGCATGGCATTCATTTTATGTCTACTCGCAGCCGCCGTTAGAAGCTTGCTGCCGTTATTTATCAACCCGCACGATACATGGCTCGCCAGCGCAATTTTATGGTCGCTCGCTTTTGCCATTTTCGTTGCGATTTACACCCCTATTTTAATGAAAAAACGCCTTGATGGGCGTCGTGGTTAATTGGAGATTATCTATGCTATCAACTCAAACAATTAAACTGGTCAAGGATACCATTCCTCTGCTCGCTAACGCAGGTCCCGCAGTTACGGACCATTTTTATAAGCGTATGTTTAGTCACAACCCTGAACTGTTAGATATATTCAATATCAGTAATCAAAAATCAGGCAAGCAACAATTTGCCCTATTCAGTGCGCTGGCTGCATACGCAACACATATTGATAACCCAACAGTGCTCGCACATGCCATTGACCGAATAAACCACAAACATGCTAGCTTAAATATTTTGCCTGAGCACTACCCTATTGTTGGCACACATTTACTTGCTACATTACAAGAAATGTTTCCTAATGAATGTACGCCAGAAATCATTGACGCGTGGGCCGAAGCATATGGCTTTTTAGCTGACTTATTTATCACGCAAGAAGAAGGCATTTATCAAAATAACGAGAACAAGACAGGTGGATGGCGAGGTCGACGTCGTTTTACGATCTCAAAAATAGTCAAAGAATCAGATGTTATTAAGAGCTTTTATCTAACACCGTCTGATGAGCGCCCTGTTGCAAGCTATCAAGCTGGGCAATACCTTGCTGTGGATTGCAAAGTAAATGCCAGTGATAATCGCCAGATCCGCCAATATTCATTGTCACAAAGCAGCCAACCGGATCACTATCGAATTTCTGTAAAAACCGACGGTTTGGTGTCCGGTTATTTACACACACTCAACGAAGGTGATGAAATTGACGCATACCCACCAGCGGGTGACTTTGTACTGCAAAATACACCAGCGCCTAAAGTGTTCATCAGTGCAGGAGTTGGGATCACACCTATGATGGCTATGCTCGAAACAACCAAGTTACATTCAAGTGAGACTCCTTGTTGGTTCTTACATGCCGCACGCACCCACAACGAGCATGCATTCTATGATGTGGTTGAATCTTACAAGAGCCAAATGTCATCACTGCAAACTCACTATTGGATTGAAAAAGATGCAGATACACACACACAAGGCCTCATGCAGCTGGCACCACTTGAAACACAATTACCTTTGCTACAAGGTGAGTTTTATCTTTGTGGGCCAAGTGCGTTTATGTCTTTTGTGAAGCAACAACTACTCGACTTAGGCGTACAAGACACGCAAATCTTTTATGAAGTCTTTGGCCCTCACCAAGATGTCTAAAAGTAGCTGTTAAAAGAGCCGCAAGGCTCTTTTTATCTTATTCTAAAGATTATGGAATATTGCTTGCTTGATAAATAAACAACACAAATCAAGGAACGAGCATGTATATTACCAATATCCCTAACAGCTACCAGCCATACTCGGGTGTTACTCGAACCCAGCAGGCTGCCACAACCTCTGATGATCACCACCGAGACTCAACCCAGCCCTTAGATCGCCAGTACGACTTTACCAACATGACCTTAAAGGAGCAGTCTAAAGCCGCGAATGATCTCTACCAACAAGGGTTTCTGAACATGGGTGAAATGGCATTTTTAACCGGAAGATACGGCCTTATTGAGCATGATGGGCAATTAGGCGGCACGACCTTGCATGATGCCAACACCCGCCCTTATAACGTGATCGCGGCAATGCACGAAGACTTGTCCACTTTTAAGTCACAACACGGCGCACATTCCGATGTGGTTAGCAACCACCAAGCACTTCTCCAAAAACTTGAGAGCTATCAATCCGGCATTAACACTAGCGCCTAACCAGTTAATTGCTGTCTCCGTAGGCAAGTTATTACTTTATCGACTTGCCCATAAATTATTTTCATTACTTTCATATATGTAGCTCAATACATAGCAGATAAAAGCAATCGTATTTATTGCAAAAATAGCCCCAATTACAGCGTTTAGTTTATTTATCTAAATCACCTTTATGTTTATTTTTTACACAAAAAGGCTTGACCTCTGACCACTCTGAACTAGCATCTTGTTACTCAACTGTAAATATTGGAGCAAATACATGAAAAAAATAGCACTGACTATCCTACTCGGTATTATGTCACTCTTTGCACATATGGCGCATAGCAATGACAAGCTTGAATACCCGGTTGTATTGGTACATGGCCTGTTTGGTTTTGATAATTTATTGGGGGTAGATTATTTTTATCGCGTGCCTTCTGTCATTGAACAAGAAGGCGGCACCGTCTATGTCGCAGAGGTTTCGTCCGCTCATAACTCAGAACTAAGGGGTGAGCAGCTACTCGAACAAATAGCACTTGTTAGAGCACTTACTGGAAAAGATAAAGTCAATTTAATTGGTCACAGTCAAGGGGCGCAAACCATTCGATACGCCGCTTCTGTCAAACCACAATGGGTTGCATCTGTCACCAGTATTGGGGGTGTAAACTGGGGGAGCCGCTTTGCTGATGTGGTGCGAAATGGTGTAGATAGAGACTCTTTTTCTGAGCAGTTTTTGGCGTCTTTAGCAAACGCGCTTGCTGGCCTAATCGACTTACTATCAGGAAAAGCCACCGCCCCTAAAGATGCGTTGCAAGCCCTTGACGCACTGACCACCGAGGGCACACTCGTGTTTAATCAAAAGTATCCTGAAGGCGTACCAGCTACCTATTGTGGCCAAGGCCGGATGCGAGATGACAACGGTGTGTATTATTTCTCATGGAGTGGTAACAAAGCGTGGACCAACGTATTTGATCCAGCCGATAGTCCTCTGGCTTTAATTTCTCAGGTATTTGATGAGGCCAATGATGGACTCGTTTCAGCCTGCTCTAGTAACTTGGGCTATGTCATCGGTAATCAATTCAAAATGAATCACTTGGATCAAGTAAATCAAACCATTGGTATACACCACTTATTTGAAACAGATCCCCTTACTCTGTACCGACAACACGTTCGCCGTCTGAAAGGGTTAAATTTATGACGCGTACACACCTTTTCATCCTCAGTTGTGCAAGTCTTGGTGGGATTTTACTGTACTTAACTTTAGATACTGTCAAGCCGACGTCATCTTATCATTTTGCGATAGAGCAAACTGGCACGACGTCCAAACCTGCTAAGTATGAGGTGACACACACGCCACCTCCCCCATCCGCGCCCTGTGGCGCGGTCAGCAAAGCACATAAGCATTTGTTAGATGATTGGATTTTAGCACTACAAAGCCAGCAGCAACTTGACAACTGGCGACAATCGCTAAAAGCGCTACCTCACTGCCTGCAAGACATTGCGCATAGTTACATGCTATACAAACAAGCGCTTGCCCATGTCGACGAGAACCTGACGATTGCAGAGCGCTTTGATGTGTTGAGCTCGTTGCAAACCCAGTATTTCCCCCAACCCGTAGCCACAGCTTGGTTTAGTGAGGAAAATAACTGGCACGCTCATGCCTTGACGCGATGGCATATCCTGTCAGACAAATCTCTGAGCAAAAATGATCGCGACGCTCTGCTTAGTGCGCACATTAGTCAGCTACCTCAAAAACAACGACACACTATTGAAGCTGCTCAAGCCTTTTTGCAATTGCGACAGCACTGGCAATCAATGGACTACAACGACTTTAGTGCAAGCTTTGGCAATGACGCAGCGCAGCGACTTGTGCAAGCTCAGCAAGACCAAAAAAAATGGCAGCTGCGAGTCGACAATTACATACTCAAATATAAATCAATCAAAGAAACGACACCTGTGGCATTGCAATCACACAGATTAGATACACTTAAACAGTCGCTATTTAATGTACATGAGCAAAAGAGGCTTAATGTCGTGATGGCAAAAGAGTCATTGTATTGACTTGTTATGGTCACGGGACAAAAAGTCAGCCTGACAGCGGTATTTTAGCTTGCGCTAAAATACCTTTGCATATTGTTGCTTTGGAGTAAGCTCAAACCCTTGCTTTAAACCAAGTCGCTTATATTTTGCCGTCATCTCTAGTTTTGTATGGACGCCATTACCGTACAAGGTATTGTGAAAAGACAGGCCCTGTGTATGGTCTATATTGATAAATTTCCCCATGACAACAATCTGATCTATGTCCGTGCCATCTCCATGATGTGAGGCCTGTGGAGACAACATTAGGCCGTCTATTTGCTTTATTTTATCCGCTTGTTGCATATAGACGCCACCAAGTGTTTTGGTAAAGATAGAGTCTTTAGCCTGCTTAAACTCGTGAAAAGACAAATGACCATTATTGTCTAAATCCGCTTCGGGAAAGTTTGATGATGCAAGGGAAATTACTAAGTATGCGCCTGTTTCATCAAAATTCAGAGTGCCATGATCTGCAACCATCAGATGCGCATTCGTTGGCATACTAAGTATAAAACAACCATACATAACGTATTTTTTTATCGTGTTAAACATACAAACCTCGTTATCTAATCACACTGAATCTTATAGCGCGCCTTTCACACAGCGTTGAAAGTAGGGGTAGCTATCAGTTGCATAGTAGTGGTAAATACCTTGCGGAAACTCGGGAGTCACGCCATAGCGGCCATTGCATTCATCAAGGTCCCCGCTGCCAGCGACATACTCCCAATCTTGCGCAAACGTGCCCAATGCATACACTGACGTTGAAGGTCTACTATTACTGACATTTTCAACCAATTGATAACTGCCTGCCATAACCTTGAGCGCTGACTGTGCATTTTCAGCGTCGCTGTAGCCGTAACGTGCATATATTGGAAAACCATCTGCCGCCCACCCTATCAACGTCATGGTGGAGTCAGAGCCGCCTCGAAGTGCAATAAACCCTTCGGGCATACCATGATAGTGATAAGAGCCGTCAGGCTGTACATGGGCATTGTTATCATCTGTTCCAAAATCAAAACTCGTTTGACCCAAAGCTTCAATACTCCAACTGCCAGTATTACCAACTAGGGTGCAATTATCGCCCGAGTCATCGCATGACCCTGCTGTGTTGGCATCAATTTTAACCCCATTTAAAACGTAACCTGTTGCCCCTCTCGGTCCTCCTAAAGTTGAGCTGTTATCAGTTTTAGTCGGCGTTAGGGTGTAGCTAATCGAAACAGACGTTTCACTGATTGTATTGGGATTACCTGGATTAGGAAATGTGCCAGTTTGATGATCAGGGATCCCATTTGCAGTTAAAGTCCGCGCAGCACCTGTACAGCTCCAATCCGCATTGCTCGTCGCTTGTACAGAGGCTGAGTCATTAAATTCATTGTAAAAATAATCGCACAACACGCCATCTGTTGAATTAGCGACAGACGCTGTTCCATTATCCGTCTCCGCTGTATTTTGCGCAGTGCTTGAATCACTGTCGGATGTTGTGGTGTTACTACTGGCATTATTATTCGCAGTACTGGTGCTTGTTGCGGTGGTGGTGGTGCTTGCTGTATTTTGCGTCTGTGCTGTTACTTGGGTTTGTGTACTGTCACCATCACTTGAACTAGAACCACAACCAGACAACATCATCAAAGTAATACTGGCTGTGATCATTGAAATAGGTGTTATGCTCAAACTTTGCTTCATATCGCTTGCTCCCATAAAAATTAACAACTGACGCAACCGTTATGCACGGTACTATTGCTTTTTTTCACTATAGGAGCGGATTGTGCAAACACTGTGCAACAAGTAAATAATTTTATATTTAACGAAAAAGTGAAAGGTTATTCGCTCAATTATCTCAACACACTTGCCTGTTCTTTAAGAAAGTTAGCCATGGGAATAAACAGCGGCTTAGGTAATTCATCAAGGCTAAACCAGCGCCATTGTTTACATTTATTTGGTTCAAGTACTTTTGCATCACCATCACGACACTCGGCCATTACAAATATCGTAATGTAATGCTTACTCTCGCTGATAAAAATATCATTGGTAAAACCGACTTCTTTTACACCTGTAACGCAGAGCCCTGTTTCTTCAAGGACCTCTCTTTTGGCACAGCACTCGATGCGTTCCCCAAACTCTAAGTGCCCCCCAGGCGTTGCCCAAGTATTAGCACCATGCGCACCAATGCGCTCACCAAGCAAAATTTTGTCACCTCTTTTTATGATGACGCCAACACCAACACGTACTGCTTTACTCATGGAAGTTCCTTTCAACAGAATGAATCAGCACGGGATTTTATACTTCAAACAAGGATAAACAAGACAAATTTAGTTATCACGACATTGTCAATTGACCCAACCGCCTATAAAAACACATCTCGATTGGGTACACAGTGATTAACCTAGAGAGTTAAATAACAAACATATCCATAAACCGATTAACTGGTGTCTTTAACAGCTTTTCTTTATCTTCAAATAAATCAATAATTTGCTCGCAGCGGTATTTAGGGAAACGTGTCGCTAAGTTATGTTCAAACTTCGCTTTTAATACCGGATCACCTTCACTGCGACGGCGGCGATGTCCAATGGGGTATTCTACTTCTACTTTTTCTGTGCTGCTGTCATCGTTGAAGAAAACCTGAATCGCATTGGCAATCGAACGCTTCTGTGGATCGTGATATTCCTCGCTGTAGCGCTTATTTTCAATGATAGTCATCTTGCTTCTCAGCTCGTCAATTTCTGGATGCGCTAGATGGAATTGGTCTTCATAGTGTTCTGCGTTTAATGTGCCAAATAGAAGTGGCACCGCTACCATGTATTGCAAACAGTGGTCCCTATCTGCAGGGTTTGCCAATTCCCCCTCTTTTGAAATGATGCGGATCGCTGATTCATGGGTTGTGATCTCAATACGTTTTATATCACTCAGTCTATGTTTTATTTGATCATGTAAGGTTACGGCTGCTTCACAAGCCGTTTGAGAATGAAACTCAGCAGGGAAACTGAGTTTAAAGAGAATGTTTTCCATTACATAAGTGCCGTATTCCCTTTGAAAACTAAACTTTCTTTGTGCTGCAGGTTTCAAAGCTAGATCTTTATTGGTTTGGCTAAATGATACGTCGTAAAACCCCCATTGTGGCGCAGTCAATACGCCCGGTATGCCCATCTCACCTCTCATTGACATGTCAGCTAGTCTCACACCACGAGATGTTGCATCCCCGGCCGCCCATGACTTGCGAGAACCGGCGTTAGGTGCGTGACGGTACGTTCGCAGCGCAGATCCATCCACCCATGCCTGTGAAATCGCAGCCATGATCTGCTCTTTATCACCGCCCATCATATGAGTAACCACTGCGGTAGTTGCAACACGCACCAATAACACGTGGCACAGCCCAACGCGGTTAAAGCTGTTTTCTAATGCCAATACGCCTTGAATTTCGTGTGCTTTTATCATTGCAGTAACAATATCTTCGAGTGTTAAAGGCTCACCTCCAGATACGGCTTGCTGTTGAGCAATGTGATCCGCCACCGCCAAAATTCCACCTAAGTTATCCGATGGATGACCCCACTCAGCAGCAAGCCAAGTATCATTAAAATCCAACCATCGAATGATACACCCAATGTCCCAAGCCGCCTTTACAGGGTCCATGGCAAATTGTGTACCCGGTACACGAGCGCCAAAAGGCACCACAGTGCCTGTCACAAGGGGGCCTAAATGCTTGCTACATTCAGGAAAACCTAGCGCTAGTAATCCACATCCCAAAGTATCCATTAAACAGTTAATTGCTGTATCAAGCGCTTCTTGAGATTCAACTCTATAATTAATCACATAATCGGCAATACCTTGAATTTCCTGATCGTAATTTGGGCGATTTGCTAAATCGACATTCGCACTCATAGTGCCACTCCTGTAGTTTCGCTGTTAGATGATTTTTATGTGAGGAAGTCATGTATTGCATAACTCATCCTCGAAAAGATAGCTGGGGCCGTTTTTAATTTAATTAGGATATTACCACAACACTTTGCAAATGATATTTATTTTCATTATCATTTGCAACTATAGGTTTTACGGCAATAAATGAAATGCCATCACTTTATTTCACTAAGCGAAAGGATAAAAATGTCAGCTCATTTACTAACATTGGTTTCATCCACAGACACAAATTCACCTGCCATGGAATACAATCGACTAATCGATCGTGCGCAGTCAGCCTACTTGTTTGGTCATCAAGAAAAAGCTGCAAACTGTTATACGGATGCGTTTAAAATCAGCCTTAAAATATTAAAACAACCAAACGCTAACAAGGTTTCGATAAACCGAATGGTCGAAATTTGTAATTTTTGTTTTGATTACTGCCCGATTTTTGAGGACACCGAGGAGTACTTCTTTTTGGAAGAAGCAGCCTATGTATTAAGTCAAATTGTACAAAGTCAAAAAGCGCTCAAGTTAAGAAAAAAAGCGCTTGAAGGGTATAAAAATATTGCCTGTTTAGCATGTGAACTGGTGCGTTTTAATCAAAGTATTCGCTGCCAAATTATCATTGACCAATATGTTCAAATTGAGTCCAAACTCGCGCGATATTTGTCACACTAAATATTCGCATGAAGTAGACCTAGGCTGTGTCACGCATCGACACAGCGCCAGTAGCTACATTTAATTGAAATTGGTTGTATAGGCACCTAAGTATGTTTGATGATTACCTACTTTTTTGCTTAGACGACACTCGAACGCATATGCTGTTCCTACATTACTGCTAATGCTATTGATGGGGCTTGCAGAAACAGACTGTAGCAAATATCCAGGGTAACTTGATAAGGTAAAATCTTTTACCAATACAGTTGGCTTGGTGTTGTAATGTGACCACTGACGGCGGATCAAACTACAAGACACTGTACGGTGCGGTTGATGCCAAATATCTATTCCTTGAAACTTTAAGCCGACTTGACTACGGATCGGGCATCGAATCGTTAGCTCACCCGTTGCTGATAAATTTGTCACACCCGCTTCTTCAAATGCAATTTCTCCTGTGACACTGACTTGTTTGCACTCCAAAGGGTCCATTACTGTGCGCACTTGTGCACCAGCTGCAAAAGACAATAATAATCCTGATAGTAGTAATGTATATTTCATGATGTTTCCTTCATTTGAACCTTTACAAGAAACACAATATTACACATTTATTACAATTTGTTAATGTTTATTTCAAATAAAATAAGCATTGCTCATATTGCCCGGCTATGAATGCTTGCCAGTGAATTCTTCGTTATTTTTCAAAAAAGGAAAGCTGCACCTACTTTCCTTACGTTGAATAAAAAGCGGAACATTAAAAAGCATTTTAAAACCTGCTATCAAAGTCTATCCAAATTTACTCAACAACAAACATAGATTCTTAGTGCTCTGTGATGCACTGCATATTGACTCTTGCGCTCGAATATCACCACAACTGGGAAAAACCGCCATTGCTGCATTTGCTTTAGCAGCCTATATGGTTTTTTAGACAATTTAAGAACCAGCCCTCGCCAGTATCACGGCTTTATTTTCAACGACGCCTTGGTCTTGGCATTGTTTAAATACCGCCACGGTCTTCGGCTTTTGGAGTTTAAAGTGGTGTACAGCGATGACACTGCCAGGGCCCATACCGGTGTGCCCAACGGTGTCCAAAATTGCATCCTGATTACACATAAGGCCCAGCCCCACAGCGGGACTTGTCCATGGTCGCTCGCCAACATCTACATTTAATTTGTAGAGTTTTTGCATTTCAATTAGGGCATTCTGACTGACTAAATTACCATTCATCAAATAGTGTAAAAACAGCGCAGCATCTTCTAGGTTACCGGCCAATAAACCGTGATAGCACCAATTAGGGTCGTAGTCTTTGGGGCCTACTTGCAGCGCATTGAAAGCAGCGAGATCTTCGACCAAAGAAACGCTGGTCAAACTAAGCTCTTTAACTAAAAAAGCAGTTATGATTTCTGACAACGTCATATCGTAGATACGTTCAACCTCAAGACGCAGCAACAGGTAACCCACATTTGAATAACACCAGCCACAACCAGGTTCAAAGCGCAAATCATCAACCTTGACTTTGTTCATCAGAGTGTCAACAGACCACGAAGGTTTGTTTTCTGCGACGGCTTGGTGATATTCACTTAAAAAACTGTAATCATTCAGACCTGAAGTATGTTGTAGCAATTGCCGATAGGTAAAGGGCTTTTCAGGCAGTTTCGAATCTAAATTTAATTTACCATTATCACAAAGCCGCATGGCGATAGTTGCAAGTACCGTTTTGGTAAAGCTCCACCATGGAACCGGGCGATGTGCATGTATGCTTATACTACCCAACTCATCAACCACACTGTATATCATTAATTGCTCCCGTTAAAATCGATGTTTGCTACATAACAAGACTCTTTGTGGACAGTTAAATTAAGAGAGTTAGATTCACTTTTGTGCAAGGATAGATCTTTTTCGTGCCAAGTTAATCGCAAAATTTTAATGCAAACTCGCAATGATATTAAAAACTTAGCATGTACATGAATTTATCTCACGAACACTTTTATTGCCCTGTTGAGAATGTTAGTTTATTCATCTCTTTAAAGTTATAACTCAATCTTTTAGGGCTTGCTAACATGGTTCAAAATCACAAGTTAAGTAAAATATTGGTTGTTTGTATGGGTAACATTTGCCGCTCCCCGACAATGGAAGCCGTTTTAAAAGCCAAAGCTCAAGACAATAATCTAACTTTAAACATTGATTCCGCAGGAACGATTAACTACCACGAGGGAAACACACCAGACAAAAGGAGTGTCAAAGCGGGTCAAAAGCGCGGTTATAGCTTCTCAGGTATATATTCGAGGCAAGTTTGCCAAAACGATTTTGCTTCCTTTGACCTTATTTTATGCGCCGACAAGCATAACATGGCCGATTTACGTGCCACTTGCCCAACCGAATACCATCATAAATTACATCTGTTCTTAGACTACGCAAACTTAACTGAGCAAGAAGTTCCTGATCCATATTATGGTGAAGGAGATGGGTTTGAGTTGGTGCTTGACCTTATTGAGCAGGCCAGTGACAACATCATTAAGCGTCTATTAACACTATAATAGGTACACATTACCTTACAGATCTAAGCGCAATAGCACTAGACGACAATTTTTGAATTACCCATAATAAAAACACATTAGTAATAAGCCAAAGCTTAAGGAAAAGAGATGAAAGAACTCGCCATCGCCTTAGTCGGGGATTTTGACAATACAGTACCCGCTCACCAAGGGATCCCACCTTCCATAGATCTCGCAGCAGAAGATCTAAAAATAAAAGTAACGGCTACTTGGTTGAGCACGGATAAAGTCAAAGACACTGATCTGTCACTATTTGATGGTATTTGGTGTGTACCAAAAACCCCTTATGCAGACCCGGAGGGCGCCTTAACAGCCATTCGATTTGCTCGAGAAAATTTACTTCCATTTCTTGGTACTTGTGGTGGCTTTCAGCATGTTGTTGTTGAATATGCACGAAACGTGATTGGCTGGTCGGATGCCGCGCATGGGGAATCTTCTCCAAACGCTAATAGACAGGTCATTTCAGAGCTCAGTTGTGCATTGATAGAAACAACTGAAACCATTAATTTATTTCCAAAGAGCCAGCTTGCTCGCATTTACGATGCCCAGTCTATTCAAGAAGGTTATCGCTGCCGTTACGGACTAAATACCCATTTTCGAGAGGCACTTCTAGCAGGCCCTTTGGTCGCAGCCGCAGATGACGATACAACAGAAGTGCGCGCCGTAGAGCTAACGATTCACCCATTTTTTATCGCGACGCTATTTCAACCAGAGCGAGCAGCGTTGAGTGGAAAACGCTCACCACTTATCAACGCATTTATAAATGCCTGTGCGCAAAATCAAGGTTTATCCAGTAAGTAACAAGATGCACTTGCCTTTTAGCACGTGATTCGGTAAAAAGCCTGCACATTATCTGGAGGTGTGACTTGTCTGACTTTGACACTGAAAACGTATATGAGCAAATTGCCAATGATTTGCGTGCGACTGGCTTAAGCATTATAGAAAACGCTATTGACCCAAACATTATTCAAGCACTCAATGAACGAATTGCGAGTTTAGAAGCGGATACATTTCAAACCGCAGGCATTGGTCGACAAAGTGACCATGAAAAAAACGCAGAGATCCGCCGCGATAAAATCCGCTGGCTTGACAAAAACAGTCACCAAGAAGCGGGTTATCTAAATGCCATGGACGATTTAAAAGACTACTTAAATCGTCGCTTATTCATGGGCTTGTTTAGCTATGAAAGCCACTTCGCACATTATGAGGCTGGTGCTTTTTATAAAAAACACTTAGATGCATTTAAAGGCAAAGCGAACCGAGTATTGACCACTGTCTTTTATCTCAATGATGAGTGGCAACCCCAAGATGGTGGCGAACTGGTTATCTTTGACGCTGAAAATCATGAAAAAGAGCATTGCCGTGTATTGCCTAAAAAAGGCACGCTGGTAACTTTTTTAAGTGACGAGTTTCCTCATGAAGTGCTCGCGGCGAATAAATCCCGCTATTCTATTGCTGGTTGGTTTCGGATCAACGCAAGTACTGCGGGTCATGTTGATCCACCAAGATAATCAATTAGATGCGGTAGTGCTCACTATCGCATCGCCCTCCCCTTATTCTCGAAAGCTACACCTAATTACAATAATTAACTTTCAAATTATTTGTGATAGCTATATCGTGGCAAAAAAATGAAAGGAAAATACTATGCGATTACCACTTCTTTGTGTTTTGCTTGTGATTTTTTTAGCTGGCTGTGTCTTTGTTTCTAAAGAAGTTCACTATTACGATGAACAGTGCAATGTCACGAAACGAAAGTATGTATTAACGAGCGAGCAAGTCGCATCGCTCGGAGCATGTTCTGGACAAGCATGCGCACTGGCAATGGCTGGTGCAGGTATTGTTTCAGCAGCCAGTTTAGTTGTGTCGGGTACCATAGTATTAAGCAAAAATACGTTGTCTTGGCTTGAGCAAAGTGAAGGGTGTACAACCCCACAAACAGAGACTAACACAAACAATACATAGTAAATAAAAAGCCCGCTATAAAGCGGGCTTTTTATTATACATTTTCACATTTAAAACTTTGCACTTGCTCACCGCGTAAGTTAAACACACTTACTTGATATGTTAAACCGGGGTTGTCCATATCTACCTTGTAGCGCCAAGCCTTGGTGGTTTTACCTCTGAAGATAGTAAAACCATCCTCTTCTAGTTTGCCTTTATTAAACACTTCCCAACGAATTATTGCAGCTGCCCGTTTACCTGTGTCGACTCCATCTAGATCGACAAATGCTTCAAGATAGCACTGTTTTGGTTCGTTCGGGATGTAGTGCGCTTGATCTATAGGAACGAGTTTGTCTCGCCAGCTATAACCAATGTGGCGGCTCCATACATAGGTTCCCATGCCTCTAACCTTGAGGGTAAAGTCTAACGTATCAATGTGGTACTTTTGCACTATGAGGTCCATCAAAGACGCTTTAATGTCTGATGGTGTATCTTCACTGACGATCAGCCTAGCCAATGTGCTCATAGCCGGTGATTCAAACTTCTTAAGAAAGTCGACTGGGTATGTCAAACACCGCTGTGCTTGTTTCTCGTTTAGAGGAGTTTGGCAATATAACATGAGACGCAATAAACTTTCTTCTTGATGTTCGCTAATCTCGGTAATTGAAGCCAATACTTCATGTGCTTTAACGGTATCTTTTTCAATGCCCGTGCCATGGAAATATAGTTTGGCTAGGGCCACCTTTGCATCTCTATGCCCTTTTAGAGCAGCTCGTTCATAGTAGCCTTTGGCTTTAATAAAGTCTTTAACACGCCCAAGCCCTTGTTGATGAAACTTGCCAAGGTTGTACAACGCATCCGTATTGTCATACTGAGCAGCACGCTCATTAAACTTAACCGCCAAATTATAGTTTGGTGCTAAAATAACATCTTCATTGTCGTAAAGCGCAGCGAGTTCCAAAGACTCGTTCGCAAGTAGTGCTTTTTCAATATCAGAACTAGGCTTCAATGGCTCTAATTTAAGTACTCTTTCCAAAAAATCAATTACTGAAAGAGATTCCTGTCTTTGACGATACCAGCTCGCCTGGCCATGCCCCACATGCTTAAAGAATAGCGTTTCAACCTCTTTATTGTGGATTTCTAATACTTGCTTGAGTCTATGGCTATGCTCGAAATGCGCAATGTAGTCTCTACGCCCTGCTATCAATAATATAGGTACGTTCAATTGTTCGGCAAGGTATACAGGTGATGGTTTTTCCTGAGCGTCTGCTTTTGCTCCTACTGCGCCTTCTATTCTTTTGATCATCTCTTCTTTTCCATGAAAGTTTGAGCTCGAGAATAAATAGGGAATATCATAAATACCATAAGCCGCAACAACACAATCAAAGCGCTCAGGTTCATGGATTGCCAACATGACCGATGAATAACCACCATAGCTACTTCCCATAGCGCATGTTTTAGTAAAGCTAAAACGTTCATTTACTTTGTCTAATACAGTTAAGATATCCGCTTCAATATCTCCACCCAAGGCCCCGATCCCTAAGTTTTGGAAAGCTTTTCCGTAGCCGGCAGATCCTCTAAAGTTCACTCTGAGTACAGTAAACCCTCGATTAGCAAGCAGTTGGATCTCTGGTCTGTAAACATTACTGTCTTGTACTCCTACTGGACCTCCATGAGGCATAACAATTAATACCTTGCGATCATTGACTCTCGGGGTGGTCAACAACCCTTCTAAACGAATACCATCTTTCGTGGTAGCCTCGATAAGTTGTGTCCTTGCAAGCTCGTATTCTTCTAAGTTTTCATAAGCTGAAATTAAACGAGTAAGTACATCAGAGCCGCTATCAAAGTGATACCAACTACCTGCATGAGTGGGAGAACTGGCAAATAGCAAATGGTTTTCACCACTTCTATCAATCGCAAGCGTCGTTAATGACAAGCCTTCTAATTCTTTAGAGAGACGACTTTTAAAAACTGCTTTTTGTTTATTTAAATACTCGTGATGTGGTTTACCATGGCGTAAGTAAGAGACGCTGACGACCTCGCCATTTTCGATGTCTGCACCTATGACGTCATATTTGTCGTTGCCATATATTAAATCGCCAATTTTATTCTCTACTAAAGAATAAGCATACACAGATACTTTATCGCTATCTTTATTACTCAATACCACCATATTTTTACTGTCTAAAAACCCTATTGGTAGAAAGTAATTTTTCTGATCGGCTTGAGCGGTCAGTAAAAGGGACCAATTCGGATCGTCAAGTGCTCTTGACGAGACCAATAGCTCAGTGTCTTTTTCTTTGAAACCAATCAGCTGTTGAATGCTTGATTCATAAAATAATTGATTGTGTCCATAACTCGTACTGAATAAATTTCGTACTTTGGGTTTTACTTGTGAAAATAAACTCTCAATTTCAACCAGTGAAATTTGATACTTTTGGCGCTTCTTTCTCTCAGAAATAAGTATATGTTTACCATTACTTGGAAACCCGCGAACCACAGACCATTTGCGGTCTAATCTGATTTCTTTAAAGCCATCTTGTGTTCTTTTAGCTAAAAATGTGTGGTTTGCTTTTTTCCCCGTAACTTCAAAGAGCAATACATCATCACTCACCCAATATTTATCGAGAAGCGCGTTGGAAACGTGAATATTTTTAATCGGCTTTGCAGTGCGATCTTTAACATTGTAATTAATTATTAGGTAACTATTCTTGCCTCTTTGGATATAGGTAACATTGTCACCATCGGGCGATAAGCTAAATCGTCCGTACTCCGCAACTGTGAGCAACTTTTGTGAATCAATTAAATGGGCTTGAACAAACAGCGGCAGTACTAACAGCCAAAGCACTAAAACAATACGTTGCTTCATAGTTTTTTACCACTCCATAGCTTGAGATAATCGTCCTCTCCCGGCCCACCATAAACTATTGTTTTATTTGATAAGATATTTGGAAATTGCGCTTTTACAAACTCTAACGCCAAAGAGGAGTTATTGATTAACTCCATGTTATATCGCAGTGCGCGTGCGAACCGTTTTGTCCTAAGTTCAATATCTCCACCATAATTAATTTCCCCTTCATTAATGGTAAAAGTCCAATACTCAGGGTCATCGACGTAAGCTCGATAATATTGGTTGAATTCTATTCGACTTAGTTTGTATTTGCCAGCTTGTAAAGCCAATAAGATATAGCTGCTTCCAGCAGTCAGATCTTGGCGGGTAATCCTAATATTTTGAGGACCTTCAATGTCGATAGACTTGAGCGTCATATTGCTATCAACACCTAGTAAGATATAACCCGTATTTTTATTTATCAGTACATCTTTATCATCTTTAATTGACTCGACATTGGTAGCACAACCACTGATAAACAAGAATACAAGCAACAGAAAGTACTTCATCAACTTAATCCTGTTAATTATAAAAAATATAAAACCGTAAACAATTATAAATTTTTATGCTCGCGAATTATAGTTTTATTCTTAGAGGTTTTTAATTGATAGTAAGTATTAACTATAGAGCTCTTTATAGCTTTAAAATAGTCGCGATAATAATCGGTGCAACGTGCATTAGCAACCAAGTGGCAATACAACCTCAACCATTAACCCTCCCTCAGCTCTGTTGCTGATGCTGATATGACCATTGTGAGCGTCTATAATCTCTCGGCACAGAGCGAGCCCTAACCCTGAACCGCTTGCCTTGGTTGAATAAAATGGTACCAGTGCATTGGTGAGTACCGCTTCTGTCATACCCGGCCCACTATCAGACACACGGAATTTCACGCCCTTTGGAATGGCGACAATATCCAGCTCGATTGAACCCGGCTGCGATCCAGATTCATGGGCGTTTTTTAGTAAGTTAATGAGCAATTGTTCCAATTGTCCACGATCGGCATGTACGACACTCACTTCACAAGAAACAGTACAAGGCCATTGCATTTGCATTGCGTCTAGTAAAGGGAGCAACTCAACTTGTTTAATCTGCGGGACTGGTAACTTAGCAAATGTGCCATAGCCTTGAATAAACTCACATAAGTGTTCAATTCGTTCATCAATCGTACTAAATACTCTATTTAAACGCGATTCATCTAGCTTATTGGCAATGATTTTACCGCTATGCAACATAGATGAAATAGGCCCCAATGAATTATTCAGTTCATGGCTAATCACTCGAATGACCTTTTTCCAAACAGCCACCTCTTGCCTATTTAGCTCTCTGGTTAACTGCTTAAAAACATACAAGCTATGAGGTTGGTTATTCAGTATCAGTTTACCAACGGCACTATGCCATATCTGCTCCTCACTGTGCGGTGACTTCACACTCACCAAACCATCGGTGAGCTGCGTGATAGCATGCATTATTTCTTTGGGGGCACCATGTGCTAAATCTGCCACCTTACTACCTTCTAGAGGGGACGAGCTACCCAGTAAACGCTGAGCACTTGGATTTGCAAATACCACAATCTCTTGATCATTTACCAGCAACAATGCTTGTGGTGCACTTTGCAACATCTTGTCGAGCATCATTTCCCGTTGATAAAGCCACTGTTTTTCTGTTCTAAGTTGTTGTGCCGTTTCATTGTATAGCCGGCATAAATCACCAAAGTCATCGTTTGATTGGTAGGCAAGTTGGTTTGAAAAGTCACCATCTTTGAAATTAAGCAACCCAATTTGAAGTGCATCAAGGGATTGTAAAAAAGGCTTTAGCAATTGTTTTAAGACCACACAAGCCAATATC
Source organism: Pseudoalteromonas sp. Of7M-16 (assembly GCF_022347805.1). Lineage (NCBI taxonomy): Bacteria > Pseudomonadati > Pseudomonadota > Gammaproteobacteria > Alteromonadales > Pseudoalteromonadaceae > Pseudoalteromonas > Pseudoalteromonas sp. Of7M-16. Next base: position 167,629 of record NZ_JAKRFY010000007.1, on the reverse strand, counting down.
CAAGCGCCTAGGGTGGTACAAAGCCATACCGGCCAAGACACCATAAACGCCACAGGCAAACAGGCAACTGCCATACTAATGCCTATGGTCAATCCTGCTCTATGGATCAGTTTACGGTGGGTTTGCTCCATTAATATTCAATCCCATATTTTTGCAAGCGTCGGTACAAGGCTTGGCGACTCATGCCAAATTGCCTCGCAACTTTGGCTATAACACCTTCACATTGCCGCATGGCTTGCTGAAGCTCTTGCTTCGACGGCTCATGGCCTTGCACCGGTGGCGTTGATTTTGCAATAGTTGATGTTAGCCCAAAATCAGCAGTATCCAGTTCACCTGTTGGCTTGAGCACCCCAGCTCTTTTACACGCATTTTCAAGCTCTCTAACATTGCCAGGCCAGGTATGAGCACGTAGTGACTTTTCTGCACTAAAGGTCAACTCTCGAGTCGGCAAAAAGTGGTGCACCAATGGTAAGATATCATCGACTCTTTGATTTAGGTTGGGTAGTTTTATCTCAATAACATTCAGTCGATAGTATAAATCTTCTCTAAAGCGACCAGCGGCAATGTCATTTAAAAGATCTGCATTGGTGGCTGAAATCACCCTGACATTCACTTTGCGAGTTTCAACAGAACCAAGTCGTTCGAATTCTCCGGTTTGCAATACACGCAGCAGCTTCATTTGACCAGACAATGGTAAATTACCTATTTCATCCAAAAAGAGTGTGCCACCATCAGCGGCTTCAAACCGGCCAATTCGCTGTTTATTCGCACCGGTATACGCCCCAGCTTCCGCGCCAAACAGCTCTGCTTCAATTAAATTGTCAGGTAGTGCACCTGCATTAACTTTAATAAACGGCTTATTCGCGAGCCTAGAGTTGGCTTGGATAATCTCTGCTACTTTTTCTTTCCCGCTGCCATTTGCCCCCGTCACAAGCACTGCCACATCAGATTTGGCAACTTGCACAGCCATTTCAACAGCGCGCTGCATAGCCACACTTTTATATATCAGGCCACAAAGCTGAACGCCCTCATTGAACTGTACCCTTTCTTGCTCTTGCCGTTGCAATTGTTGGCTGTCTTCACTGGCCTTGCCAAGCGCAATCAAATTCGCCACGCTGACAAGTAACTTTTCGTCATCCCAAGGTTTGGCCAAATAATCTGCGGCCCCTGCTTTGACAAGAGAAATTGCCATTTCCAATTCAGTCCATGCGGTTAGCAAGATTATGGGCAAGCAAGGGTTAATCGATCGCAGGTTAAAAAACAGCGCCTTGCCCTCTTCACCTGAGGTTGTATCAGCAGAAAAGTTCATATCCTGAATAACCAAGTCAATACGTTGATAGCGCACAACTTGTTCGGCCTCAAAAGGAGTTGAAGCCTCGACAACTTGGTAATCATGTAGCTCAAATAGAAGAGATAACGACTGCAAAACAGCGGGGTTATCGTCAATAATCAGTATTTTATCCATGTGCGTTTTATAATTATGTTACACCCTTTCGAGTGTAACATAGTGTTGTTCCTAATTTTTAAATACTTCGCGTTGCCACACTTGGAGAAATATTTGCGGCACGCCGAGCAGGTGAATAGACGGCAATAAAGCTCATCAATAGCATCATCCCTGCCGTGATTAAGATTGCGCTTGTTTCAAGCGGTGGCACGCTATAATGCCCCATCAGCTCTCGCCCTAGTACCAGTGCTCCAACGCCTCCAATCACTACGCCCAAAGCGGTGACCATCAAGTTTTCTAACAAAAAGTACTTGAAAATGGCTGATTTTCTCGCCCCCAGCGCACGTCGAGTACCAATCTGTTTTGTTCGCTTACTGATATTAAAATGTGTAAGGCCAAAAATGCCTAACGCAGTAATAATTACTAAAAACACGACAATTGCGATTAACATGCGGATCATTAATGTGTCACCGGCATAGGTGTCCGCTTTCGATTTGTCCAACCCTTTGATATTCATAACGACTCGACCACGATCAAGATCTAGCAGTAAAGGCTCTATTTGTTTCATGACCTGTGCGCGTTTTTGTGGCGTCGTTTTAACGATAAACTTTTGGTAAGTTTGCGCTTCTTCAATGGGAAGAAATATCAAGCTATTTCCCATGTTTGAACGAGGCCATTGGCTTTTTAGGGTATCGATGATCCCGATTATTTTGAATGCATCGTCTCCATTATAAACTGTTTCATTTAACCCATTACCTTGTCCAAAAAGTTTGTCAGCGACTGCTCTACTTACAATACCAACAGATGGGTAATCGCCATTTCTACCATAAATCACATCACTTTGCGTAAAGTCTCTCCCCTCGTTAATGGTTAAACCCAGTGTGCTAATAATATGATGATTTGCTCGAATATACCCTGAGTCTGCATTTTTACCGCTATGCTCTTCGGGATCGGTGCTTAATGTTCTTGACCCGCCGCTGCGCGACAGAGGTATAGAGCTTACCGCCAGCACATCAATCACGCCATCCAGCACTTTAAGTTGTCTGATGTCTTCTTTAAATTGTTTTGGTATGTCGGTATCTTTGTCATAAGTTAACAAGGTATAAGATATGATCCCTTGTTCATCATAGCCGGTGGTTTGGTTTATCTTTTCTGCTCTGTCTGCAACGATAGACATTGCATTGCTTACTAACGCCAAGGTAATGGCGATTTGCATGACCAGTAAAATAGCCCCGGTTTTTGATCGCGTTAAAGCGCTTAAAATAGGTTTTATTTCAGACATTTAAAGCACTCCTTTATTGTATTTTTAAGTGTGTGGCTGGTGATGTTTTACATACGACCCAGGCAGGGAAAAGACCTGCAATTAAACATGCCAAGATAGAAATCAAAGGCGAGATCAACAACATCTGCCAATCCATGGTCGCGATCAGTTCATAACCTGATTTAGACTCTCTGATCCCCGCTAAGCCCAACTGCGCTAAAACCACACCAACGACAGAACCAAGTAGCCCCAAGATAGCCACCTCAACCAAGTGTTGATAAAATATCTGGCGCTTACTTGCCCCCAGCGCACGCCTTACACCAGCATCAGGGGCACGTTTTAGAAATTTCGCCAGCAGCATGCCTAATATGTTTGCAATGCACACAGCTAAAAACATAAAACTCAATCCAACCAATATTTTGTTGTCTGCACTGACGACGTGATTGTACTTTAACCACTGTGTTACAGGCTGCAAATTGTACGCTAACTCTTTGCGATTAAAGCGGCCTAGCTCTTGCTGTTCGCGCATATAATCCAGTAAAAACTGCCCATGCTGCGCTTTTTCGGACGCTGAATTAAGTTCAACCCAAAACTGTAACCACACCGTTTCTGAATTTAAAAATTGCTCCCTAGAATTAATCTCTTCATTCTTCCAACCATTGGTATTTCCCCAACTTGAAACTTGATAAGCTTTGGCATGACTCAGCGGAATAAACACCTCTTCAGCAGGGTCAAAGGCGCTATTGTTTACGTCATAAAACTTCACTGCTGGGCGCCACTTTTTTGTAATGCCTACAACTTCATAGCGGCGGTCACCTAAATAAACGGATTCACCTAAAGCATTCTTTCGGCCAAATAGCTTTTGCGATAGCACTTCACTAATAACAACAACAGGTGCGGCTTGCTCACTTTGTGCTTCACTCCATACATTTCCATATAAGAAAGACATATCGAACATGTCGAAAAAATCTCTGCTTGTTACCCTCACGTCTTTAATAAAAGGCACACTGTCGGGCTTATCTAAATGGATCGCGGCCCCCGATTTGAACATCGCAACTTTCTTTTCCAGCGGTGAATTTTCTAGTAAATACATCGCATCCTTATAAGTTACCTGTTGTGGTAAGTTATCTGGTGTGCGCCAAGTTTGACCATCATCCATAATCTGTAACTGTAAAGCATGAAGCTGTGCGCTTTTGTTCGGAATAGGATCCGCACTTTTCATGTGATAAACAGATAAAGTTGTCATCGTCACGCCAATGCCAATACCAATCGCGATGATCATCAATACGCTGATAAAGGGCGTTTGTCTGATATTTCGCCATGCTAAATCACAATAATGTAGCAACATATTAAACCCCCAATGGCGTTTGTGTGTTTTCACGTGTCCCTTGTACACCTTGGTATAAGGTAAAATCAGCAACTTGGCCGTCTACGATTTGAATGTTACGTGGCGTTCTTCTCGCAAGCTCTTGATCGTGCGTAACCATCACTATCGTTGTACCCGCCCTATTTAGTTCCTCCAACAATGTCATAACCTGCTTTGCCATTAAGCTATCTAGGTTTCCTGTCGGCTCATCAGCCAGTAAAAAGCGTGGTTCTCCAGCCAGCGCACGTGCGATGGCGACACGTTGTTGTTGGCCTCCTGACAATTGCTGTGGTAAATGACGCGCGCGCCCAGCTAACCCAACTTGTTCAAGACATTGCTCTATCCGTCTTTTTCGCTGTGCAGTTTTAATCCCGCGATAGCGCAACGGCACTTCAATATTTTCAAATAGATTTAGGTCTGGAATTAGATTAAACCCTTGAAAAATAAACCCTATTTTTTGATTTCTCAGGTCCGATCGCTGATTGTCATTAAGCTTCCCTACATCTACGCCATCGAGCATGTATTGACCAGATGAAAATGGTTCAAGCAACCCTGCAATATTTAAAAATGTGGTCTTTCCTGATCCTGAAGGCCCTGTTACAGCAATAAACTCTCCTTCATTGACGGTTAGATTGAACTCTCTCAGTGCTTGTGTTTGGACCATTTCGGTTTGATATAACTTACCGATATCTTGCATTTGTAACATCACATGTCTTCCTTATTTATTGTCTGATTAGCACTGAACTTGCATCGCTGAACGCATCATATCCAGAGACGATGATTTCGTCACCCTCTTGAAGCCCTGCAATGATTTCAATGTCTTTTAAACTACTTGAACCGGTTTTGATATCTACACGCTGAGCCAAATTGTCACGCAAGCGATAAGCAACATATCCACCGGTATTTAAAAACGGGCCGCGCTTCACTTTCAGCACATTATGTTTGTTTTCTAGCTGAATACGGGCATGTACTCGTTGATTCTGGCGAATACCAGAAATGTCTTGATTGGAAAACTTTACTCGGGTAGTCACTTCACGATCGCTGACCTCTGGCGATATGGCGCTTAGTTGACCTTCGAACTCTTTTGCACCTATACGCATTAGTACAGGCATAGATAAACCCAACTCATTGGCATAACTTTCAGGAACTTGCAGCTCCACTTCATAGGCAGATAAATCAACCAAAGTCATCAAGGGTTGATTCTGGCTCACTGCCGATTTGTTTTGCACCAGTAAATTACCAACAATACCATCCACTGACGCTCGCACTTGTAAATTGGTCACTCTGCGTTTGACTTCTTCAACCACAATAGCCTGACGCTCAACATTGCTTTTGACAGAGGCGAGTTCAAACTTCAGAGTATCACGACCAATCTCTGCCTCTTTTTGTGCATGCGTAAAGTTCAGTTTGGCTCGAGCAAACTCATCCTGTGCTTGTTCGAGATCTATTTGGCTAATTAAGCTTGTTTTAATCGAGATCTGAGCACGTCGATTCTCTCTTTCTGCTGCATCTAGAGTGACTCTGGCTAAATCTAATGACTTTTCAAGCGCCAAAGCCTGACGCCTTGATTCTAATTGCTGCCGTTGCCATTCGCTTTCTAAGCGCGACAATTCTGATTCTTGTTGCTTTAACTCACTGCTTAACTCGGGACTGTGTAACTGAGCAACGAGTTGCCCTTTATGCACACTGTCACCTGCATTGACATATAAGGTTGTCACACCAATTTCAGGGCTGTAAATGGTTGGCGCATGTGCTGCAACAATTTTGCCTTGAGCACCGACTTCACGTACCAAATTGCCAAATTCTACTTTAGCAATATCCAACTCTTCTCTCTCAATAGAATGCTGTGCTTGTGGCGATAACTGCAACCACAACAAAACCCCAAACAACGCCGCTGTCACACCGAGCATGAGTGCCCACTTACGCTTACATATTGGCCTATTATTTAGAATGTGCTGATCCTGTCCACTGGTATCTTTAATCATCTCAATCACTCATTTATATCCTGATGCAATCAGATATACCAATACCATGCCAAAAATATCATATTGATTTATAAGCACTTTAATTTTTAGGACGGGTAAAAAAGCGTCCGCGGACAGAAATTGTGTCCGCTGCGGACAGGTACTGTACTCGCTATGAAATCAATGATTAGGGTGCGCCATGGAGCAGAACACGATATAGTACTGAAGAGCACAAGAAGACAAGGAAACTCACTATGCGTACTGTATTAATTCTGCTTTTGGGCCTATTGAGCTTTTCAAGCTTCGCTATGCCGGAAAATATCATTCTCGTCAGACATGCCGAGAAACAAAAAGGCGTTGATCCTAGCCTGACACAACAGGGAATTAAACGCGCGCATTACATCGCGCAAATGATGCTCCCGTATGAGCCAACAAAACTATACTCAACCAACTACAATCGTACTAAAGCAACACTAGCACCACTTGCTGATCTGATAGATACACATATTTCAATGTATAACCCAGGGAAGCTCGAAGAGTTTGCACACATGCTGAAAAAACAAACTGGAACTATAGTCGTTGCAGGTCACAGCAATACAACACCCACTTTGGTTTCACTGCTAACTGGTCGAGATGTCAGCATAGCCGAAGACGAGTTTGACAAAGTTTTTGTGATCACATTTGAAGACGAAACCGGTAAATTAAAAATCCGCAGTTCAAATAGATAGATTTATTCAGCGGCTATAGCAGGTGTAATAATGTGTAATGTTTATAGCTGTTAATTCCCTTTATAGTGGACATTATCACTTTGTTGGAGCAGCTTCATTTATTAGGAGCTGCATTGTCATTTACCAAAATGGAGTACTTGATAGATGTCTTTCATAACCCCCCCAGGCTCATATAAATCGAGTTGCCGTAATATCCACTTTGAGGGGATCCCTGGCGAAGAAGATTGCTATATCATAGCATTATGTCAAAAAGAAGATGGCAGCTGGGTTGAAAGCAGACTCAAATATGACATTGCAAATATCAACGGGCAACTTGCTTGGGCGCCTGATAGGAAATAGAGCATTCCCTTTTAAAAAACATGCAATCATATGTCGATACAGTGGGCCTAGGCATGGGCCTTTTTTCCTTCTTAACTAGAGCTCAAAGCAACTCAAAAATCCGTTTTAACCCCGCCGTAATATTCTCTGTATTTTGACCTGCAAATCCAAGCCGTATGTGGGTATATGACGCCCTCGGCGAACCACAAAATGCACGCTCAGTAAGCGCATAGATACTCGCCTCATGCAATTTATTGGGCAAAAAAGCAATGTCGCGTTTCAGGTCGACCCAAAAAGCCATGCCGCCGTCTGGTTGTTTGAATTCAATGTCATATCCTTGGTTTTGAAACTGAGTCAACTGCGATGCCATTAAATCACAGCGTTGTTGGTATAACTTAGTCATGCGTCGCAAATGACGCTCAAAACACCCCGTTGCCATCCAATCAGCAATGGCCAATTGCAACAATACATCATTTTTATGGTTTATCAGCTGTTTTAATCTTATCAATTGCTGCAAAACCACAGGCGCCGCTGTGACATACCCCAAACGTGCACCTGCAAACATGATCTTAGAAAAAGTAGACAGGTAGATCACTATTTGAGCCGGATCATTTGCCGCGATGGGTTGTAACGGTGGGCAACGATAATGAAACTCATGATCGTAGTCATCTTCGACAATAAACACCCCATGCTGTGCACACAACTTGTAAATCGCCAATCGGCGGGCAACCGACATGGTGATCGTGGTCGGGTACTGGTGTAAAGGCGTTAAGTACACTAAACGTATATCAGCACCTGAAAGACATTCAGCCAGTGAATCAACACACAACCCTTGTTCATCTTGCGCAATATCATGAATGACACCACCAGATGCAAGAAATGCTTGGCGTGCTGGGGGGTAACCTAGCGCTTCCATCGCCACGCCTTGCCCTGGCGATAAGAACGCCTGGCCGACCAAAAACAAAGCCTCTTGAGAACCGTTACAAACTAATACATCTTCACAACTCAGTCCGCGCCCTTTTCTTAAATACGCTTTTAACTGCTCCCTAAGTGCTGGCTCTCCCGCGGTATTTTGGTAATGAAATGCTGCTGCATTACTACTTCGACAGATCCGGTTCATACTGCGTCTAAATTCGTCAAATGGAAAATGCTTCACATCGGGTAACCCACCAGCAAAATTGTATTGATAGTCACTTAACTGAGTTGATTTTACCGCAGCTAATGGGGCAGAAAATTGAGGCAATACTGGTTGATACAGCTCGTTTTTTAGTTCAACTTGTGCACTTTCCACCACAGGCAATTGCTGATTAACCTTGTAACCCTTTCGAAGCTCTGAGATCAGCCATCCTTCGGCGACCAGATTTTGCAAGGCCACCATGATGGTGTGTCGATTAAGACCAAATAGTTGCCCCAATGTGCGTGCTGATGGGAGCTTTTCACCAGGTTTTAATTGACCACTTTGAATCGCTTCTCGCACTTGTTGAGCCATCTGAACATGTTTAGCGGTTTTAACATGCTCTTCGAGTGGACGACCTGTAAACATAATAATTTTGATAACTATGACAATAGCCATAGCGTATAAAAAACACACCTCACTGACAAGCTGGTATAGCAATTTATTTAAAACTGGTTGTTTTAACCTTACCAGTTTCAAGTAGGCTGGAATTTATCGCATCAAGCATGCTTTTCGTCATCATAAAAAGGAATCACCATGTTAAAAGCAATGACATTATCGACCAATAAAGTAAGGCTAGAGCCACTTTCCCAAGCACACCTGGGCCAATTGCAACAGGTAGGCCAAGCAGAAGAGCTTTGGCGCTGGGTACCCAGTCGTTATTGCCAATCCCAAGAAGTCTTGCAAACTTGGTTTGAGCAAACAGCACAGTTTGATCCTCAAGAACAGGTTGTGTTTGCAATTATTGATGCACAGACCAATCAAGTTGCAGGCAATACTCGAATTTTCAGGTTAGATACACACAATTTACAAGCAGAAATTGGCCATACTTTTATTGGTCTAGACTGGCAGCGCAGCCATATTAATACTCATGCAAAATACCTGTTACTTCAGCATGCTTTTGAAACTCTTGGCTTGGTTCGCATTGAATTTCAGACCCATGAGCAAAATCACAAGTCTCGCAGTGCCATTGCTAGATTGGGTGCTCATTTTGAGGGTATTCACCTCAAAAATAGAAAGCTACCAGATGGCAGTTTTAGAAACACAGCCCGTTTTAGTATCATCGATGATATGTGGCCCGATATTAAACAACGATTGGGATCTTGGTTATGAATTATCCTGTCAAAACCTATGTGGAAAGTGACAATAAAGCATTATTTGATGTCATTGAGCGCTTTCCATTGGCTACGATGTTCTGTACAGGTAGTGATACAACACCTTCGCATATATGCCACTTGCCAGTGAGTCTATGCAGAGATACCCTGACTATTTTTGGTCATGCAACACGTGAAAACCCCATAAAACACTTTATTTCGTCATCGGTAGAGGCTGTCTTTCGCGGCCCAGATACTTATCTATCACCCAAACAGGTTGAAGGTATAAAGTTACCCACTTGGGATTATGTAACAGTGCACTGTACAGGCATGTTGGAATCAATTGATGACTATGAACAGCAATTGCTCACCATGCAGCATATTTTGAATGCCTTTGAAAACGACAATGATCCGTGGCAGTTAAGTTCAGTACCAGAAAAACAGTTAAAGGCAATGTGTAACGCGCTCATATTTTTCAAAGTAAAACTCGATACCTTAACCGGGAATTTCAAACTTAGCCAAAATAAAGGCGCTGAAACACGGGCTGAAATTGCCAATCTGTTGTGCAACACCAACCCGCAAATTAGTCGCTACTACGACTAAATAAAACGGTTACAAGGCGCTGCCATCACAGTAACTAACTGCTTGCCATGCATCGTAAGGTCCCGCTCTATCAGGTGCAAAGTTATAGCTCCAATGACGCGCCTGATAAATCACCCCCTGATAGGCAACTTGCTGCCCAGGAGTTTGATATGCTACATCTTTTTGCCAATCGCGTGCTGCGCAGCCGCCAAACTCGTAACCTACCGTGATCGGAATGGAAAGCTCTCGCCCAAAGTCGGCTTCTAGTTGAGTTACGTGAGCATCAACTTCACCACTGTGGTGCAGTTTAATTTCGCCCTTGCCTTTTCGTTGGTTAAAAAACGGGAATGCGAGGCCGTCATGTTCGCTGTCATTAATTTTTAGCGTATAACATCCAGCAGGCACATCTAATGGCAGTGCATGCCAAGCTGTGTTCGAAAACGTTGGCCAGTGCTTTACAGTATTTTGGTCTCTATCAACTATGGATACGCTGGTTTCCGCCCCTTGTTTTCCCGATAACAAATGTAAGACGGCACTTTTATCTAGCGCAATAGGCGCCTTCATTTTCACTGTTTGAGCGTTATTAACGCCTTGTTGATCCGCGGCGCTTCGCACAGCAACAGTAAGTTCAGAACCATTGGCAGCAAACCTGCCCATGTATGCTGTCGCAAAGTTAATTTGCTTGGTTTCACCCGCAGGCAGTTCACCTTGCCAATAATATTGTTGTACCTTTTGTCCTTCAACCCCATAGTCAAACCAGAGTTCATCAATGTCAGAGTTTCCTAAGTTTTCAACTTCTACCTCAATCTCACCACAAGACATACTAAAGCGATCTGGCATCGCAGCGTTAGGTTTTAAAACTCGCTTAAGTGCAATATCTTCCTTGAGGTCATAATCACCATAAGTCACTAACAGCGCACTCACAATATACCGAGGAGCATCTTTCCCATATTGAGAAGGCTGCCAACTGTAAGCTTGCCAATCAAGGTCAAATAGAGAGTCTTGGTTGTCTGTAGAAACAGAAAAACTAAATGGCGTTATTGCTTCCCCTGGGCACCAATTTGCACGAGAAAATAAGTACGTTCCCCCCTGAGGAAAAGTTGCACTCTGATCGCAGGTATCACGCCATAAATTTTGTTTAACGACTAACTCACTGTCCTGACTGAGCGTGAAATAACGGTCGCACCACTCTCCACACAACTCTGCTTTACCTTCGGGGTTGTCATAAGATAGCGCGTGGCCGTGCGCCGACACTATCATCTTAATTTCAGCATGCTTTTCACCCGCTTCAAATGTCACTGTTTTAGCAGGTAGTAAATTGGCAAAATCCTGTGCCGTTTTATATGGCCAACCTTCGGAGCCCGATTCGTACAGCGGGATCACTCGTTTCACCTGTCGATTGTAAAAACCCGGTTGAGAAATTAGCTTTGCGCTCACACCAAATGCACTTTTTTTCGCGCCCCATCCGCCGTAATGCACATTAAATGTGCCTTCACCATTTAATACCGGAGCAAGGTGAGAAACATCAAAATAGTAGGTTCTTCGCCAGCTGCGGTCAAAACCGTGCATTCCTCTTTGCATGTAGCCCGCATAAGGCGTGATCAAACGCCCCATTTCATAGCGAGTGTCTCCTTGGTGCCACTCAAACCTCACGGTGTAATCCCAATCACTGCACCCTTGTTCAGCACACCCTAGTTCAAGTTCAAGCACATGTCGTCCACTGGGGTCTACTGGGGTTAAGTTGACAGCAAAACGGTGATCACCATGTTGAGTAAATGAGGTATATTCTGTCAATACTTGCGTTTTAGCCTCAGCCGCGAAGCTCAACCACGCAAGAAATACGTAAAAAATCGCTTTCATCACACAATCCTTGATTACAAAAAATTAACATAACCATACGGATTGCAAGAAAACATGTAAAGAGCAGCTGTTCCTTTTTTACCTAAATATTTAAATAATAATGGAAGGATTTTAAGCATCAAAAAAAGCCGCCTAACGGCGGCTGGTTGGAAACATCAATAAACAATTAACAAGGAATAAGGGAAAAAGTAAAAGCGCTTAGTCGAGTAATTTATTTGCGCCAATTGCGATTTTTCGCGGTTTCATAGCTTCAGGTACTTCGCGTTCTAGATCTATTTTTAGTAAACCATTTTCTAAATCTGCACCAATCACTTTAATGTGATCGCCCAGTTGAAATTTACGTTCAAAGTTGCGCTCTGCAATGCCTTGATGAATGAACTTTCGTTCTGATGTGGCGTCTTTGTCTTGTTTCTCACCTTTTACGGTCAGCGTGTTATTTTCCGATTCAAGAGTCAGCTCCTGTTCGCTGAAACCTGCAACGGCCATGGTAATTTGGTACTTATCTTCGTCTAAGGCTTCAATATTATATGGCGGGAAACCCGACTGTTTTTCTGAACTTCTTTGCGCTGAGTCCATCAACGTTGCCAAGTGATCTAGGCCGATAAATGAACGATAAAGTGGTGATAAATCAACTGTACGCATAAGTGTATCCTCATAAAGCGATATAACGCCTAATTCACTCTTCGAGAAGCAGGAAATAGGCTTATTAAACAATATATTAAGTAAATTTCTGGCCCCTTACGGCGACCTCATAACTATATCTATGGACACACTGAAATGATTTCAAGAAAGAATACGAAAAAAAGTCACACTTATCATTAACACTTTGATTATTAAAGATTTAAAATAATCATTTTAGGAGCGCAACAGTGTCACGCTCTTTTTTTACTTTAAAATAGGGTCGCATCAGAGGGGGTCATGCTTTCTTTGAACAAAAAGCGTAACTCTTGTGGTGGCTTTTTCAAACTACCTAAAATTGCGCTTATCTTCTCTGCGTTATCACCAAATGCTTCTACCATGCCTATTAAATCATCACTTGAACTGGCTATGAGTTCATCCAAATCATTTTCGTCTTGAAGATCAAACTGTGAAATAAGACCCGAGTCAAACAGTTGCTGTTTAAGGTTTGTGTTTGATTTCGCCTTCGTGTCTTTTAAACTCGCCAAGATCTCTTTGTTCGTTTTTTCAATCGAGAGAATTTGCTCCACCATCTCAGCTCGTCGATTGAGATTGCAAATGGCAAGCTCCAGCGCATCCATAACATGCGCGCAAATGTCGCTTAACTCTCCAACGTTTTTAACCAATAAAATACTGCTTCGCCAGTTAAAAACCATAGGACCATGATCAAACTGATGGACACGCTCAAAGTCTTCATGGTGCAACAGTAACTCTTTCTCAAGCTTTGCAACGTTGCCAGATGTACTGCGAAAAAGGGTTCTGTCTTTAAAATGAACGACAGCACGAAGATCCAAACTCGACAACGTGTTGATAAAGATTTTTTGTAGTACTTCAAGATCGCTACAATAGTGGGTTGCTTGCATAAATAACCCAATGGTTTTCATGCTGGCATTTTGTCTTTGTAAATCCAGCAATAAGCACTCTTTTTCAGCAATGTCGGCATGGGCTTCAAAATAGTCATGATCAGCCTCTAGAATTGCCACAACCTTGCTTTTAAGCTCTTCTGGGTGAGTTGTTTTGCACACATAATCGTTTGCCCCAATTTCAAACGCTTTTAAGCGGCAGTCTGACGAAGACAAATTGGATATAAAAACGATGGGTGTATGCCGCAGGTGCTCTACTTTCCTAAGCTCAGAACAGGTCGCATAGCCATCCATACCTGCCATCACAATATCTAGTAAAATGACATGGGGTTTTAACTCAATGGCCTTTTTTAAGCCTTCTTCACCACTGGATGCAACACTGACGTCATATTCCGCGAAAACCTGTGAGAGTAAAGTACGATATGTGTTGTCATCATCAATTACTAAAATTCGGACGCTCATCCCAACTCCAATTCATTGTTGCTTTCTCACAATATAGACGTTAAACGACACTCCGTTACAATTAGCCCACAATTATTTAAAAAAAAGGGCTGCAAATGCTGCAACCCTTTGGTCCCTCTACGGAGAGTGTGAAAAATGAATTTTTACCCTTGATATTAAAATTGGATATTCATACCTGCGTATACATACCTTCCAAGTGTGTCATACGTGTACGGATCGGTATTTGAATCATTGTTTCCTGAGTAATAAGGAGGTTGCTTGTCAAACAAATTATTGATCCCACCTGTCAATTTGATCGTATCGCTCACAAAGTAACTTCCTGAAATATCGTGATAAACCATACTTGGCGTACTCGGAGCGTAGCAACTACTTGGATCCTCTAGACAACTAAAGCTATCCATACCAGATAAGTAACGTACTTTGTAATTGGCACTCCATGTCTCTGCTTTTACCGCCAACGACAAGCTCGATTTAATATCCGCATAGCCGCCCAAGCCGGAAGTGATCAGCCCGGTGTAGTCGACCGTTTCTCCTGCCATAGTTACTGTGCGCTCTTTCAAGATTGATGTGTCCCAACCAGCGCGCCAGTTTAAACCTGCAGCATCAAAGCTATAGGCGACATTGACATCATAACCTTGCGTTGTTTCGTCACCAATATTTTGCAACTGGTTGTTAAACGTCGCTTTGCCATTAGAGATTTGCATGTTGGCTGAAGCACATACCGGCGAACTTTGATTGATCAAACCACCATTACTATCAACGCAATTGTCGATGATGTACTGGTTATTAACTTCACTAATCGCATTGGTAATTGCAATGTCGTAGTAATCTAAAGTCAGTGACAGACCTTCAATAAAACCCGGCTCGTACACTAAACCAAAGGTCAAAGTGTCTGCTTCTTCAGGCGTTAAGTTGGCGTTACCCCCCACTATCACTTCAGCTTGACTGTCTAACAGAGGATGAGAGATCTGCTCAAACGATGGCGATTTACCGCCGTACAATTCATCCACTGTAGGTGCTCGAAATGCCGTTGATTTCACACCTCTAAACATTAACTGATCATTTAATTTCCAAGTAAATCCAAGCTTCCAAGTAGAGTCACTACCAAAGCTGGAGTAATCAAATGCTCTGATTGCAGCGCTCAGATCTAGGTTTTGCGCAAATGCTTTGTCCGCCAAAACAGGAATAGCAAACTCAACAAACGCTTCATTCACATCGTATGAACCACTGGTTGGTTCAACTTTAGGGTCGTTGGCGAGACCTTGTGAGGTAAGTGAATCTGGCGTATACCAAGCTTTTTCTGTGCGCTTTTCAATACCTGTTGCAAAACCTAAATAGCCTGCTGGCAACTCTATAATATCTCCAGCCAAAGATGCACTGAAGTTCAACATTTGGCTGCCACCCGTATTTTGCTCTGTATACAAGTAATCAGTCATATTGTCTGCTGACCAAGACGCCTGATCGAGTGGGTTAAAATTACCCAGTTCTATGTCTTCGGTTAAACTGCCAATGTTGTGCAAATTTGATAGTTGGTCAACAGAGTCATTGCGACCAAAATTAACTGCAACATCCCAACTCCAATCATTATCTAGTATGCCTTCAACACCAACAACCGTTCTCACTGTGTCAACGACCTGTGAGAAGTCTCGTGTGCCAGTGTCTGTCATACGACGACGATAGTGAACTGTATCGCCATACTCTGCACCATGCTCTAATAAATCATCCCCCATCGCTTCAGTATAGGTAAAATCAAACCATACTGGTTGCGGTGCCATTTGTTGCTCAGACCACCGCTTGGAGTACATTGCTTCAGTGAACAATGTGGTATTGTCACTTAATTCATAATTTATAACGCCAGTCAGGTTTAACCTCTGCATGGGAGTGTACAAATAACTATCTGAAGCATAATTGTAAGGGTCCGTTTCTGGATTATATTCAGCATAATTCCCCTCTTTGTCACCCTGTAACTCTTTTCCATTCTCAAGATAAAGGTGACCGTTTGGCGTGATTGTTGAACCACCACATGTTAGCGATTTGCCCCCGTCAGTCTCACTTAATGGGCATGAAGAAAAGTCTCTGTCTGCTTGACTCGCAGATCCACGCTCCATGTATTGAACGCCAAATACCATGTTGCCTTTGTCAAAACTCGTACCCACTGTCAGGTCGATATTGTGCTGCTCTGCATCTCCCTCACCAGATAAGCCAGTCTGAGCATTGAGTTCTGCGCCTTCAAAATCATCTTTTAAAATGATGTTTACAACACCTGCTACGGCATCAGTGCCATAAACCGCAGAAGCACCGTCTTTTAACACTTCAATATGCTTGATCATGGCGACCGGAATAGTATTTAAGTCCACCGTTGACGCAGCCCCAGTTCCTGAATTGATCATTCTACGGCCATTGACCAACACCAGTGTTCTCTGTGCCCCTAACCCACGTAAATTGATGCTCGCGTTTCCACCAGAACCATTGTTTACTCCGGGGTTAGTCATGGCCCCTGCCGCAGCTGTGATGTCTTGTAAAACATCATCGATCGTCACGGCACCGCTCGCTTGGATAGCATCAGCACCAATAAACGTGACCGGGCTGGCAGTTTCCATATCAGAGCGTTTAATACGAGAGCCTGTTACTTCTATTTTCTCAATTTGTGCGGCCTGCTCATTTGCAAATACAGGGGAGATTGCGCCTCCTGTCGACATTGCTATCGCTATACTGATCGCGGTTTTCTTCATAGATACTTTCCTAAATTGATGTTGGTTTTACTTGCCATGGCGCTTAACTCGACATTAGAGCGAGAAAAATGAATGAAAAATTAATAAAAGCGCAATAAAAACTCACCTAACAATGTTTACTCGCAAAATTGCCACGCTTTTGAATTTAAAACCATTTAAAATGATAAATATCAACAACTTAAAAATATTGAAAAGATAGGAAAAGATGCGTAAAGATGCGTTTTCGGTTGTAAATCAATGTTACTTTCACTATTTACAAGGTGAAAAATGAGATTTTAGGCCGAAAACAAATGCAATATTCACAACAGTTGAACATTCGAAATTGAGCGTTTTTTAATTTTGACAACAAATCATCCAAGCGTAAAAAAACAGAATTATAAATTATTTAATATCAATCAATTAGGTGATATCAGAACAAAAAAGTTAAAACTCTTTAAAAAAATGTGAAATAAAAGAAAGCAGTACTGGGTCTTGCTTAGTGTCACTCAATTAAGGAGAAATTAGCCATGACAACTTTAAGTAAACCAGCAACTTACTATCCAAATTATGAGGTAAACGCCGATGACATCATGACAGTTATCGAGATTTGCCACCCCGACAGCCCTTACAAAAAACGTGCTTTTGATATGATCCAAAATGCACAAGTAAAAAAAAGACACCTCATCATGCCTTTGACAGATGTTGTCAAACAAGGTGACTTTGGAGAGCGGGCAAAAGTATACCAAGATGCAGCCATCGAAATGGCTGAAAATGTCGCCCGTGAAGCTATCCACAATGCCAGACTCAACGTGGATGAAATTGATATGGTTATCGCCACCTCTTGCACTGGATTTATGATGCCATCTTTAACTGCGCACCTTATCAACCGCCTATCACTTAGACCTGATACAAAACAGATCCCAATAGCACAAATGGGCTGCGTTGCTGGCGCCTCTGCAATTGGCAGAGCATTTGAATATTGTGAACACCGACCTGATAGAAACGTACTAATTGTGTGTGTTGAAACGTCATCACTGTGCTTTCACAAAGAAGCTGGCCGCCTTCAAGATTTTATCAGTAACTCACTATTTGCCGATGGCGCTGCCGCTGTTGTTATGCGCGGAGACGATCAGATTTCAGGGCTGCGGCTAACTCACAACCAAAGTGTCACAATTGAAGACACCATGCCCTACATCGAATACCAACTGACCGACAAAGGATTTAAGTTTTCTCTGGACAAAGACGTGATGCATTCAATTCCGCATGTTGCGCCTTACTTGCAGTCATTTTGCAAAGACAAATTGGATATCGATGCCAATAATGTCGACAATACGATTTTTCATACTGGTGGACGGCGCATATTAGATGAACTAGAGCGCTGCTTAGATCTGGCACCTGAAAAGGTTAAACACTCACGAGCATGCTTGGCAGAAACAGGCAATACTTCGAGTGTTGCCGTAATCGACGTGCTGCGCCGAACTTTTGAGCATGCAACCAAAGGGGATACCAGTTTACTTGCTGCATTTGGACCTGGCTTCACCTCAGAGATGAGCGTAGGAGTATGGCAATAAGCAAACAGTAAAGTGAAGACGGGCGATAAGCCATTTTACTCATCAAACTGAGCTAAATGGCTTGCCATATTCGTCATGCATCTTCTTCAATTTTCAATAGTAGTGCTTTGATGCCGTCTTTTGCGTTTAAAATATGGCATTTCAAGTATTCACACGCGCCGTCAATGTCTTTGTCACGACATAATTGCAACAACTGCCTGTGTTCTTCGGGCGCAGTGTTAATACCGCCAGCCAATAAAATATGCATACGCACGTAACGTTCAGAGTTTTTGCTGTAAACAGCAACGAGCTCTCTTGTTTGAGGACGATTTGCGCGCCCATACAACTTGTTGTGAAACTCTGTATTGAGCTTGCCTGTCGCTAACTGAGAATCCCCCGCTTCAACGGCGTCTTCTAAATCGGCTAAAATCGCTTCCGCTTCCAATAGATCGCGGTTGGTTAAATGCGTGATTGAGTGTCGAAGTAATTCGGCTTCTAACAAGGCACGTAAATCAAATATTTCATCAATTTGATCGGCACTTAAGCTCGTTACCGTTGCGCCTTTATGCGCTTCAAAATTCACTAAGCCTTCCGCTTCTAATTGCAGCAAAGCCTCACGAACTGGAATACGGCTTACATTAAGCTCTTCGGCGAGTGCAGCTTGACGCAACGGCTCTCCAGCTTTAATTTCACCGCTTAAAATTTTGTCTCTAATCGCTTCGGCAACAAGTTGAGTTCTAGTTTTATGTACAATCGCCATAGGGTTAATCAAAAATTTACAGTGGCTTACATTATACGTAGCTAAATCTAAATTGCACGTGAGCCACACTTGAACTTTGTTAAGTTAATCCAATAGTAAAATCTACTTAGTAAAAAAGTAGACTTTACTGAGTAAAAATAGTTACCTACCCCTACTTTACTATTGGTCACCTTGCACACATAACGGACGTAAAAACCTCGTCATTGCTTTAGTGCCAACGGAAGTACTTCGTACATCCGTGGAGGAAGGGAAAGGTCCGCCATGATTCATAGACATACACACTTCTACACCGGTAGGTGCTTGACTGTATATAATACGCCCGACTTTATAACTCAATGCCTCAATCAACGCGGCTTGCTCCTTCAGCTCTTGAGTTTCACCGTAAATACTTGCCGTCAATTGACCTGCTAACCCGTCAATGGCCAGCAATAGTTCATCATAACTTCTGTATTTCACAAGTAAGGCGCAAGGTCCAAACACCTCTTCCTGCAGGTCCGCACTTTTCAAAAACTCTTGTATATCACAGCAATACAAATGTGCAGACGCATGATAATCCTTCGTTTGTGGTCCTTTTGCGAGCAGCGACACTGCGTCATGAGCAGTCAGCGCAGCAATGCTGCGATTGAAAGCCTGTAAAATTCCCGGTGTGAGCAAAGTATCCGAAGGTGTAGCTTCGATCGCTGTAGTAGCAGCTTCAACCAAATTGTCATCTTCACTCGGTACAAACCAAACGCCTGGACTTGTACAAAATTGTCCATGACCCATTGCCATAGAGCTCACCAATTGAGTCGCTAACACGCCACCTTGTTTTTGGCTGTAATCTTGTAAAACAATTTGTGGGTTTACGCTTCCTAGTTCGCCATAGAAAGGGATTGGCTCTACCCGCTGATGAATTGTTTTAAGCAGTGCATTTGCCGCACCTAAAGACCCTGTAAACCCTACCGCTTTAACAATAGGCTCGCTCACCAATTGATGAGAAATCTTGTGTTCACTGCCTTGTAGCATAGAAAACAAGCCGTCAGGCATGGCACACTTTTCAATTGCACTGGCTATTGCTTTGGTCATTAATTCATTCGTTGCAGGGTGCGCTGGATGGGCTTTAACAATGACCGCACAACCAGCCGCAAGGGCTGAAGCGGTATCACCACCTAGGGTTGAAAATGCATAGGGGAAATTTGATGCACCAAAGACGGCAACAACCCCAACAGGCAAATAAGTCAACGCCGTTTTAGGTTTTGGAATTGGCGCTCTTGTCTCGTCACCTTCTTCTGCACAGCTCAGTTTCAACGGAGCTAAATCTTGCTGTAATACATCAGCAAATACGCGTAACTGATTTACCGTACGCATGCGCTCACCTTCAAGGCGCTGACGAGGTAAATTGGTCTCTAACATGGTGGTTTCAATAAGAATATCACCAAGCGCTAAGATCTCATCCGCGATGGTATTTAAAAATTCGCTACGCTGCTGATTTGGAATACTTCGATATTGTTTAAAAGCTGCGTGCGCTGCATCAGCAGCCTGTGAAATTTGCTCGCCCGACACTTCATAAAAGCGAGTCGGTAAATATTCATTAGTGCCAGGACAAAACCCTTGAAAAACGTCATCACGGTTGTTTTCAAGCCACTGTCCAGCAATATAACTCAAACCTGTAAATGTCATGATTGCCTCCTGTTTTTTTGATGTGTGCACAAAATAGTTAGATCACTTGAAACCCAAATGCATAGGGGTCATCGTCGTCAACGGTTATACAATTGGTCCCCGTTCGAATGGCCCAGCCCTGAATACTCGGACGAATTGCAGCTTTGCCTGCAACTTCGGTTACCTCTTCTATTCGGCCGATAAACTGGCTACCTATGTAGCTTTCGTGGATAAATTCTTGTTGCGGATGCAGCTGTCCCTTTGCAAATAGTTGAGCCATACGTGCGCTTGTGCCAGTGCCACATGGCGAGCGGTCAATGGCTTTATCTCCGTAGAAAACCGCATTGGCCGCTGAGGAATTTGGTTTTTGAGGTTTGCCAGTCCAAAGTACATGGGATGCGCCAGATACACTTGGATCTTCCGGGTGGATACAATCAACTTTTGCGTTGACCGCTGCCCTAACCTCACGACTTAGTTTTATTAACGTATCGGCATCTACTTGCTCAGTGCCTTTGAAATTTGCTTGAGGCTCAACGATAATATAAAAGTTACCACCATATGCTACATCGACCACTAGCTCTCCCAGCCCCGATACTTCAATCGCCAATTCAGAATGAGCTAAAAATGCAGGGACATTTAATAATTTTACCCATTTCACCTTGCCCTCGCTTTGCTCATACTCGGCATTAACTCTCCCTGCAGGCGTGTCGATTTTTACCGTTCCAGGTTGCTTGGGATGAAGTAAACCCTGCTCAAGCGCGAAAGTTATGGTACCAATGGTGCCATGACCACACATAGGTAAGCACCCAGAGGTCTCAATAAAGAGAATACTGATGTCTCCATCTTCAGTGCAAGGTGGGTAAAGAAAAGCGCCCGACATCATATCGTGACCTCGAGGTTCGAACATCAAGGCTTTTCTGATCCAGTCATACTCGGCTAAAAAGTGCTGCCGCTTGTCAGCCATTGTGGCCCCCTTTAAATTCGGGTGGCCACTTGTGACAAGACGTACAGGGTTGCCACAAGTGTGGCCATCAATACAAAAAAATGTACCCCTGTTCATGTCGATATTCCTTAATCAAGCTTATATTTGCTTAGGTCAATACGATTAGTGATTGCTTCATCATACAGACGACTCACATAAGCCTTGTCTTCTTGACTCAAAGTCAAACGTGGCGCACGGGTTTTCTCGCTACCACGTCCTGCAAGCTGTTCTGCATACTTGATGCATTGCACCAATGTTGGGATCGTATCTAAACGCAGCAATGGTAAGAACCAACGCCACAACTCTCTGGCTTCTTCGTATCTACCTTGTTGAGCAAGCTTGTAAATCGCCACTGATTCACGCGGGAATACATTGGTCAAACCTGAAATCCAACCTGTTGCACCTAGCATTAAGCTCTCTAAAGCAATGTCGTCTACACCGCCAAATACGACAAAGCGATCGCCAAATGCAGCAAATAGCTCGCTAATGCGGCGAGTATCTTCAGTGGCCTCTTTAACCGAAACAATATTTGCTTCTTGAGCAAGTGTACGCATACCCTCAATCGAAACATCAACACCATAGGTGATTGGGTTGTTGTAAATCATAATGGGCAATGCGGTAGAACGTGCTACTTGCTGATAGTGATAAATCGCTTCTCGCTCGGTAGAGCGATACACCATGCCGGGCAACACCATAAAACCGTCAATTCCGATTTCTTCAGCATCCTGTACAAATTCAACTGCTAGCGTAGTTGTTGTTTCAGCCACACCTGAAATTAAGGGTACGCGACCAGCCACAACTTCTTTTGCCATGGTCAAAATTTGTCGCTTTTCTTCTGCACGCAAAGAGCAATTCTCACCCACAGTACCCAAAACAATAATGCCGTGTACCCCTTCTTCGATCAGTGAATTGATCATCGATTTGGTCGTGTCAAAGTTAATCGATTCGTCATCATTAAACTGTGTGGTTACCGCTGGGTAAACCCCCTGCCATTCTACATTCATGGTTTTTCCTCTGTTATCGTTCTTGCTTTTTACTATAGGTATATTGTATACAATAATCAATATTCTATTTTAGGAAATTTCATAATGTCAGAGAAAAACCATGAAAATTAAATCTAAAACATTGATACATATAAATTTATTTTTTTACGTTAGCAATAAGCATTACTTTTAAGCGATAGATGCAATTTAAAATGGGGGTAAAATAATGACCAAAAATAAAAAAATTGCAGTGATCGGAGCAGGAATTGTCGGGTTGTGTAACGCGCTTCAGTTACAGCGACACGGTTATCAGGTTACTCTGTTTGATCCCAATGGGATTGGCACAAAATGCTCAATCGGAAACGCTGGACATTTTGCAACCGAGCAAGTTTTTCCACTTGCGGATAAAGCCTTACTTGGCAAATTGCCAAAAATGCTCATGGATAGTTTGAGCCCATTGAGAATTGATTGGCGCTATATCCTTAAAGCATTGCCTTGGTTTGCAAGGTTTTGCGCCAATATGCCAACAGAAAAATACCGACTAAACAGCACGGCACTCAAGGCTCTTAACACCCCCGCCCTCGATTCATACAAACGATTACTGGGCGACAGCTTTAATGATCATATTAAACTCAATGGTAGCCTGTTAACTTTTGAAAATTTCAGCCTCAGGGAAGTTGAAAAGGTGTATCACACTTATTCATCTAACGGTGTAAATGTCGAATTGCTTGATAGACAAGCGGTGCATACTTTAGAGCCCCAGCTGAGTGATCAGGTCAATTATGCATTGCTGTTTAAAGATGTTGGGCACACGCCAGACCCTCATCAGTTATCTCTTTGTATTTACGATATGTTCGTAAATCTTGGCGGGGAATTTATAGAACAAGCAATTACTGAAATAAACGTCCAGAGCAACTCAGTTGATCTCACAACACAGCAGAGCGAACATAACCAGTTTGCCAAGATTGTGATCTGTACTGGCGCTTGGAGTAAAGACCTTTGTGCACAATTGGGATACAAGCTTCCAATTGAAGCGGAACGTGGTTATCACAATATGCTCAGCACACATGCGTTAACGCGACCTGTGGCTTCTGCAGATAGACAGTTTATCATGACCCCGATGCAATCAGGATTAAGGTTGGCTGGCACTGTTGAATTTGCCGGGTTGGATACTGCACCTCTTTACACGCGCGCCGCGCGCCTACTCACCCACGCAAAAGCAATGCTCAAAGCCTTTGCAGATGTTGAGCAAGGCACCCATTGGATGGGCCCTCGACCATCATTACCCGACTCCCTACCTGTGATTGGGGCAGCCCCAAATCACCCAAATGTAATTTTTGCACTGGGTCATCAACACTTAGGATTAACACAGGCCGCTATCACCAGTGAACTCATCGCAAACGTAGTTGCAAAGCAGCCAACTGTATTTGATATTACTCCCTACAGCATTGCTCGCTTTCAGTGATGCTGGATTTTAACTAACTAGGATATATTTATGATAGGTATAGGTTTTCAAACTAAGCAGGCAGCCTTAGATAGCCTCAATGATATGACCGCTGGGGCGACCCCCATTACCGAAGCCGAATATCGCGCACGCATGCACAAAGCTCAAACTTATATGCGTGAACACGACATTGATGCTTTATATCTCAATGCTGGTACAAATTTAAAGTATTTCACCGGATTGAGCTGGTCAGCCAGCGAAAGGCTGGTTGGGGCTTTATTACCTGCAAATGGTGATGTCTGTTTTATCGCTCCCTATTTTGAACTTGGTACTATCAGCGATTATCAAGTTGTTCAAGGTAAAATTTATGCTTGGCAAGAAGAAGAGAGTCCATATCAACTGCTTGGCCAAGCTTTGTCAGAGTGTGGGATTGAACAATCTGCAACTCTGGCAGTCGACGAAAGCACAGCTTTTTTCACTGTTGACGGGATAGTAAAAGCTAATTCGCAATTGAATGTGATCAATGCTCATAAAGTTACTAGCCATTGTCGTATGCATAAGTCAGAGAATGAACTGGCCTTAATCCAGCGAGCCATGGATATGACCTTAGCTGTGCACCAAGCTGCAGCTTCAATGCTCCATGAAGGCATTACCACCACTGAGGTTGAAGCATTTATTGAACAAGCACATAAAAAGGTCGGCGCGCCGGGTAACTATTTTTGTATCGTGTTATTTGGTAAGGCATCTTCGTTCCCACATGGTGTCAAAGAACCACAAACACTTAAAAAAGGTGATGTTGTTCTTATCGATACTGGATGTAAGTTACATGGGTATCTCAGCGATATCACACGTACTTATGTGTATGGAGAAGCCACTGAGTTCCAACGTGAAATGTGGCAGCATGAAAAGCAAGCACAGTTGCAAGCATTTAATGCAGCGCAAATTGGCGCAACATGCGGTGATGTAGATCATGCAGCAAGAAGCTACCTCGCGGCGCAAAGCTTAGGGCCAGACTATCAGCTGCCAGGTTGCCCACATCGAACCGGCCATGGGATCGGGTTAGATATTCATGAACTTCCCTATCTCGTCAAAGATAATCCACAGGCGTTGGCACCGGGCATGTGTTTTTCAAACGAACCCATGTTGGTGGTCCCTGATGAATTCGGTATTCGTTTGGAAGATCACTTTTACATGACTGAGGCCGGAGCCAAATGGTTTACTGAGCCAAGCCATAGTATCGACGACCCATTTGGGCTAGAAAAATAAGCAAAAAGCTGCGAGTAGTGACTCGCAGCTTTCTAATATGACAATTAGTTTTGCTGCTCTCGGATCCCTTGTAAATTAACTTTACCCGAGCCGTCATCAATCAATTCAAATGACTGTGCATTTTTTACCGTAATACTGCCTGAGCCATCATCGACAGACACTTTACCCGACACATTTTCAACAACAATTTTCCCCGAGCCATCCTCGATAGAAACATCGCCTTTGACATCCTCCACAGAAACCTTACCAGAGCCATCATCAATAATAAGCTCACCCTGCACTCCTGAAACTTCAATGCCGCCCGACCCATCTTCAATTTCAAGTGCTACCAAGTTGTCAGAAACTTGAATAGAACCTGAGCCATCATCGATATACTTAATACTCACACCTGACACATCGAGTGAACCCGAACCATCTTTGATCCGAGTCACAAGTGACTTAGGCGCTGTTATCGATAGATGAATCAAAGTGTAATTAGTTCCGTGGTGACAGACATTGGACTTGAGTAACGCTTTACCGTTTGACTGCGTAAGATCCAAGCAGTAGTCATCACTTTCTTGAGATTGATAGATTTTTGCTGTTACGCTTATTTTATCCGTATCTGCACCAACTACACGTAACTCTCCTGCCCCAGCTTCTATTTTAAACTGGTCAATTTCTGCGACAGGCAAAGACAATGAAGTACTTTTTACAAACTCAAAGTCAGACGAGTAAAACTGGTGAGCCGACGCGTTAAGTGAACAAGCCGCCAATGCGGCCATCATGAATGCTTTCATCTTATGGTCCTTGTTGTTTGATATTTTTAACTTAAGACGCAGCGGATGAAAAAAAGGTTTAAACGCAGTGAGATTTTTTAGAAAACATATTAACTGTCAATGCTTCCAGCTCAAGTTGCAAGCTCGACTGGCTAATTCAGGGGGAGGGTTTGTGATACCGCTCGGAGTAAATTCGTTCACATCTTTGATACTATGCTGTTTTTGAAAGTCTACTGCTTGATAGACCACAATTTGTCAGCAATTTTTACCAATTTAATAAGCGTATTGAGCTTATTCGATTAGAAAAAATATTTAAATTATTTATTAGATTTCATTGAAATTAAAAAACGAAAAGGTATTAAAACTAAATATTAGCTTAAGAAAAACCCAAAGCGATGAAATAAAAACCAAATTATAAAAACAATCATTTTTATATTAAATTAGCCAGCAAGAATCATTTAAATGCATAAAATAATCCTTGCCCACTTATTAATTTTTTTAAATTATCATTTCCCAATAAAGGAGACTGGTTTACTTACAGCTAAAAGAGAGATTTATCTGGTAAGGTTCGCCCATTGAATCTTCAGCAATTCCGCCACCGATCCACATTGCAGTACCAACATCATCAACATGGCCCCCACCAAAAATAGACATACCAGCACCGGCTACTTCAACAGCTTCAGCGAGATTGCGATTTTTCAAATACTCTTGCTCAGGCATTGACCCCATATATGTGATCGTTTCATTGATAACATAAGCTTGTGAAGCACCATTCTCTGTACAATAGTGGTTAGCTTGGTCCAGCGCTTCTTTCCCCGCTTTCTCTCGAGTTTCTGCAGTTAAATTAGCGTAGTGCTTGCCATCTTCTGCTGGCCTTACATTGTTGTGATGTGCACACCCACTCGCCAAAACGGCAATCAAAGATACTGTCAAAAGTTGTTTCATTGTTTTCCCCAATCATGTTTGATGAACAAAGCATAGGCCAAGCCGCTGTGTGAATCAGTCAGGGAGTGTTTAAAAGTGTAATTCCTGCAACAAAAACTTTGACAATTAACCAAATTCGTAAAGTTTAGACTCAACCTTTACAAGCAAAAATTGCGCTTTTGCAGTGTTAGAACGCTTGATGAAAACCTTAACACGAAAGAATGATACCAAACTCGCAGTTACATAATTCAGTTCAAGACCAGTACATAGCCAGCTAAAGCATGCTCGAAAGCTAGCCAGTCAATCTCATCACTATATCAATCTAAGAAAGATGACGTTTTCTTAAAAAGAAGGAGGCAAAACCACACAAGGGAAAGAACAAACAAATAATAAAGCATCCGAAACTACCGTTCTCAACAAAGTTCTAGCACTTAAACGTGCTCAAATTAATTTAAAAATAACGTCACAATTATACCACCTGGTTAAATAACTATTAAGAGCAAGCTTGTATAAATTGAAAATAATATGAAGAAAATCATCTTTAATAAATATTCGCATAAGCAACATATCTAATTAATAAATATACATAAAATATATACCTGAAAAATCGTAGCTAATTGACTATGTGCTTTTCTGCTCATTCAAAGCTCAAGCTGTTAGAAGATATAACGCGAGATACATAAAGTAGTGAGAACAGCCATTTGCTTTATCCATTGACCTTGTCAAAAGTTTCCGCATCTTTTGGATTCAGCAGCTTGGTTTGCACTCCTAGATAAAGGGTGTACAGCTAAGATCTCACCAATCCTAAGGTTTGCTAGTATCGCGGTTATGCCTAGTCAATCGACTGCTAAATCACACTGATATGGTCTATGAACATGCCTTCAATTTACCCATAGGTTACTCGTTGTGAACGCTCGAATATGAATGGTTATTAACCGCAAAAGCCCTTCCCTGTCTATAAAACGCTCAAACAAACCGAATAAACATGCATCATCCATTGAATTTCTATATCATCCGCGCGATTAAAATTAAAACTTAGGACAACAAGTATGAGTAATTCACAGACGGGAGATCCCCGCTCTATGGCAGATATGGGCCATAGCCGCTGGACCCAACATGACACAAATTGGGTATTAAGCCTATTTGGTACTGCCGTAGGCGCTGGGATCTTGTTTTTACCAATAAATATTGGCATTGGTGGATTTTGGCCACTACTGATCATGGCTGTGCTTGCTTTCCCAATGACTTATTTAGCCCACAGAGGGTTAGCCAGATTTGTGCTTTCGTCAAAAAACAATGACTCTGATTTTACAGACGTAGTTGAAGAACACTTTGGAGCAACCAGCGGTCGCCTTATTTCCTTGCTGTATTTCTTTTCAATTTTCCCTATTTTACTTATTTACGGTGTTGGATTAACCAATACAGTCGACAGCTTTATGGTGAATCAACTGGGAATGGAATCCTTACCACGCATATTGCTCTCAGGTGTGCTCGTTGCTGGTATGATAGCCATTATGCTTGGTGGTGAAAAGCTCCTACTACGCGCTTTTGCTATTTTAGTTTACCCTCTTGTTGGCGTTTTGCTGTTCTTATCGCTATACCTGATCCCTAACTGGCAATTGCCCGCCATTTCATCGCCAGACATGGGCTCATTGACAGAAACACTGTGGCTCTCTGTACCCATCGTGGTATTTTCATTTAGTCACGCCGCGGCTATTTCTAGTTTCGCAAATACGCAGCGTAAGCACTACAAATCTGAAGCGACAGTCAAAGCCGAAAGAATTTTACGACATACAGCACTTATGCTCATTGCATTTGTTTTACTATTCGTCTTCTCTTGTATATTTTCACTCACACCTGAACAAATGGCCGAAGCAAAAGAAGCCAATGTATCGGTTCTATCCTACTTAGCAAACGTGTACAACAATCCATTTATCGCAACATTAGGACCACTTGTGGCATTCATTGCGATCACATCGTCATTTTTAGGTCACTTTTTAGGGGCAAGGGAAAGTTTTAACGGTCTACTGACCAAACAAACTTCTATTGGCTATAAAACTGCAGATAAGATTGGCGTGGTGCTGATGTTCATCTCTATTTGGATTTGTGCCGTAATTAACCCGAGCATACTAGATATGATGGGCGCTATATCCGGTCCAATTATCGCATTAATCTTATTTGTGATGCCGACAATCGCCATTTATAAAGTGCCGGCACTACAAAAATATAAAGGGAACTTAAGTACTTACTTTGTACTGATTGTTGGATTACTTGCCGTATCTGCATTGCTGTTTAATATGTAGCTCTTTGCAAAAAGGTGCAATCGCTATAATTGCACCTTTCTACTTAGGTTCTTTGGCTATCAAATACGCCTGATCTCGACCATTAGTCTTTGCCAAATACAGACCTTCGTCTGCTTTTTGGATTAAATCTTCGATATTATCATAAGCGCCATAGTGGCCCACTGCGACACCCGCACTCACCGTCACTACATCAAACTGGGACTTGCAATGCGGGATCTCTAAGCCCTTTACCGCTTTTACTATCGACTGAGCAATCTTGAGTGCTCCCTCTTCACTGGTATTGGGAAGTAACACCGCAAACTCTTCTCCACCATAGCGAAACACACTATCAAGCGGCCGGTTAACCATTTTCATCGCTATTTTTGCCACATCTTTGAGCGCATCGTCCCCTTGCAGATGCCCGTATTTGTCGTTGAACAATTTAAAATAGTCGATATCCAACATGATGACTGACAAACACTGCTGTTGCCGCAAGTTTTGCCTGAACAAACGCTTGCATTCCATATCAAAGTAACGGCGATTAAATACCTCTGTTAAACCATCAAAAAATGAATACTGCTTTAATATGTCTGTTTGACGCTTGTATTTTAAGTGTGTCCGGACTCTGTTTACTAAAGTTCTAGCAACAATAGGCTTTCCTAAAAAATCGACAGCCCCGGCATCCCAGCACAGTTCTTGCTGGTTTTCATTGGTATTTGAAGTCACAAAAATAATTGGAATTTCATTAAGCTCATCCATTGCTTGAATTTTTTTACACGCTTCCAAGCCAGTCATACCACCTAAAATCCAGTCCATCAAAATCAAATCAGGCGCGGATTTTAAGCAGTAGTCGATTGCATCTTCGGCGCAGTCGACTGCGTCAACTTTACACAGCCCCTCTAAACAAGCACTCAGTACTTTTTGCGTCAGCGCAGAGTCTTCTACAATCAAAACTAAGCTATCACTGAGGTCGTCAATTTCCTTAAACACGCTACCCTCTACAATAATTAAACATGCCTATGTTGTTTATAGCGAATACTTTTGTCCCCCACAAGATCAAAAAGTGAAATCATATAAAAAATACGTTTATAGCAGCATAGTACTCTCATATAAAATCACTTTAAACTATCAAGAAGAGACTCTAATTCAATGACTTATCAGGCCAAAACTTGGTTCCTTTTACAGTAGCCTGTAGCGCCAAACCACTTTGCGTTAAGGTGTAAACCGACATGTCACCGTAATAAACTTCGCCTTGAATTGCAGCGCCCTTTTCAGAGGCTTTTGCTGCCGCATCGGCATTCCCGCCAAAGGTCCAACCATTACTCACAAAAGTATCGAGTGCTGCGGCAGTATGAAAAACGACGATAAGACGATAA
The DNA here is from genome assembly GCF_022347805.1 of Pseudoalteromonas sp. Of7M-16. Classification (NCBI taxonomy): domain Bacteria; kingdom Pseudomonadati; phylum Pseudomonadota; class Gammaproteobacteria; order Alteromonadales; family Pseudoalteromonadaceae; genus Pseudoalteromonas; species Pseudoalteromonas sp. Of7M-16. The sequence continues at coordinate 137,164 of NZ_JAKRFY010000007.1, read as the reverse complement.
TCTTTGACGCCTAGGCCCAGCCCAACTCCACCTTCAGCCATATTCATATAAGTAAATTGACCAGTTTGATTGTTTTGCACCACGCCATAACCTGTGCCCGCTGAAACCAATAGTAAGTTAATGTTGGCATTTGAAAACACAGCATAGCCAACTGCTGATCGCAGCTGAGCTCGGGTATCTGGTTTCTCTTGATACAATTGCGCCAATGTTTCGTTTTTCATCTTTATTATTTGTGCACGTTTTTGCACGTTATCTCCCGACCCCATCGATGCACAACCACCGATTGCTAACATCATCAGTAAAACACTGGCTTTAAAAAAATACGTCATTTTTTACTCCTCAATTACTACCAATATTGCCCAAGCTTTATGCTACAGTGCACCAGTAGCATAAGATGCAAGCATGAAGTTTAGCCTAAGATGAACAACGCAATACACACTTGAATAAAAGTGTAGAGTGAGCTTGGAAAAGTAGTTTGCAAAGAGTAAAAATAAAAAGGCCACCATAAAATGGTGGCCTTTAACACATCATGGGTAATCATGAAAGGGATAAATGTGAAAACAACTTCATTGTAGCGGCTAGGTAGTAAATTAAAATCATATTATAATGGTCAATTAGTTCGGTTTTTTCGAACATTCTTCCGCCCAACACTCCCATTTCGCAATCGTTTGAGGTTATTTTACGCTTTCATGGTCATTTACTCGATTTATTGATTGTGACCTTTTACCATACACAAAAACTATATATAGACACTATGCATTATCTTTCATTTGTAACCGTACTCTGGGCATTTTCATTCAGTTTAATTGGTGTATATTTGGCCGGACAAGTAGACTCTTGGTTTGCGGCATTTAGCCGTGTTGCCATCGCGTTATTGGTTTTTTTGCCGTTTACCAAGCTTACCGATGTAAAGCCACAAATTGCTGTTAAATTAATGGCGATTGGTGCAATCCAAATTGGTCTAATGTATGGATTTTACTACCATTCTTTCCTCTACCTCAGCGTACCAGAAGTGCTGCTTTTTACTGTAATGACGCCTGTATACATCACCGTGATCAGTGATCTTCTAGAGAGAAGAATGCGGCTTCATCATCTCTTTGTAGCGCTGATAGCGACAAGTGGGGCAATCACCATTCGTTATGCCGAACTCAATGAGGACTTTTGGTTTGGGTTGATGCTAGTGCAAGGTGCCAATATCTGCTTTGCTCTTGGCCAAGTGTTGTACAAGCGTTTACTTGCCACAGAACAGCTACCAGCACAACATACCTGCTTTGGTTTTTTCTTTTTTGGTGCACTCATAATCACAGGGCTCAGCTACATTATTTTAGGAAATGAAAATAAACTTCCTACGACTCAACTGCAGTGGGGGATATTAATTTACTTGGGACTGGTCGCCTCGGGCCTAGGTTATTTTTTATGGAACAAAGGCGCGACACTTGTCTCCGTCGGTACATTGGCAGTTATGAACAATGTACTTATCCCAGCTGGAGTGATAGTCAACATAGTAATATGGAATAAAAATACAGAGTTAACCTCACTGCTCATAGGCAGTGGCATTATTTGTGTTGCGCTGCTCCTAAACTTTATGTTTGAAAAAAATGCTGCCAACAAAGAAACGGCTTCGCACTAGCCAAGCCGCGCTCAACCTATAGCGTTTTTAGAAAGTGAATTTTACTGTCTGTGCCATCCTCCAGAGGGTGGCAGGCAACAATGTGATAGTTATTTTTTAAAAGCATCATCAACATAGACTTAAAACGATTCATAGATTTAACTGCAATGCTATGAAACCCATTCGCTTTACACCAGCTCTCCTGTTCAGTTAATAAAGCTTGTGCAATGCCTGCACCACGGCATTGGGGTATCACGGCACCTAACCAACTATAAAAGCGTCGCGCATCGACTGCATACCCTAACTTGTAAGCTACAGGCAAGCCATCTACTTTCGCTATCAACAGTAAAACTTTTTTCCCTCGCAATCGAACGTCTAAAATCTCTCTGCTTTTAGGTGTTGCAAATTCAGGGATTTGATTTTCTATTTTTAAAAGTTCTTCAACACAGCCCTGTTCAATATGCCACTTCATTTATCGCTCCAACATCGCCTTTTTACATTTTTTGACATGCCGTCTGGCTATTCGTTATTTCTTTGGTCAATTTTCTTACTTATCGACTGAGCTTTCAACTTTTCTCAAATTAAATTATTGAAAAACCGATTTTTTAATGGTTATAGCAGAGGAATATTTAACCACTCCCTGTAAAAAACAGCTGTAAAAATATTCTCAAAACTCGTTCAAACAGGATATTAAAACACCTAGTTAGTTGCAAAACTGTAAAAAAACCTTTGACAAAGTTCAAAATACAACCAATTATTTAAAACGTTCCAACTCAATTGGCAATAATAATGCCTGTGAAAGAATAACAACAATCAAGAAGCCAATGAATACAGCGGAACAAATCACAATCACTTTTTGGAACGATACAAGGTTGAACATATGAAAACTCAAATTACACACGTGTCACTTAAGAAAACTAGCTTAGCCTGCCTACTAAGCGCTCTTTTTTCTGCGTCAGTCATCGCCCAAACAGATCTCACATCTGATAATCCAAATGCGATCACCGCATCGGGAGAAAATGGCAGTTTTGAGGGCAGGACAAAGGCGTTTGATAATAATAAATACAGTAAATGGCTTACTTTCTCGTCATCGGGTTGGATAAATTACCAGTTTTCTCAACCACAAAGAGTGACTTCCTATACTCTTACCTCAGCAAATGACGTACCAAGCCGAGATCCTCAAGATTGGCAACTCCAAGGCTCCAATGATGGTGTAAATTGGTTTACCCTTGATACCAGAAACAACCAATCATTCAGCAGCCGACATCAAACTAAACAATTTACAGTAGCAAATCCGCAAACCTACTCATTTGTAAGGCTCAACGTATTCTCAACAAATGGCGCCAACATTCTACAAATCGCAGAAATCGAAATGTTCGCTTCAGATATCGTAACGCCACCTAATACTCTGCCTATTTCACAAAGCAACACATTGAATGCCGGACAATGGCAGCACTTTGGGCCGTTTAATGTAGCGAACAAGGTTGTCGCAACGACCTCGGGTACAGGCGATGCAGACCTATACATGCGACGAGCAGCTCAGCCAACAACTCAAACTTTCGATTGCGCTAGTACTAGTCCCAACGCTGATGAGTCTTGCTCACTACAAGGTAATGATGTGTATGTCTCAGTATATGGCTATTCAAATACAAGTTATACCATTAACATACAAGAAGAAGTGACTACCCCGCCAAACGGTGAATGGAAAAAACCACAAGTGAACTTCGTTGATGTGGACCCGCACACACAAGGCTCAATATTATTCAAACGTATTATCTCAGATCCAGCAGGACATATGGCGAACCGCTGTGTCGACGTCGCAAAAATCCTCTATCGTGATGCAATTGAATCAAACAGATTCCGGAATCTACAATTTGAATTGAGAGCCAAAGATCATTGGGGCAATGAATTTGTTGCCTACAAAATGGGAGAAGACGGTTCTGGTGAAATGACCATTGTTGTTAGCACCAGTCACTTAGAAAAAATTTACCGCGATAATGGAAATTCAGATTCAGCGATCCGCGATGAAATAGACGGTATCTTATCTCATGAAGTTACCCATGGTTACAATAACTCTCCACTTACTCACGACAACTACGGAGATGGCAAAGCCTATTGGGCATACACAGAAGGGCTTGCTGATGCAGTGAGAATAGGAGAAGGTTTACATAAAACCCGCACGCCTAACGTCAATGATCCAAAAAAATGGCTCGGTGGATACACCACAACAGGATTTTTCTTACACTATGTCAGAGTAACCCATGACCCAGACTTTCTTTATAAGTTTAACAAAGCAGCGAAAGATCTAGGCAATTATACCTGGTCATTTGACGCAGCCTTCCAGCATGTATTAGGTCGTGGTGTTGATGAGCTATGGCAAGAATATGTCACCTTTATAAATAATGGTGGTCAATTACCTTACTAACCCCAATAAAAGCGAGAGTGAAATACCTCTCGCACACTCTCACCGAATTAACGGCAGCTGATTGGCTTTTAAAACGGCCCAGGCCTAATACCTAGATCACTTTGCAAAATGCATTCAGAATTTTGACTTAGTTTAAATAATTTACTCTATATTCCATACTAAATACTTAGCATATGTCACTGTTGTACACTATGCTGATGAGAGTCAAAAAGATTATGAATATTTTATAGTTCAGTGCAGGAGTATGTGTGCTATGACAGACATTGCCAAGGTTCTTATTGTTGATGATGAAGAAGCAGTAAGAGATATGATCACCGCAGCACTAAAGCCTTTTTTTGTTTGTGAGCAGGCTGAATCAGCAAGCGATGCCTTCGCAATTTTAGAGCACTTTGATCCTCAAGTCGTCCTGATGGATATTAGTATGCCGGGTATTGATGGCTTGGCAGCATGTGAAAAAATAAAAACTGAGATAGCGCCTGCAAACTGCGCTGTTTTTCTTGTTTCTGGTTATAACAATCTCGATATGCGGCTACGAGCTTTTGATGTAGGAGCCGATGACTTTATCGCTAAGCCATTTCAAATGAAAGAATTAGTCACTAAGGTACAACGAGTCTGTGAATTTATAAACTCGCAGACACTGCTTAAGGCCAGTGAACAAGAGTCAATAACGCTCGCGCTCTCCTCAATGCAGCAAGCGTCGCACTACAGCTTGGTTATGCAATTTTTTAAACTCTTAAATCAATGCAGTGATCAACAGCAAGTGATCAACCAATTCTTCTCTACGATGAAACAGCTGGGCATGCTAACCAGTATTATGATCAAGCAAGAGCAAATGCATTTTTATGGCCCAGGAGGCACTCAAATAAGTCCAATTGAGCAAAATATATTTGAGCTATTATGCACAAAAGGACGCTTACACAATTTTGGTAGGCGTCTGATTGTCAACGAAAAGCACATTTCATTTTTAATAAAAAATATGCCTGAGTCACCAGAGGAAAATGGCGCTATACAGGATATTTCAGTTGCCATTATTGAAGGAGTCGAAGCCAAGTTAATTGATCTCGGTCGACAACACGCAGTTGAACAAATTGTATTAGATATTACCAATGGGATCAGTGAACTTCATACAATTTCCGAGGAATATAAAAGCCTGATCCTCGATGTAACCAATGACTTAAATCAGCAAATCTCTTCCAGTTTCCATATTCTTGATTTAACCGAAGAACAGGAACTCTTTATTGCCAACCTAATCGCCAAAGAGGCCAAAAAACTCAGTGCAATTGAGCCAAAAATGGATCTCCTTAAGTCGAATTTAACAGATATCATTGAGCAAACAGATAAATACTTCGCCATGGAGAAAAAGTCAGTGCCCGAAGCGGACACAAATATGGATATAAATACCACCAAACCTGAGTTATTTTAGGCACAATTGAGATACTCGATTGAGTAGCTCCTGAGGACGAAAAGGTTTACGGATCAAACTTTCATAGAGCTGCGCATCAAAATCCGTGACTTTTTCGATGTCGACATAACCACTGATCATTTGCACTTTGATATCAGGTCGTACCTCACGCGCCCTTTTGGCCAAGCTAAATCCATTTAAGTCCGGCATTAAGACATCTGAAATAACCAAGTCGTACTGCGTATTGTGCAGCGCATTTAATGCATCTAACGCACTTTCATAGATATCCACGTGATGACCAACTTGGCGTAATAGTTTTGCCACCACATCAGCCAAAGGCAGCTCATCGTCTACGACAAGGATTTTTTGCGAGGCGTGGTGTGGCTGATTAGGCACAACCTCAACCACTGAATTTTGCTGAGCTTGCGACTTAATTGCAGGAAAGTAAATTGAAAACACAGTGCCTTTGCCATTCGTTTTAACCTCTACTTGCCCCTTACTACGCTGTATAAATGCATACACTTGACTAAGGCCAAGGCCTGTCCCTTTCTCTCCTTTGGTAGAAAAGAAAGGGTCAAAAATACTGTCTAAAAACTCCTCCGGGATCCCCGTTCCTGAATCAGACACATCACACCTCACATGTAAGCTTGGCGACGCGCCAACAAGATCATTTTGATACCTTTGAGCTGAAGTTTTAATGATGACCGTACCTGCTTCATTGATGGCATGTACACTGTTTATCACTAAGTTTAGTATCATGTCGTCGAAATCATGTTTATCTAGATTCACGCTGGGTAGCTCTTCAGCTAACTCAAATATCAACTTAACATCGGCTTTGAGCGACTTTTCTAAAAGTTGTTGGCTCTCTTGCAACGCTTTGTTTAAGCAAAATATTTCACTCAATTCACTTTCTTTTTTCGAAAAACTTAATAGCTTTTGAGTTAAATTAGTAGCTCGTTCGCCAGCTTTAACAATGGCTTGAATGTAACTGCGCGAGTCATCACCTAACCCTTCTTGCATCATGATAATATCGCTATAACCTAACATGATACCAATCAAGTTATTGAAATCATGTGCGATCCCCCCAGTTAACTTTCCTAACGCATCCATTTTCATTGAGCGCCTCAACTGCTCTTCCTTTTCTTTTATATTGGTCAAATCAACACAGTTGCCAATAAAGCGGCGCACACCATTGGGCATAAGAGGTAATTCACTGATTGATAGGTGCATTGGAAAAACGCTGTTATCCGCTCGCTTTCCCACTACTTGTCGACCAATACCAATCACTTGCCTTTGTCCAGTTGTCATATAATTTGAAATGAATTGATCGTGATGCTGTGCAAACTCATCTGGCATGAGCATCTTGACGTTTTTACCAATCACACTTGGTGCCTGATATTGAAAAGCCACTTCAGCAGCCTTATTGAAAGTGAGTATTTGCCCTTTATCATTTATCGTGATCACTGGGTCGACCATAGATTGCAGCACTTCATCCTTTTCAGCTTCTTTTAATTCGAGCGACTCAATGACGTCGTGCAACATCGTAATGTCAGAGATCAAGGACGCATAACGCGGTGGTTCGCTCTGTGTATCAAACACCGTAAAGCTCTGCCATTCGGTCACTCGTTGCTGACCTTTGGCATCTGAAATGGCAATTAACTGCTTAGCTGAATATTCATCTGACATGGTACTGAAGAGGTAGCGCTCAAGTTCAACATTAAATTCTGAGGTGACAACTTCTGTCAGGTTACTGCCAATTAGCGCGGCTTGGCTAACACCAAATAGGTCTGAAGCTGCCTGATTACAAAATACGATGGTCAGAGATTTATCCCATTCAATAATGGCAAGCGGTGCGTGACGAACCAATCCAGCGAGCCTTTTTTGTGTTTGCTGCAGCGTATAGTCAGTTCTTTTTTGAACTGTTATGTCGGAAATAACACCAGCCATCGCATATTTGCGATCTGCTCTTTTAACGATGGGGAAAAGCGTGATTGCACTATAAAAGGTCTCTCCGCGATGCTTATAATGTACCTCTTCTCTTATATAGCTGTCTCCGGTCATTACCGAGTTCATGCGGTTATCTATAAAGTCAGCAATATTTTTTGGGCAAGCTTGAAGTAACTCTTGGGCGTTTTTAATAGGCGTAGTGACAGATAAAAACTGTTTTAGTTGGCTGTTTAGATAGGCCACTTCAGTATTTTCTTGTAACAAAAATACACTTTCGGGTATGTTTTCGATGATGGAGTAAAATTTACGCTCACTTAACTGTAGTTGTAAGTTCAATTCAAATTCTTTTTGTTGGTCAACAAATGCAACCAAGTAGAAACCTTGTGCCTGCTTTTTTAAATTCAGTTTAGTAACGGACAAGTTTATTGAATGCCATGTATCTCTATATAGCCAAAAACTTTTTACGCTTTTCCCGCTATTTCGCTCAGCCTCAATAGACAGACTTAATAGCTGATCGGTATCGCACGAATGAGACAGCTTGAAGAATCGGCTGAATTTCGAGAATGACTGCGGTTGGGAAGTAAGATAAGACTGAGCGACATGATTAAGATCTAAAATATGGCCCTGTTCGTTAACGATAACCACTGCATCGGTGATCCCTTCAAACAAGGCTTGAAAATAATCTTTTTGTTCTCGGGTTGCCGCGTGACTAGCCGCTAAGTCTTGAAATAGCCTGTTGCTTCTGCGAGCAAGCTCACTGATCTCATCCTTTCCGCCTATCTCTATTAAAGTAGTACTATTATTTGAATTATAAGTATCGAAGTGCCGAAAAATCTTCTGCAGTCGATTTCGAATCGATACATGAAATATCAATGCAACTAAAAGCGCGGTCACCAACATGATCACAAATAGCGGTGTAAACGCGTGCATGGTTGAATTTTGAATGTACCTTGCCACAAGCGAGTAGTCAGCCAAAATTACAAGCTGTTTATTCTGTTCGAAGTTTTGTCCAATTGAAATCGTACCAACCATCACGAGCATGTTGGTTGTCGTATCAAAATATGAGTAATCTTGCTCGTTTGATAGGGCTTTGGGAATCTGAAGTGCTAGCTCGGGTGGCAGGTCAAAAGCCGCTGTTAATACTTGAGAGGTAACGCCACGGTACTTTTGATTTGTACTAATTTCAACCTGACCTTGGGAATTAAGCACTACGGCTAATGCGACCTCTGAATGGGTTTTCATTAAGCTTAGATACTCTTCAACCACATCCAGTCTGTTTTCAGAAACCATAAACTCAATGGCCGTTTTAGCTTGTACAAACAGGCTATTCACTTCGTCTAATCGTGTCTCTAAATGGCTATCGGTCGTCTGCTTGAGGGTAAATATATGCAAGGTCGCTACTTGTGCAAGTAACCCAAACACCACAACAACAAAAATTTTAAGGGCAATGGGAATTCGAGCAAAATTACTAAGCCGTTGCATAACCCAAACTCAAACAAATTGACGACAGAGCGGGACTAAGGTAGCCGGTAGCACAGTAACCTTACTTGCAACTACAACGTGTTGAATATGGAGGACAATTCTAACCACATATATTCCTGCGACAAAGCATCAATGCATTGAGCATAGTACATGGTGATTAAATCACCTACTCGTGAAGGGGTAGTTATCGATGAAGTGAGTTTGATGAAAAAGTGTCTGCATAAGGGGCCGTTACCCCCTACACTCTATAAATGAAGTAAATTAATCACAGCAGTCCGTATTTCGACAAGCTCTAATATTATCGAAATGACTATACGCAACAACCACACTTCCTATGATGGTCAAGATAGTTTCCCCGTACTCACCAATTAAGTCATGACCAAAAAACGCCGCAATGCTTAACGTTAAAAGGCCAACAATACCAGTCGTGAAAATACGCCATTTTTTATGAGCTTTACAGCCGCTGTATAGGGCCAAAATACTGGTCACCAACACACCAATCAATAATACTTGATGAAATGCCTCTTCTTTTAAAAAACTCGTAGCTAAAAAGGGCAACAGTGTGATTGCAATAGGCAAAACCAAACAGTGCGCCAAACACATCACCGCCAGACCTATAGACACTCGGTCTCCAGCTAATTGATAGTTACCAAGCATTTATCTCTCCATACAACAAAAGAGATAATATAACATAATATTTAGATAATAAAATGCTCCATATCCACCATTGAAACCGAATAAGTGTTCACCAACCCCTATAGAAGTTGTAAAAAAGTCACAAAAAATACATGCCAAAATCATCAAGGCTTTTTACTAGTTCGCTTAGATAACCCTTATCCGAAAAACAAAAAGACATAAAAACCCACATATAAAAACAAATAATTAACCCCATTAATATTTTTTCAGTAAAATAGCGAGAGAAATTAACAGTTCACAAGGATCATTTATGAGTACGACTACCGCAGACATTGAAATCGCACAGCAGCAGGATTCCCCATTGCTAACCGCCCCCATTTTCAAACAGTTTTGTTTTTTGGCAATACCCACTATTTTAGGAATGCTAATCAGTGGCTTATACAGCTTTGTAGATGCCCTCTTTATATCTCAGGGTATTGGCGCACACGCAATGGGAGCCGTATCTGCTGTATTTCCAATACAAATGCTGTTAATCGCGATTAGTACTATGTTAGGTAGTGGCATGGCATCTTTGGTTTCACGGTATTTAGGAGCAAATCGCCAGCAAGACGCCAATCAAGTCTTTTCAGCTTCTTTTTTACTTGCAATTGGATCCGCATTTATATTGTGTGTTCTAACCTATTTTAACCTAGACAGTATCTTTAATTTGCTCGCTGTGCCTGAATCACTAAAAGCGCAGGCCACCAGCTATATCACACCTATCATACTATTTTGGGTGGTGGGCTTTATTTGTAATCAAATTACTGAAGGGTTTCGTGCTTCGGGTAACCCAAAAGCAATGATGCAAGTGTTGACCACAGCCTCAATTTTAAACATCGTACTTGATGCCCTCTTTATCTTTGTATTTGAGTGGGGAGTGGCAGGTGCAGCTTGGGCTACGATTTGCGCTATTAGTATTGCACTGGCTATCGCAATACAGCTGCAACTAAAAGGTGAAAGCAAAGTCCAGTTTCATAAGCAGCAGGTATTTAGCCCGCTACAAATACATACAAAAATTTTAAGCCTAGGGCTACCTGTTTTATTATCCCACGGCGGCTTCTCTGTCATCCTTGGTGCAACGGTGTACTCGATATCGACAGTATTTGCGGACAATTCCGAGCCGCTTATCACAGCGCATGGAATTTTAGTACGCAGTTACATGTTCTTATTCTTGCCTGTTATCGGCATGATGGTCGCACTACAAACCTTAGCGGGCTTCAATTATGGTGCGGGTCAATATCAACGTGTTTATAAAGCATATATAGTCGCGTGTGCCATGAGTTTCGCTTGGGGACTTATTGTAACCTTTATATTGTGTTTTAAAGCCCAGTGGCTGATTGCCATGTTTACTCAAGATCAGCAAGTCACTGAGCTGGGTGTTCAAATCGCGCTCATCTCTTTTTGTGGGTTTGCCCTATCAAGCTTTTGCATGATGTCTAGCGGCCTGTTTCAGGGTATGGGTAAAGCAATTCCCGCCACAATGCTAGACGCCGCCCGTACCTATATTCTACTTTTACCCTTAATGGCAGTGCTACCAGATCTGTTCAATCCAAGTGCTTTATGGTGGTCTTTCCCCATTGCAGACATCGTTGGCGGTCTATTTGCACTAAGTTTCTCACTCATCACCCTTAAAAAGCTAATGAAAAATAACTAGATCAGCACCAAGTTATAAAAAATTCATCTTAGTTTTTACATTGCAAATAAACAAATACCGATTTACCTATTGTTTTAGCACTCTAGGTAATCGGTACAATTACAAAGCAAATTCACACAAAAAATTCAAGCAATCACTTGTAAAATTTGACCTTTTGCCGACACTGACAAACTTTGATTAAATCGCGAGCAACGCGCTCAATTTATCTAAAAAAACCCTTAAGAATCTTATCATTATGAAATAGTCCAATGGGGCTATTTACACCCCCTGTCCCTAAACTAACCGCCATGTGTAATGCACTGAAATCAACTCTCCATAATTCATACATATTTATCCCCAAATTGAAAACAAAAATTCATGTACCAATCATGAAACTTGAACACAACTTTATCCCAAAAAAACCAACTAAAGCCAATTTCGCAATAAAGTAAATGCACAAATTGCAATAAACAAAACAATTTAATTTTTGTTACAGACCGAAAATATCATTATTTTAATAACATTTCCGTGATCATTGTTAATTATTGCAAACGTTAATGGTATCATTCTCCACAACAGATATAGCGAGTTTAATTAATCATAATCTATTGATTTTATGGAATACGAATTTAACACTTTCGTGTTTCAGTGAATAAACCGGCTTAACAATGATTTTTAATATTTAAATAATGTTAATTATTAATGAAGTTTCATTTAGAGCTACAAGTTTTTAGGAAAACTCAAGGAAACATGGAACATGACGGTTAGAGAAAACACCATCTCAATCATCGGAGCGGGCATTTCAGGTATTTTTTGCGCGCTAACGTTAGCAAAATCAAAAGAGTGTAAAAATACAACCATTCGGGTTTATGAGCATAAGGATCGCGTGGGTGGTCGCGCACATGCCGTAAAAGTCAATGATCACTATGTTGACTTAGGTGCTGGACGCTTTTCTTCAGGGCTTCATCATAATGTCAAAGAGCAAGTTAAGTTGCTTGATTTGGCATATGAAAAATTCCCTTTTACACAACTAAAAAGACCGCAAGCATTGCATAAAAGTTTAAAGAGCATTCTGAAAAATTTGAAACCACTTTGTGATGAACATCCCCACGATTCATTTGAAGAGTTTTTAACTATTTACGTAGGCAGAATCCAAGCAAAAGAAATGATCAACGCATTGGGTTATGACTCTTTAGCTCTGCCGAATATTACGCCACATATCGCTTACGATATAATTGAAAAACACCCCGAGATTCAGGGGTTTTCTGACAATGCTGGCTATGAGTGGTTTAACCTGAAGGAAGGCTTTTCTGCACTGACCGAGAAGCTCTATGAGCAGGCTCTAGCACACGGTGTTGAGTTTCATTTTGGACATGAGCTGATCAGTCTAGAAGCTGATACTGCGTCCCCTTCACTCATATTGAAAAAAGACAATCAGCAAACAGTGATCATAGACGAAGGTGAAATGATTTTAACTTTTCCTCCAACTGCTATGAAAAAGCTAGATTGTGGTTTTCCACAAGATTGGAGCAACTATACCTATGGTTCAATTCCATTGTTCAAAGGCTTCTTGTTTTACGATGCACCTTGGTGGCAAGAGCTCGACTTAGCCGATCATGTTGTCATTGCCAACAGCCCGATGCGCAAGCTGTATTTTAAGGACAATAGATATGTATTTTTTTATACCGATAGTGAATATGCGAACTTTTGGCGTGACGCCACATTAAAAGGTGAAGCACATTACTTACAAACGGTAAAAGAACTTATGGCAGAGGCGCTAAAGTGTCATGTAAGCCAACTCCCAGATCCCAACAATCACACATACAAACACTGGGTCCATGGTGTTGAGTTCTCCCAAGAATCTTGCCCAAATCACCCTGAAACACTTGAACACAAACGGTCTCATATCATCTCAGCATCAGATGCTTATACATCTCATTGTGGTTGGATGGAGGGCGGCATCATGGCAGGAACGAGTGCTGCAAAAACATTGCTTACACGAATTAAGCAATCTCAAGCAAAGGCTGTAACAAAGAGTGAGCTCGTACACGTTTAACTGTCATTTGATAAAGACATACTGTAAACAAAGTAACTAGGAAGTTTTAAATAAATGAGTATTCTCGATTTTCCCCGAGTTCATTTTAAAGGGGTTGCGCGTGTCAATGTGCCAACAGGTAATCGTAATATTAACAATACCTTAGATATATCGACAAACACGGCGATCAAGGATGGTAAACCCTACGACGTAGCAAAGCCACCGCAGGCCTTTCATGACTACGTAAAGTCATTCGGGCCAAAATTTAATGCACACGGCCGTCTTGACGATGAAGGTGAATTTAACCTAGCTGCTGGTTACAACATGTGTGGTAATAACCACTTCAGCTGGGAAAACACCTTAATTACATCGGTTCAACTAAAACCTGGTGAATACATTACCGAAGATAAGTTAGTCGGCAATAAACTGTCACTTTGGGGGCATTACAACGAATATTTGAGAACATCATTTAATCGTGCACGCTGGGTCGACAACGACCCGACACGAAGAGATTCGGCACTCATTTATGCTGGTCAACTGACTATCACAGACCCTAAATCGTCAGCCAATACTGCACATATTTTATCAGCAGACATTGACTGCACACATGGTGTTCGATGGGTTAACCGTGGTTATATTGAAGAGCCGATTAACCACTTTCTCCATGAAGAAATGAGCGAAGCTCGTCTGTTTCAGTTCACTGTAAAAAAAGACAGTGAAGAATTTATATTTAATCAGCTAGGTCTTGAGTCTGAATTTCTATCAGTATTGAAAGATAAGCTAAAAGACCCAACGGTGAAAGGCTTAGTGGTACAGTACTGTGTAAGTAACCTGTCTCCGCCTATGACACCTAACAAACCCGTTTTTTGCGACTTACACGGCTCCATTGGTTTGTGGTACGACGATGACATGAAAACCTCTCCAACAGGACGAATTTTAAGGCCGGATAATAGTGAGCAGTACGCGCCTATTGCGCTATCAGTTAAAGATAACTGGCTCAGTCTAAACAGTGCGATTAGTTTTCCTCATCAAAATTATGAACAAGCTATTCCGGTTCAAAACGGCATGCCACCTGCACTAAGTGACAAGGTTGACTTGGGTGATCTGTACTTGAAATCCAATAGTGGTCAGGTGGTAGCAGTGATACAACCGCAAGACTACATAAACAATCACCTCAATGCTGGTGTCATTGATATTCCCTTGCCTGATATCGATGCACAATTTCATCAGCAATCTTTAAAGCTATGCTCAGAGCGGCACACTTGGTACGAAAGTGATTGGTATATTCAAGCTGAGCAACACATCCTCTCTATGGAAAGTCCAAACAAGGAGCTAAATAAGCCAAGTACACAGTCACTGGACATACGCAGCTACTACAGAGGTGAGCCTGCATCTGTCAGTCAATTGGCCACCCACGTGTTAACACCTAACACAGTGGCTTGCTCTCCTTTTGTTGAAACAGATGACAATGGGCGAGGAAAACTCGACATTGAGAGCCTTGGTGCAGGTAGCGCAGAGCTCTTTTTAGGAGAGTTTTATAGTCCAGTGCAAATCCGTGTGCTTGCAGATGATTGGGCATTGGCTGATACGCCTACAGAGCTGGTTGACTATGACTTTCTCTATACCCATGTTATGGCCTATTACGAACTTTTTTATCCATTTATGACTGAAGCGGTATTCAGTATGGCGGATAAGTGTAAATGTGAAACCTATGCCCGACTAATGTGGCAAATGTGTGACCCAAAAAACCGCGACAAAAGCTATTACATGCCGAGCACTCGGGAGATGCCAGAAGTCCACTCACAGCTGTTTTTAAAGTATCTGTGTAATGTAGAACAATCCGCTATGCCAAATATATTGCCAGCAGCGCAATCCGAGGCAAAGATCCGCGGCAAAATCAAAAACAAAAAGCAGCTGATCAGCGCACTAAAAGACGCTGTGGACCTAGAGCTTTCAATTATGCTGCAATATATATACAGCGCCTACTCATTACCTAACTATGCTATTGGCGAGCACTTAGTCTCGCTTGGACGCTGGAACGAGCAACAACTAGAACTTGTAAATGGTGGCAAAGACAGACGACTCAATAGCGGCTGGCGCGGTGCATTACTTGAAATCGCACACGAAGAAATGATCCACTATTTAGTGGTAAACAACCTCCTTATGGCATTGGGCGAGCCGTTTTATCCAGGCAAGCCGGTTTTGGGAGAGCAAGCAAAAGACACTTTTGGTCTCGATACTGAGTTTTCATTCGAACCATTTTCAGAGCACATAGTTGCCAAATTTGTTCGCTTTGAGTGGCCAGCGTTTTTCCCAACCGTCGGGAAGTCTATTGCAGACTTTTATGCCGATATCACAAAAGCAATCGATGAACTACCTGACTTATTTGGTGAAGAGAAGATCAATTTGGGCGGCGAGCATCATTTGTTTCTCAATGAAATTATCAATCGAGAATATCCAGGCTATCAGTTTGAAGTTTACGATAAGGAGACAGCCTTATTCGCTATTAACTTCGTGACTGAGCAAGGCGAAGGGGTTGCTGCTGAGTCCCCCCAATTTGAAGTCAGTCATTTTAGTCGTTTACGAGCGATATCAAAAGCCTTAACTAACAGTGACATCCCATTTGAACCAGCATATCCAGTACTGAAAAACCCCGTATTTGAAGCGCGAAGCGGGTGTAACCTCGTGACGGACCCCGCAGCAGTAGAACTTATGCAGTTTTATAAAGGATGCCATGAATTAATGTTCCAGCTGATGATGCAACACTTTGCTATCAAGCCGCTGGGCAGTATGCGCCGTTCACGATTAATGAATGGTGCTATCGATCTCATGACCGGGATATTAAGGCCACTTTCAGTACTACTTATGACATTACCTTCAGGCGTACCAGGTAGAAACGCAGGTCCACCTGTACCTGAAGCTATTAACACACACGTATTTCCAGACCTAGAGCAAGGGTGTATGGCCATATCTGAGCAATGTAAAAAGCTTGCAGCTATGGGTAGAGCTATGGTCTGTGCAAAACCTCCAACAACACAAATTGAGTTATTAGAGTTTTTTCAAAATCAGATGCATGAAATCGCAACTGGCAAACTTTCAAGGGAAGCTTAATCATGAAGAAAATAATTGTCATTGGCGGCGGTCTAGCCGGTGGCCTGACAGCCATATACTTAGCAAGACGCGGATACGATGTACACATCATAGAGAAACGTGGAAACCCTCTATTGAGCCAAGCAGACTACATTGATCAGGTCAGCTCACGCGCCATTGGTGTAAGTATGACTGTGCGGGGCATAGAGGCTGTGGTTGCGGCAGGGATCCCGCTTGAAGAGCTTCAAGCATGCGGTGTAGAAGTATCTGGCATGTCGTTTTTTGTTAAAGGAGAGCCAAAAACGCGTGAACTACCCCCGCTTGATAAACTCAAGCCACTATCTCTCAGTCGCAGTGCGTTTCAAGTTTTGTTAAACAAATATGCGGAACTTGCAGGTGTGAACTATCACTATGATCAACGCTGTATCGAAGTCAATTTAGATAACTGCTCAGTGATGACAAAAGACAGCAATGACACTTTTGTTACTCATAAAGGTGATTTACTTATCGGTGCAGATGGCGCGCGTTCGTGTGTCAGAGAAGCAATGCAGTCCCATTGTAGGCGTTTTGAGTTCCACCAATCATTTTTCAAACATGGTTATAAAACACTGGTTGTACCCGATGCATCTAAAGTTGGATTGCGCAAAGATCTCCTGTACTTCTTTGGCATGGACTCAGCAGGACAATTTGCAGGGCGTGCTGCGACAATCCCCGACGGCAGTATCAGCTTTGCGGTTTGCCTTCCTTATACGGGTCAAGTGAGCTTGCACAGTGACGACAGCACCGCAATGCGAGCATTCTTCGACAAATACTACCCAATGGTCCCTGAAGATATTCGTCAAGATATGTTTGAGCAATTCATGATCAAGCCTAGCAATGACTTAATCAACGTGCGCTCATCTACGTTCCATTATAAAAACACCGCATTACTGATTGGCGATTCAGCCCATGCGACCGCACCATTTTTAGGTCAAGGGATGAATATGGCGCTCGAAGACGCCTATGTATTGGACACCTTGTTTGACCAATATGGCGATGACTTTACCAAGATCCTCGAAGAATTTACCGTTCAGCGCAAAATTGAAGCCGATGCCATGCAGGATATGGCCCGTGCTAACTATGAAGTTCTTAGTTGCTCAGACCCTATCTTTTTTATGCGAGCTCGATTTGCACGCTATATGAATCAGAAATTTCCAGATCATTACCCGCCAGATATGGCAGAAAAACTTTACTTCACATCAATGCGTTACAGTGAATTAAGAGATAAGCAAGAAAAGCAAAACGTTTGGTACAAAATAGGGAGAATGAATTAATGAAGATTTTAGTTGTTGGTGCCGGTCCATCAGGTCTGATGTTTGCTAGTGAAACCAAAAAGTTAAAGCCAGAGTGGGAAATTCGTATCATTGAGAAAAACCACCCTGACGCCAACGTTGTTGGCTGGGGTGTTGTACTGCCAGGGAGAGCGCCGCATCACCCGGCTAACCCTTTATCATATTTAGAAAACCATGAAATACTCGATGCTCAGTATTTGGAAGACTTTAAGCTAACGCACCACAATCAAAGTGCGTTGAAAAGTACAGGAGTCACCTTGTGTGGTGCCGAGCGAAAGTCGATGGTTCGTGAACTTAGACAATTATGTGTCGGCTTAGGTATCACCATAGATTACGAACATCCTGCGGTAGAAGATGCAGAGCTATTGTGCAACGAATACGATTTAGTCGTGGTTTCAAACGGCATTAATCACACCACGACTTATTACCGTGATTCCCTCAAACCCAAAGTGGAATTTGGTAAAAACCGCTACATGTGGTACGGCACACCAAAAACATTTGATGCCATGAACTTGATCTTTAAGTCGCACTCAAAAGGCATTTTTGTCGCACACTCTTATAAATATTCAAGCACGATGAGCACATTCGTCGTCGAGTGCAGTGAAGAAACCTATCAAAAATCGGGGCTTGATGAAATGTCGCCGCAAGAAGCAGAGAAATTCATCGCTTCTGTCTTTGAAAGTGAGTTAGACGGCAATCCGGTTATGGCGCAAGAAGGCTTAAAATGGCGTAACTTTATGACGCTTAGCCATGAGAAAGCATATGACGGTAACGTTGCTCTGCTCGGTGACGCATTGCAGTCGGGTCACTTTTCAATCGGTCACGGTACGACCATGGCTGTGGTTGGCGCACAAATCTTGGTTAAAGCCGTTTTCGATAACCCCGACAATGTTGAAGCTGCATTGGCTGACTTTAACCAGCACGTTATGCCAATCATGCGCCTATTTGATCAACATGCAACCATCAGCCGCCTTTGGTTTGAAACGGTAGAGGACAGAATGCATTTGTCTACGGGCGAAGTCGCTCAGAGCTTTGCTGAGCGCCGTGGCGAGCTCCCACCATTACCGGCAGCTTTAGGCCAAGCGCTTGAAAGAGCCCTTGCCCGCGGAGACAAATAATATGGATCTGCAAAAACAAAAGCATCCCCCTAAGCTACCTACGCAGTGGAATAGCAGTTACATTTCATACTGGCAGCCAATGCAGCCGCAAGACCATATCACGTCTGGTTATTGCTGGTTTGATTACGCCAATAATGTCTGTCGAATAGATGGGTTGTTTAACCCTTGGTCGGAAGAAAAGACCGGTCATAGATTGTGGATGTCGGAGATCATGTACCCGGCAACCAATGAATCTTTTAAGTCCAAAATCGCTTATAGCCGTGCGCAAATGGATCAACAAAGCTCGTTTCAAGAGCAAGTATTAAACGATGAGGTTGACCCCTGCCATGAGTTGATATTAATGCAAGATGTACTTGAGCTATGCAACGCCGAGTTTATAGGCACCTGTGAAGTGATGGGCACTGAAGCGGATATTTGGCACTTTGAGCGTCCTAATAATAAGGGACCAGCCACTTACTATTTCAAAGCGGATACCAATCAACTTTTGCGAATGGTTACAGGCGATCCACAAAAAATGGCATCGGTACGGGATTTCCCCAATTTTAATACTCGAGAAATTGACCCTGAAATTTTTCAACCGACTCCATTAAAACAACCTGAGTAAGACACCCAATCGCATTGGGAATGAGGCGTGCCGACCACCGTTTAGTTAAACCGTGGTCGGTCACATAATATTCCTTTCAAAAAACACTTAAGCCAAATGCGCTTTTCACTCTACCTAATACTTGCTGTGACTTTTGATCAGCTTGCTCTGTGCCAGCTTTAAGCAAGGCTTTCAGCTGATGCGGATCTGCTAAATAGTGTGCTCTTCTCTCTCGAATGGGCGAGATTAAATTAATTAAACAATCTACCAATATGCCTTTTAGTTTGCTGTCACCAAGCCCGCCGCGTCGATAATGCGCTTTCAATGACTCGATGTACTGCTTATCTTCATGAAATGCATCTAGGTAGGTAAACACCACATTGCCTTCAACCTGCCCAGGATCTTCGACACGCAGATGATTTGGATCTGTGTACATAGCGCGCACGGCTTTAACTATTTCATCATCTGTGCTGCCAAAAGTGATGACGTTACCCAATGACTTAGACATTTTTGCTTTTCCATCCACGCCAGGTAAACGAGACACCTTGCTTAGCAATGGTTTCGCTTCCACCAATACTGGTTGGCCAGCAACATTATTGAGTTTTCTTACAATTTCATTGGTGAGCTCTATCATAGGTAGCTGATCTTCACCTACTGGCACCAAGGTAGCGTCAAAAGCAGTTATATCAGCCGCTTGACTGATTGGGTAATTTAGGAAACCCGCGGGGATTGATGCGCCAAAATCCTTGCTGGCAATTTCGGCCTTCACCGTTGGGTTGCGCTCAAGTCGCGATACACTCACTAGATTTGCGTAGTACATCGCAAGCTCCGCCAAAGCAGGCAGTGCCGATTGCAAACAAATGGTGGTCTTAGTAGGGCAAATACCTACAGCTAAATAGTCAGCCATCACATTAAAAATATTGTCGGCAATTTTTTTCGGGTTGTGGCCGTTGTCAGTCAGCCCTTGCATATCGGCAATCAGAATCGTTTGATTATGTTGTTCTTGCAGCGCAACTCGATGTTGCAGTGAGCCGACAAAATGTCCAAGGTGCAAAGGGCCGGTTGGTCTGTCACCGGTAAGAATGGTATGTGTCATAGCTGTCTCCTTGTTTAGTTGGCTACCGAAAGAGACAGTGTTTTTGTTCAACCCTTACCTTTCGGCAGCAGTTGAACACACGTATTCAAGCGCCGCTCAATTAAGAGCGCCACCAAGAAAATTTGATAAGTGTTTCAAAGTTAAAAGTATTCATAACGGATTTAAGCTAACACAGGGTTGTGTATACAGCAAGATTATTTTTTGTTAAATAAACAGGCTTTGAAATAAAACTTCGAACAACAAAAAACCTCATATAAAAAGCTGATAAACACAATATAAATTCACCAGCGTGAAAAATATTCAACAAGTCATCGCCCGCGTTCCAAACTCAAAAATACAACTTAAAAATCAGATACATAACTTAACATTATTTTATTTTAACACCTCAAAATCTCGCACAAAAACCAAACTAAAGAGAATACAAATATTTATCATTTGCATATAAATTCACAAAGAAGTAGCTTGGAAAGCCTGCTTAAAAAATGTGTAGCTCGTTTTCAAAGTCAAATACTAGGATGAGCACACCCGTTTTACTGAATTGGGTACACTATGAAACGATATTTATTTGATAAAGACCTCGATAAGTCTAGTTGTGGTGTCGGCTTTATTACTCACAAGCAGAGCTTAAAAACACACCAACTTATCCAACACGCACATCAGGCACTTTGTATGATCCCACATAGAGGTGGAATGAATGCCGAAGGAATTGGCGATGGCGCTGGTGTAAATATTGATTTATCTCTCACATTTTTTAGAAAAGTGACCAAACAACCTGCTCTTGAGCTGGGCGAGTTTGGTGTTGCTAACTTTTTCCTGCCAAATGACACTGTCAATCGAGAAGATGCATTGTCTTTGATAAATACGGTACTACAGCAATATGAGCTAGATGTACTGACCACCCGTGATGTTGCAACCGATGCCGCAGTGCTCAATAGCGCAAGCCAGCAGGCACAACTAACCGTAAAACAAGTCATTTTTTTGCGCCCTGCTCACATTCACAGTCAAGCACTATTTGAATCTCTTATTCATCAAGCGCTTGAAGAAATAGAACAGCATGCGTTTACCACACAAAAGCTTCGGGGTTTATATCCCCTGTCCATGAGTTCAAGGACGCAGGTATTAAAAGGCCGATTGAACAGCTGGGAAGTGGTCCCCTATTTCAAAGATCTCAATGATCCCGATCAACAGATACACACGCTGTTTTTTCACACCCGATTTTCAACCAATACAGCCCCTAACCCCATGTTTGCCCAACCATTTAGACGTATGGCACACAATGGAGAATTAAACACTGACCGTAAAAACCGGCTCAGTGAAAACGCCATTGCGAAGTATAAAAACAAACGGCTGATCTTTCCGGCTGGGCAATCAGACTCCGCGCGGCTAGATCAAACCCTTGCTCGACGTGTCATTGAAGATGATATGCCCATTGATGTTGCCGCTCTTGCTATGATGCCGCCAGCTTGGGAAAACGATGACAGTTTGTCCGAGCCTGTACGTGCGATGCTCGAGTATTTCTCTCTGTACGAAGAGAAAAATGATGGTCCCGCCGCCTTTATTTTTGGCGATGGCGTCAAGGTAGGTGCAAGACTCGACAGACTTGGCCTACGACCTTTGCGTAGTGTCGAAACTCATGACTATTTGGCAGTAATGAGTGAAGCTGGTCAAATAGACTTTCCCGCTGAGGAGATTATTCGCAGAGGAAGGATTGAAGCTGGCGGTATGATCGTATTTGATCATCAGCACAAAGAGATTAAATTTACTGCTCAAATTCTAGAAGAGCTCGCCTCAGAGCATGACTATGCTGCCTTGCTAGATGAGGCAAGACTCACGCTCGCTGAATTACCCGATGTAACGCACAGTGATATAACGCAAAACACCCATTTAAACATTACTGCGCAACATGTCGCTTATAGTATGAACCAAGAAAGCTTTAAGTTTATGCTAGATCCCATGTTGCAAGATGGCTCAGAGAAAATATCGGCAATGGGCTATGGCCTTGCGCCCAATGTTTTGACTCGAGAGGAAGGTGGCGTTTCTCGCTATTTTAGTCAGCGTTTCGCCCAAGTGACTAACCCGCCGTTAGATAGCATACGCGAAGTTGACGGTATGACGCTGCGTGTTGCACTGGGGGCAAAACCCAATATTAGCTCGACTAGCCATCGCCAAATAGTGCTTAATTCTCCACTGTTAAAACCCCATGATTTAGCCAAAATTACAACGCAGAGTGCACTCAAAGTCGAAACACTGCCAATGCTCTTCAATGTTGATGCAAGTCATAATGACCATCAACAACAGCTACTTGACGCACTCAAAACTCTGGCTTGTAGAGCACAGCAGCTAGCCTGTGAAGGTTGCGACATCATTGTACTTAGCGATCAGAATGTTACGCATCAACAAGCGGCTATTCCTGCTCTACTTGCCGTTGCTACTATCAACCAAAAGTTGATTGCCGAAGGTCTGCGTTTCAACACCAGTTTAATTTGTCACACCGGACAAGCCGCGAGCACACATGACATAGCTTGCCTATTGGGATTTGGCGCATCGGCAGTCTGCCCTATTACCGTTTACAATCGTGCGATCGAGTTATTTAAAGACGAAGGTATGGTTTTTGATGCCCTTGCCAGATATCAAAAGGCCGCCGAAAAAGCACTGATGAAAACCATGGGTAAATTTGGTTTGTGTACTGTCGAGAGCTACATTGGTGGAGAATTCTTTGAAGCCAACTTTATCGACACACACGATCCGCTACTCAAAGCTATTTTTCCCAATATTCACTCACCTGTAGGTGGAGCTCGCTTTAAAGATCTTGCTGATAGCGCCATTACATGGCACAAAAAAGTATTTGAGGTTCAAGCCGAAGATCAAATTCCGGTGCTCGGCTTATTTAAAGAACGGGCCCAAGGGGCTGGCCACAGTTTTGGCACAACTGCCGTACGTGAATACATCAATATGACTGAGGAAAAAATTCAATATATTGATGAGTCACAGCTCGAGTCCACAGATACAGGCGTTATTCTACCCGAAGATGACGGCTATAAAGATCTTGGCTACGAAGCCAGAACCCCCGCGCAAATAGCCCAATTTGAAATCACACAAGCTTATCGAGATTTCAGTCACAACCTACTTGTTGAACGTCATCATCGTCCAGCTGCACTGCGAGATGTCCTTTCTCTACCGCTTGATTTTACAAACCTTGATAGCACACAGGCCTTTGTTGATGCTTTAAAACTGATAGAGATTTCCGGTTCTTTTAAAGTCAATATTAGAGGTTTAAGCGTAGAGCCTATCGCTCAACATAAATGGCTGCTTAGCCACAGTGCCAATCAGCCAGATACCAATTTGCACCTTGCAGAGGCATTAAACCAGTTATTCAAAACTGAAATTTACGAGGTGCTACCAGCCAATGATAAGATCTTAATAGTCACACGAACCAACTCTACGCTAGATAAACTGTGCGGAAAACTTTGTACAGGGGTGGCGCCAGTGCCCCTTGCCCAAGTGCAACCCGCCCACGAAATCACTGCCACTTTCGCTTCAGGTGCCATGAGTCATGGAGCACTGGTTGAAAAAGCCCATGAAGCCGTAGCACAAGGTACGAACATCGCAGGTGCGATGAGTAACTCGGGTGAAGGCGGTGAAAACTCTCGCCGTTACAATACAGTCAAAGCCAGTAAAATAAAGCAGTTTGCTTCTGGGCGCTTTGGCGTTTGGACCGGCTATTTAGCCGACCCAGCACTGCAAGAAATCGAAATCAAAATTGGTCAAGGTGCTAAACCTGGTGAAGGTGGCCAGTTACCTGCGCCTAAAGTCAATGTCGTGATAGCCGCAGCACGCGGTGGCACACCGGGTGTAGAGCTGGTTTCTCCACCACCTCACCACGATACATACTCGATTGAGGATTTAGGCCAGCTGATCCACGATGCCAAAGCAGCACGTGTCAGGGTTATTGTTAAACTCGTGTCTTCAGAAGGGATAGGTACGATTGCCGTTGGTGTTGCCAAAGCTGGTGCCGATGTCATCAATGTTGCAGGAAACACTGGCGGGACAGGCGCAGCCCAAGTAACAAGCTTAAAACACACTGGCCGAGCGGCAGATATTGGCATTGCCGAAGTGCATCAAGCACTCAGTGAAAACGGCCTCAGAGATAAAATCACACTGCGATGTTCCAATGCACATCAAACGGGTAGCGATGTTGTTAAATCGGCTATGTTGGGCGGCGATTCATTCGAGTTTGGCACCACAGCGCTTATGATGCTCAAATGTGTAATGGCTAAAAACTGTAATTTAAAGTGCCCTGCGGGACTTACCACCAACCCAGAAGTATACCGAGGCGATCCGAGAGCACTGGCACAATACTTTATGAACGTTGCACACGAAGTACGAGAGATCTTGGCCAGCATAGGTTATCACTCATTAACTGAAGTGCGTGGGCGCTCAGATTTACTGCATCTTGTCTCCCACCCTGCCATGGTTGGCAAGTTAGATATGACTGCAATGTTAAAGCCTGCCGAAGAGATAAAATTCGACTCGCCAGTCTATTTGGAAGCCAATTTTGATATTGATAACAAATGGCTAAAACAGTTACAAAGCGAGTTTATAACGACTAAAAAGATATGCTTCGACAGTGAATCTATCAAACTCAATAACTGTAATAAAACCGTCGCAGGTCAATTGGCAATCGATATTGAACGCATTTTGAACTACCAACTGTCAGATAAAGATATCAACGCCCACCCCGCTATCATGCGTCTTGAAAATGGCCGTATTGTACTCAAACCGCATAGTGTTAACTTGCATACCTCAGGCTCTGCTGGTCAAAGTTACGGGGCCTTCAATAATTCAGGCATGTCGCTTCGCCATATTGGAACCTGTAACGACGGGGTTGGCAAAGGCGCCAGTGGCGGTCAGATCACCATCACCAGCAGTGGTAAAAATATCGATGAAAATGTCCTTATTGGTAACTTCGCACTATTTGGTGCAACTGGCGGACAGCTCTATGTTTGCGGTCAGGCAGGCGACCGATTTGGAGTAAGAAACTCCGGCGCGGTCGCGGTTGTAGAAGGTGTGGGCGATTTTTGCTGTGAATATATGACCAATGGTGCCATCGTCAACCTAGGCGCTTATGGTAAAGGGTTTGGCAATGGCATGAGTGGCGGAACCGCATATCAATATGATCCATCGGGTCAAATTAGTGAACTGTGCTCGCAAGACTCCGTTTCGGCGCTGTGTTTGGCCACGGACGATGAACTAAATCGCGGACAGGAACTGGCGCTGTTGCAACATTTGCACGATCACCTCGCGGCTACTGGCTCACCACGTGTGCAAGCACTAATAGATAATTGGCAATCCGCTAAGCAACACTTTTATGTGCTTATTCCAAACGCACTTTATCAGTACCACTGCGCGAAACAGATTGTCCAGTCATTAAATAGGCGGACAATGCTAGAAGAGCTATCGCTCGGCTGGGCAAATAAGTCTGTCAAAGCTATCCAGCTTGCATATCACAAGTATCACAGTAACGCAGCATCCCTGTTCGCTGGCAAGTTGCCCGGCTACGGCGATTGCGATACCGAATTAGTTTACAACTATATAAGTAGTGCTGGTGTGCTTCACAGAGCGGAGCAATTGGTGAAAAAACAACATGCACAGGGTTATACGGAGATCACCGCAAAGTACTTGTTTGAAACCTTAGATCACAAACTGATTGATTCACTAGCCAAAGATGCAAAAGAGGCTTTGGCCAGTTATGACGATCAGGCTCTTAGCTGCCTGTTGGCTTTAAAACGCGTGCAAGACTACAAAGATGCGCTTTCACTCAGAGAGGTCTGTGACTCACATGCGATAGGCACGAGTGTGTGGATCATGCACAGAGATAGAGCCGTGCAAAAAGCACTGCTCGAGTACCGCAGTCTCGATGAGCTGCTCGCTACACATTATTGCTATGTACTGTCTGAAGCCGTCAAAACCGCAGCGTAATTAGGAGAACCTTATGGAACAATTAAAAAGCAACAAAAAAGTCCCGTTCTTGCCACAAGATATTCCGTTTAATGACGATCAACGCCAGTGGCTGGGCGGCTTTTTAGCTGGGCTGCACACCCGGTTATTAGTTAAAGAAGAACATGTTTCGACCGCCAGTGCTCCACAACAGCAGATCAAGCCGTTAACCATTATTTATGGTTCGCAAACAGGCAATGCCGAAGGCGTTGCAGAAGAAGCAGCAGAGATAGCTAAAAACCATGGACTGTCTCCTGCTGTTATTGACATGGATGACGCTGACCTTACACAGTTAAGCCAAGCCGAACGTTTGCTGGTCATCACCAGTACCTACGGTGAAGGAGAAATGCCTGACAATGCCCAAGCTCTGTGGGACGATATCTCGAGCGAAAGCGCACCGCGTTTCGACAATACGTATTACTCCGTATTAGCACTTGGCGATACCAACTACGACGATTTTTGTCTTGCAGGCATTCAGTGGGATGAGCGCTTAGAAGCGCTGGGGGCCACACGGATTGCAGAGCGGGTCGATTGCGATGTTGCCTTTGAATCTCCAGCGCAGGAGTGGATCGCAGAGACACTGCCAACCATTGCGCAAAAAGGCAGTAATGGACATAGTGAAGTTGTGCCCAGTCCACCCCCCGCAGCAACAAAAAAGGCAAAACCCAAATTCAATCGAGATAACCCGTTCGAAGCCGAGCTAATAAATGCCTATACATTAAATAAACCAGACTCTGGCAAAGAAACCTGTCACTACGAATTTTCATTGCTCGATACAAATGAGAGCTATGACGCAGGTGATGCCATCAATTTAATTCCATGTAATCGGCCTGATTTGGTCGAAGAGTTAATCAACATACTCGGCGCAAGGAAAGAACAACACGAACAATTTGATGGTCATACTCTTGCACTGCAAACCATCTTCAGTGAACACTTAGAGATCCGAGTACCTAGTAAAGAGTTTATCGCTGAGGTAGCTGCACGCAGTGGCAATGCCGAATTTATTGCCAAATTAGAAGAGGATCCGCAGAGTCTCAATGATTTTCTTTGGGGACTAGATTGCGTTGACCTATTAACAAAATATGCGCCGACAGCATTTACGGCCAGCGACTTTATACGTCTCGCCAAGCCTCTTGCTCCGAGAGCCTACTCCATCTCCTCGAGTATTAAGAAACATCAAAACCAAGTGCATTTAACGATCGCAAGCGTCCGTTATACTCAGGACAACCGCACACATAATGGCGTTTGTTCAACGTTTTTGGCCGACATTTGTAAACCTGGCGACAAGGTAAAGTGCTACTTCGCACCCAATAAGCACTTCTCTGTTCCTGAGGACACGTCAGCCCCCATTATAATGGTCGGTCCTGGTACTGGTATCGCGCCATTTAGAGGCTTTTTAGAAGAACGCGCAGCGACACAGGCTACTGGTGACAACTGGCTGTTTTTTGGCGATAGACAAAAGGCGTGCGACTTTTTATACCAAGAAGAGTTAGAAGCAATGCAACAATCTGGGATTTTAACCCGCCTAGACTTGGCATTTTCCCGAGATCAAACGCAGAAAGTCTACGTTCAAGACAAAATGCAAGAACAAGGCGCTGAGCTATTTTCATGGCTTGAACGCGGCGCGTACTTTTATGTCTGTGGGGATGCATTTAGAATGGCCAAAGACGTCGACAAAGCACTTCATAATGTGATCGCTGAACATGGCGGTTTAGATGCTGAACAAGCTCAATCCTACGTAGCGAGCCTGAAAAAACAAAAGCGTTATGTCAGAGACGTGTATTAATGAAAAAGAGGCTGCAACTTGCGGCCTCTTCACTATTTAATCAACGTCAGTTGACCTACTTATTGGCTTCTTGGCTTTTTGCCGCCTCAGCTAAGCCATACATATCTGCGGTAAATAAACCGATCCCCTGCTTTCTAAAATCGCTTTCTTTGGAATAAGGTTGCTTGGTTTGATATAAGTATACTTCGCTGCCGTTTTGCTGGGCACGCGCAGCAAATTGATCAGGCCACCCCCACAAGATGCGACCAAATTGCTCAGGTAACACCAGAGTTGTATTGGCACAAGATTTTGGATAGTAACGAGACCAACCAATAAAGATATATTTCACTAAACAGCGCTTACCAACTTCTTTTGAGTACGTCTTTTGGTTTGGGAATTTTTCTATGATCCCTTCAGACACACTTTGAAGACCAATAAAGCTTAAACGATTGCGCTGCGCTTCAGAAAGCTTTTCCAAATGACTCTTAAGCACTTCAACGGCATCTGGCCCTGCTGTTTTTAGATTGAGTAGAAATGACTTTTCAGGAAACTGCTCAAGTACATCTGCAAGAGAAGGTATCAGCCCTACCCCTTTACCTCTTAATGGATAGGTTTCCTCTTCGCCAACACGGTAGCCATACCCAGCATCGAGTGTTCTGAGGTGTTCCATTGTTTGCTTAGACGTCACCCCTTCGCCATTAGTTCTGCAATCTAACGTCCAATCATGAAACACAGCCAATTGTTTGTCCGTCGTAGCATGAATGTTTAAGTGTACTGTGTCTGCACCTAGCTTAAATGCTTTGCCTATCGCAGGTATTGTGTTTTCAATATATGGGTGCTCAACGGAAGCTAGTCGGCGTGCTGTGCAAGTTTCATTTGTTACACCTGAATAATCCGTTGGTTGTACTAATCCTTTATACGAAATGATTTTTCCTTGATGATCCAGTTCAAGGTCAGGTTGCCTAGCAACCAATATGATAAGTATTAAGACGGATATACGTACAGCCCAGTGTTTCATGAAACTCCTCAAAAATAAGCTTTTAAGCGCACTATTTTAACAAAAATGTCTTGCTGAAGGAATTATCAAACCCCTTATCTGGGCACAAATGTTACAGTAGCCCCTAATGGCAACAGAAGGTGCTTTATTTTTATTCATAGCAATGATAAAAATACCCATAAGAAAAACAAGCCTCTCTAAACGATATTGGTCGTTATTTAGTGAGGCGTATTTGTGATGAAAAAGCGTTGTTGATAGGCTTTTTGGTTTGCTCATGCTGCCCTACATCATAACAATGATTGTTTTTGATTTTGATAAAGTAAGTGCAAAGCAAGTTTCCAACGTACTAAATTGCACCCTGAATTATTAAATAGAGTGTCATTAGTCAAATGGGTCACATTTTGAGTATCGCTGTTAAGTGCTAATCCCTAACCTTTATGATCTGCAACTCAGGCTCGATAAAAGAAAATCAAACTTTCACTTTTTACTTGTTTAAAAAGCTAAGCGGCCTGCTCAACAATGACAAAGGTAGAAAATTTACTGATGGAACAAATAGAGGAAGTTACATGTTACTAGAAATCGCTATCGGTGACGCTTACGGTGCTGGCTTTGAGTTTGCTAGCAAAGAAAAAGTTACAAACTATAATAACCTGACAGCCTACCATGAACACGGTTTAGGTATTGCGCCAGGCCATTATACAGACGACACACAAATGTCGATTGCGTTAGCAGAACTCATAGTAAGCTCTGAACCATGGACTAAGGAAAGTATTACACGAAAGTTTGTTGAGTGTTTTAAACGGGACAAGCGACTTGGGTATTCAAAAGGGTTTTATGCCTTTTTGGAGTCAATTGAATCCGCTGATGAATTTTTGGCAAAAATAAAGCCCAATAGCACAGCCAATGGTGCAGCAATGCGTTCAGTCCCAATAGGATTGTTTCCCAATATTGACGATGTTCTCAACAAGGCAAAGCTACAGGCTTGTGTGACTCACAACACACCTGTCGGTATTAATTCTTCTCAAGCTGTCGCACTAGCTAGTCACTACTTTTTCTATCAACTTGGACCCAAACAGCAAGTCGCTAATTTTGTTCAATCTCATACCGATATTAAGTGGGATATTAACTGGAATAAAGAGGTCGCTTGTTGCGGTCATGAAACCGTAAACGCCTTGCTCACCGTTTTAGTTAAAGCACGCAGTTTCTCTGAAATACTCACTCAATCAGTCGCTTTTGGCGGTGATGTTGACACTGTTGCAGCATGCGCTCTGGGTATTGCAAGTCTAAATGAAGACTATGTTAATGATTTACCTGCTTTTTTATTCACAGAGCTTGAAAACAACCAGTATGGTCGAGATTACTTAATTCAGCTGTCAGCACAATTAAAGCGCACCATAAACAGCCTTTCATAACGCCCATATTTAAACGCGTTTGTTTTTAATATCACCTCACTTGCGGCAACAAGGGGGTGATATTATTGCCATAATTGGCAAATACTGTTTTGAGTTGTTTATCTAAATACATAAGCTCAGCTAGACACATATTTTGAAAAGACAAATTAGCTGCGCCTCGGCCATAATTTAATACCAAATTACGCCTAATCCACATTTTTAAATGAGTAACATGTAGCTGGTCACCGCCTTTTAGGCACACTTCTACAAATTTGCGCCCAGCATCTATGTAGGCGGCCAAGTTATCAATATTGGCAGGGCTATGTTTAAGGATCATTGCCTGCACTGCAAATTCCGCACTTGCGTTTTGATACGCTTTTTCAAAAGCGTCTTTAGCAATTAGCTGTTGATAATTCATCCTGAAGGTAATTTGGCCGTTGATATTGATAATAATAATCAATATCAACAACACTGTAAATGCTGCGAATGATCTAAATATTAGCCCATAAAAGTGACTTTACAGATAAGGCCATCTTTTACTTCGTATGCAGCAACCACTTTGACGCTATGATCAATCTCTTTACTGGGTAGAGTTGACGATTGAGCCAGCTCATGATCGATTAAAAAGTGCCCCTGAACAATACGCGTCAAAGAAGAAGCATGTAAGTAACTAAGGCTTGAAAACTTTTTGCCATAACGCTCAATGAGCGCTTGCTTTCCTTTGAAGACCAAAGTTTGAGATTGGTAAATTTCTACGTCTTCACTATAAGTCGCTGCAAATGCGTCGATATCTTGATTGTTATAGGCTTCAAGCTGTCGGTCGACAATATCAATGGTGGTTTGTTCTATTTCTGTATACATAGGTCTGGTCCAAAACGAGGTTGCTTTGGACCGGTATATTATACAAACAAAACGTGGCTGTTAACCTTTCGACATCAGAGATTTCCACCAAAAGGCATTGTTATGAGGCGTGCCGGCCGTGATCACTTCCCCTACAATCGGCGTGTTTATTGTCACCTGCTCATGCTCAGCCGCTTTGCTCACACGCTCAAGCGGGTCGTACCATGAGTGGAAAGCCAAATCGAATGTTCCATTGTGAATAGGGAACATGACCTCACCATTTAAGTCGAGATGCGCCTGCACGCTCTGCTCTGGGGTCATGTGGATATCTGCCCAATCTTTGTCATATGCACCAGTTTCAATGAAGGTATAATTGAATGGCCCATAGCGACGACCAATTTCTTTAAATCCATCAAAATAACCGGAGTCGCCACTGAAATAGATACTTTGATCGCCAGCCTTAATAACCCATGACCCCCACAGTGTTTTATTGCTATCTCCCAATCCTCTACCGGAGAAGTGTTGAGTTGGTACAAATGATACTAGGCTATTGTTGTCCGTGTGCTCTTGCCACCAGTCAAATGCCTTGACCTTAATGTCATCAACACCCCATTGTTTTAGGTCACCTTCAACGCCAAGTGGTACAAAAATTTCTTTAGTTTTGTCTATGAGCGCCAATACACTGTCTTTGTCCAAATGATCGTAGTGATTATGAGAGATCAGAATGCGTTCAATGGGCGGCAAGTCTTCAAGGGAAATAGGCGTGTCTTGAAAACGTTCAGGACCTGCAAAGCTGAAAGGCGAAGCGCGCTTTGAAAATACCGGATCAAGCAGCCAATACTTGCCGTACACTTTCAGTAATACCGATGAATGACCCAGTTTTATCATATGGATTTGTGTATCAGACAACTGAGTCAGCATAGATGTGCTCTGCTGTACCATAGGTAAAGGCTTACTCGGCACCGGCGACTGTTTAGTTTCAGTAATATAACGCCAGAAAATGCCTAGGGTTTTTCTCATGTTGGGCTGCTCAGTTTCATTACTATTATGAAATTTACCCGCTTTAAACTGTGTTGAGTAATAACCCGCTTCATTCACTTGTGCATCTAAGTTTGAAACCATAGTGCATCCTCCAACCGTTAATCCAAATAATACTGCTGCAAAAAGGGAGATTTTATATCTAGCTTTCATTTGCCATCACCAAAAGTAAACTACACGGTGCAGTTTTTCACATCCAATATAAAAAGTAAACTATGCAGTGCAACTTTTTTTAAATTCAGCTACACTAGCCTCGTCAAAATGAGGAGTTAACAATGAAGCTGTCCGAAAAAAAACGTCTGCAAATCATTCAAGCAGCAGAGCTTTTATTCGCTGAACATGGAGCACAACAAACCAGTATGGATTTGGTGGCACAAACTGCCGAAGTATCAAAACGTACGGTTTACAATCATTTTGATAGCAAAGAAGCGCTTCTTTATGCCGTGATCGAAAACATGCTCGGCCAAGTAACTCAAGAGCAGGAGTTGATCTATACAAATGACAAAAGTATGCGCCAACAGCTTATAGAGATTGCACGCTCCGAAGCAAAAATGCTGACTTCAGCACCCTTTTTACGTATCGCCCGGGTTGCGTTTTTAGAGTTACTGCAAAATCCTGATATGGCAGCACATTTGAATAACACCAAAGTCGGTTGTATGCGCTATTTTGAAACCTTCATAAATCATGCAATTGCGGCTGAGCAACTTGAAATAGACGATATTACATTTGCGACCAAGCAGTTTGTCTTTCAACTTAAATCATTCATATTCTACCCACGTCTGTATGGTTTTGAGATGGATGCCCATATTACCGAAGATAAAATCATTGAAGAGACAGTGGATACATTTCTAGCTCGCTACCAAGTCAAAGGTGGTAAATAAAAATGAAGCTGGGTAAACGACTTGCTCAAATAAGTGCATTGGTTGATGACCACTATACCCATATATGGGATTGCTGCTGCGATCACGGCCTACTTGGTGCCGACCTGCTCGATAAAGGCCTCAATGCTAAAATTCACTTTGTCGACATTGTGCCGCACTTGATGCAAGCCCTGGAAACGAAATTACAGCAATTCTATCCACACAAAAGCGACCAGTGGCAAACCCATTGTTTGGATGTCGCCAAGTTGCCACTAAGTGAAAAGCAAGGCAAACACTTAGTGATTATTGCAGGTGTAGGCGGCGATCTATGTAGTGCCTTTGTGAAACAAATACTAGCCGATCACCCTAATGCAAACATCGAGTTTTTGCTCTGCCCTGTGCATCATTTATATGCATTGAGGCAAGATCTCAATAGTCTTGAACTACGTTTAATCGACGAAGTATTGATCAAAGAAAACAAACGCCATTACGAGTTGCTAAAACTATCAAATAAAGCAGGTCGCCAAACAGTATTTGACGACATCTCGTCTGTTGGTGAAAAAATTTGGTATTACCGTGACGAGCAAACCCGTGCTGTGGCATCAGAATACCTCAGTAAAACCATTGCACACTATAAGCGTATAGACCAAGGTAGTGGCGATGTCTCTGCCATTGTTGCAGCCTATGAAAATGTTGAGCTCATA
The DNA here is from genome assembly GCF_022347805.1 of Pseudoalteromonas sp. Of7M-16. Classification (NCBI taxonomy): domain Bacteria; kingdom Pseudomonadati; phylum Pseudomonadota; class Gammaproteobacteria; order Alteromonadales; family Pseudoalteromonadaceae; genus Pseudoalteromonas; species Pseudoalteromonas sp. Of7M-16. The sequence goes on along the minus strand of NZ_JAKRFY010000007.1, from coordinate 103,146 downwards.
GCCGAGTAATCCTTTACGTCGCCTTTTAGAAATATTTAACTACGATATACATGCCTAACATATTGCCGCTTTAACCATGAACATATGAGTGTAACTGGCCACAGTATCAAAAAGTAGCCAAGAGAAAACAACGCGCCGGTAATTGGCGCAAAATTACGCCCCGTATCGGATATTACTCGTTGCATCGCTTTTTGTTGCTCAGGTGTTTGTTATTGAGGGGCGTTTATCGTATAAATATCCCGATATAGGCCGTCAGGGAAACACATTCTATCCGTTTTAACACCACCCAAACGCTCTACTAAAGCGCGAGCGGGGGCATTATCGTCATTCATATACGTTTGCACATGTTCAAAATTCAGCTCGTCATATGCATGTTTTATCGCGGCTTCTGACGCTTCAACGGCATAGCCTTTGCCACGACCTTCGGGTAGCAACCACCATGTCAGTTCAGTTGGCCAGTTGTAACCACGCCAAAAGCCACATGTACCAATATACTTTCCCGTTGCTTTTTCCTGCACGACCCACACGCCGAAACCATACAAATACCAACAACCTAAATCGGCTTTAAGCCTTGCCAGTACTTGCGCCGGTTCGATGGGGCCACCGTACATTTTTGATGCGCCTGCGTCGGTATAAAACTGTAAATAGGCATCGAGGCTATCCGTTGTGGGCGCGACTAATTTCAGCCGCTCTGTTTCTAATGTTGTTATTGTTGTCATGTATATCATCCAAATTAATGTTCTTTTGAGAGCGCCAGTCTCGCTGCTAGTGCTAGGAATAACGTGCCTAGAATACCGTCAAAGTGTTGCGCAAGTTTAAATTTGCCAGCAAAAATGCTCGCTACTTTGCTGAAAATAATAGAAAAAGCAAAGTTAACTAGCAAAACGATTGTACATAGTAGTACACCTAAGGTGATGATTTGAGGCACCATAGGCTGCGTATCATTTGTAAATTGAACTAAAAACACGCTAAAAAACAAAATGGCTTTAGGGTTCATTAAATTATTTAAAAACCCTTTGATAAGAAGGTTTCGAGAAGACAAAGGTGTGGCTTTAACGGACGCTTGTGTTTGTTTTTTATTTATCCACCAAGTTTTTAGCATATTCACGCCAAGCCAAGCTAGATATAAGGCGCCGAGTAATTTTACCAGCATTATTAACGGTGGAAACTGTTGCATTAATTGACCTAAGCCTAAAGCAACACCCAATGTTTGCAACAGGCCCGCAATAAAAATTCCCAGTGATATCCTCACCCCAGCCAAAAAACCTTGCCCTGAAGAGTAAGCCGAAATCAACACCAAATCAGGCCCAGGTGAAATCGCAAGAAGTAAGCACGTCATGGCAAACAGTGGCAAAATCGAAAGCTCTAGCATTTATACAATCTCCATCATTATTGCTGCAAAAAACCGACAATTTTGCCACACATTGTCTATCTAAATAAATCACCTTTAATTATTGATTTTATTGGCCCTGATCCTCGCTAAGTCGCAGGGGACTGATTTTTAATATTTGTAGTGGCTTCTGAGGCACTTTGCTGACTACGAGCATGGCCATACCAATTCACTTTGCGTGTTAAAATCATTACCAAAGACAACACCATAAAACACATTAAGCTGCCCATCAATAGTGCATAATCTTCTGCACCTAACATACTATAGAGCAGGCTATACAACATGATTAGACCGGCACTGAAGTAGAGCCCTAGTTTTAAACTTTTGAGTATCCCGGTAACATACCAGCCAAGTAAACCTGTCGCACTTAACGTGGAAATTAGATAAGCAGCGCCAAATCCGAGATGCTCACTTAATGAGATAAGGAGTAGATAGAAGATGGCTAACGCAAGTCCGACAAAGCCATATTGCACAGGATGGATCGGCTCTGAACGCACCAGCTCGAGCAGGAAAAAGCTTGCCATTACCAACAAAATGACCAGTAAGGCATAATTGATTGCTCGATGACTTTTCAAATAGTGGTCGACCGGATCTACTAATGCAACCCCCATAGTTCTGCTGTATAACATCTGACATTGACTGCGCATGACACAATTAGTAAAAATGCTTTGCATATTGGTGGAGAAATAACTCGCCTGCCAGCGTGCTGTAAATGACTCGCCACTGATTTCAGAGCTCAAAGGCAAATATTCACCTTCAAAACTTGGGTGAGGCCAGTTGGCAGACATACTCAAATGCGTTTCACTGCCAAGCGGCGACACTGAAAGCCGTGTCATCCCTTGTAAATGCAGATCTGCTGAAAAGGTTAAAGTCTCATTCGCCAATTGCGACACTGAGATTGGCGCGTGTACGCCCTCTTGAATACTGTTTAAAAGTGACCCCGGTAATATATCTACTTCTTGGCCAGACACTTTTAATATTGAATCTAACCCGATACCTCTAATGTCCTCGATACCAAATACCAGGCTTGCACTTACCACTTGCTCTGCTCGCAGTGCGTGTAGATGAGCAACCGAGAACTCACCTGAGATGGTGTTGATAGAGCGATACAAGGTCGCTTTATAAATACTCCGGTATTTTTCAAATGTATCTAATTTGCTGTGTATTTTAAGCGTTTCAGGTAACACAAAGGCTTTGTCCTTAATCACCTTGGTTTCATTTTGCAGCTCGACTTCTCGCTCAAATTCGATATATAAAAATGGACCGATTAAACGTTGCTCATCGCTACTGCTTTTAGCTATCTCCCGCTTGACCTGTTGCTGCATTTGGCTGCGCTCATCAATCAAGTCTTTTATCAGAATCAAAGGTATCATCAGAAAGATAATAATCCCGATTAAGGTCGCAAACTTTACGCCCATTTTTTCTTTGTTTTGGTTATTCATGATTAACTCCTCAAGTTTACCAACAGTCTAATAACCTTATTTGGCTTACTCGTGGAGTTATTGTGGAGTCTTTATGGAGTTTTCACTGCCAACGTCACTTCGACTCCCTTGTTGCGGTTGCGAATTTGCAAGTAACCAAAATGTAGCTTGGCCACTTGCTCAACAAAGTTAAGTCCAAGCCCTGTACTTTTATTGCCGTTGGCTCTTGGCAATGAATAAAAACGTTCGGTCAATCGAGCTAGCGCATAGTCTGGGATTGGCGCCCCTTCATTAAAAATAACGAAACAACAATGTTCATCTCGCTGCACTATGTGCACTTCAAGCGCCCCGCCTTGAGTAACAAAATCTAGTGCATTATCAAACAGATTAAGTAAAGCTTGGCGCAGTAAAAAGATATCGCCGACAATAGCAATACTGAGAGTTCCATCAAACTGATATTTAACCGCTTTTTGTTCCATCTTGATGTTCAGCGTATCTGCAACATAGTGCACTAAATCGGCGCTATTAATATCACTTGTCTGTTCAAGTTCAGGCTGTTTTTCTAGTTTTGCCAGCACCAATAGTTTGTCAATCAAAGACTGCATACGCTCAGACTCTCGCTCAATATTTGTCGCGAATCGATGTCGCTTGTCTTCTTCTAGCGGCATCTGTAATAGTTCACTTGCCCCTTTTATCCCTGAGAGCGGGCTTTTCAATTCATGGGTCAGTGTTTCAACATATGACTCAACGTAATTTTTACCATCGAGTTGATTTCGCATATCCGCCAGCGCGTCGCTGAGCTGCCCATATTCATAAAATACTCTAAAAACTGGCTTTGTCGCCTTCTCACCCCGCCCCATTTTATACGCGTATACAGAGAGTTTCTTCAATGCTGAGTTAATGCGCCATGCAATCACGGCTCCAACCAATAACACCAGCACACTCATGACCGCGAGCCAATTAATCACTCGCTGTTTTGACAGATCAATAAATGGCTGTACAGAGCGGTTCGCTTTGGCAACTGTTAAACTCCCTATGGTTTGACCTTGGTATATGACTGGCGCCGCCACATGCATCACCGTTGACAGTGGATCATTTGGATCTGTCGCGGTGGAACGAGCGCCGTATTGTCCCCTAAGGGTAAGATACACATCATTCCAGCGCGAAAAATCACGCCCAATGTCCTGTTGCCAAGAATCCGCAACCACAATACCTGACATATCTGTGACATAAATTCGGTGAGTCATGGATTTCTTATCGACTCCCCAGATCGCCGCATCGACACTTCTATTACCAAACTGCTGAATTAAATGGGCAATTTTACTACTTTGTAAGGTCTCATTAGCCAGGTCATCAGCCACCAACACAGCGAGCAAATTTGCCATATCAACGAGCGTTTCTTCTGTAGTTTGACGCACTGTCGGTTTGATTTCTTTGAGCAGTGTTGAACTGACAAAATAGGTCGTCATGATCACAATGACGAAATAGAGCAAAAATAGTCTCAGTCCCAGTGGAATTTTAGGCCAGCGCTGCATCGTACTTCCTAGTCTTCAAAGTAATAACCAAAACCGCGTTTGGTTTTTAAGTTATCACTCATTTGCACAGTTTTCAGCTTATTGCGAATAGATTTGATATGCGAATCAATATTTCGCTCATATGCCTCTTCAATCGGCATATCGGCAAAGTCCATCAACTGTTGGCGGCTTAAGACACGTGATGATGCGGTGATCAGCGCTTTAAGCAACCGAAACTCCAATGCAGTCAGACCTAATGCGACACCATTTTTATGATAGTCGTAATTTTCTTCTGTTAAGTCGGACGTGGTTATATCTTTGACGTGTGATAGCGTTTGCTGTCTAGGATTCAGTCTTAATTTTATTCGCGCTAACATCTCTCTTGGACTAAATGGTTTAGTGACATAGTCATCAGCACCTATTTCCAACCCAACAACACGATCAATTTCGTCTGATCGCGCCGTCAAAAAAATAATTGGTAGAGCAGAAAACGCGCGGATCTGCTTACAAAGCTCAAAACCATTGCCATCAGGTAAGCCAACATCAAGCACCAATAGATCAGCATGTGCTGAGCGCAAATATTCAATTCCCGCGCCTGCGGTATTGAACCAGTTAACCTCAAAGCCATCCAGCTCCAATACGTGTGTTAATGTATCCGCGATTGTCGGTTCATCTTCAATAATGACTATATTCAAGGCGCCCCCTAGAGATGCTTTACAGTGTATGATCGTTTTTAAGCCGCTTAGTATAGGGCAGCAAGTCGCAATCTTCTATAAAAGTATTTAAAAAACGGTAGCTTACACTGAGAAATCGTCACTGCTTCGACATGTATTTAACTACTCTAACAGCGACAGGGCTGTCAATGTCTTGGAGTGTTTTCATGATGCACCGAAAAGACCAGTCCGCCGATCTGTTGCCAGAGCCGGCTCCAATCAGCGGCATCGCTATTTCCTTAAAACCATGTTGCTGAGCGAGATTTAATGCATTTTTTACTGATTGGCTTACAGAGTATTCGGTGGCAAACCAACATAAATTAATCCCCGCAACATGAATAATCCCTTTGTAATTCAAATCACCGGCGGATGTAAAACGCGCTTCCCCAAGTGGAATTGCCCCATAGTTTGCCACTTCTTTAAAAGGCTCTGTGCCTGCTTTTCGTTTGATTGCCCCGGAGACCCCTTGTGGTAAAAGTAACCACCAAGGAATGATATTGCGATTCCAACTATTGACGATCGCATCAACATTTTGCTCCAAAAGATCCCCATGCACTACCGTTACTCTGACGCTCATAATCCCTTGTCACCCAGCTGTGTATACACTTCAATCACCACAGGTATTACGGATAAAACCAAAAGAGCAGCCATAACGTAATTAAAATATACTCTAGATTTTTGCTGCTTTAATACACGTTGAAGAACAGACCCACACAAAAGCCAAGTACCAACACAGGGGAATGCTGCAACCAAAAATATCAATGCAATTGTCATGTTTTGGCCGTAATAGCCTTCACCTAATGAAGTAAAAGCAGCAATTGCGCCAGTTGCGACAACCCACGCCTTCGCATTTACCCATTGAAATAAAGCCCCGTTAATAAACGTAAGTGGTGTTTGCGCTTGTGATTCCATAGTTTCACCGCCTGAGCGGGCAATAAGCCAAGCGAGATACAGTAAATAGGCAATGCCCGCACACTTAATCACTAAATGTAAGTCTGGGAACCAGTTAAATACCTGTCCAAAGCCCAGCCCCACCACCAGCAACATCACACTAAATCCAACGCAAATTCCCGACAGCAAGGGTAAGGTTTTTTTAATACCAAAATTTAGGGCACTGGTCATCACCATAATGTTATTTGGCCCCGGTGTGATTGACGTGGAAATTGCGAATAGGGTGACAGCAATCAAATACTCCATTTTCAGTATTTCCTTAAGCAGCATTGTGTTAATCAAATCAATATCACTATACAAGCATATTTTTTCAAACAAAGTATATAAAAAACGTCGAGCCTTAATCACTCTATCGCAATTTGCAGAAACAATTTATTGGCCGCTATTTTCTTTCAACGCTTTCACTTCAAAGGGTTTGGTCTAGAGTTAAAGTTGAATAACCCAGAAACAACATTTGTTGTCTCGATGCTGAATATGCAAGGAATAGGACCATATGACCTACACAAAGTTACTTGTCGTTGACGATGATGCAATTGATAGAAAAACAGTGATAAAAACACTCTCTAGCGAGCAACAACATTATGATATTGTCGAGGCCAGTAGCCTTATTGAAGCATATCAACTCATTCAAGAGATACAAGTTGACGTGATCTTACTTGATTTCAACATGCCGCTGGTCAACGGTGTCGAAGCAATTATCGATTTAAGAGGCAATTGCTATCTAAAACATACTGCAATCGTGATGACCTGTAATATCTATGATCAACAACTTGCTTTGGATTGCATTAATGCAGGCGCGCAAGACTTTTTACTCAAGCAAGAAATCACCGGCTCTCAGTTAGCACGCTCCATATTACAAGCTCGAAAACGTCATGAACTAGAGCAGCAATTACATGAGAGTTACATACATATCAAAGAATTGGCTGAGAGAGATTCTTTGACTGGTTTGCACAATCGCTTCCATTTCGAAGAAATGTTGAATCGTCTGCTTTGCTCCCGAGCTCGCCGCCAAAACGAATTAACCGCTGTAATGATGTTAGACCTCAATAAATTCAAACATATTAACGACAATTTCGGTCACCATACCGGTGATAGATTGCTTGGCGCTATATCTGGTAGAATAAAAGAGGTATTGCGTGAAAACGAGTTACTTGCCCGCTTAGGTGGAGATGAGTTTGCATTTGCTTGTGGTGAACTATCATCAATATCGCAAGCACAAGTTATTGCTAGGCGCATACTCGCTACCCTTGATACGCCTTTTGAGATTGCCGGTCATGCGCTGCATTGCAGTGGCAGTATTGGCATTGCCATCGCGCCTTATAATGCAGAGCACAGTCAAGATCTGATGAAACTAGCAGATATTGCAATGTACCGAGCAAAGCGCAAATCAGGCGAGCAGATTGAAATTTTTCAAGATAACATTCAGGCGCCTTTTTTACTTAAATACAAAGTAGAAGCCGAGCTGCGTCAAGCGGTTAGCAATAAAGAGTTTGATATTAAATACCAGCCTATTATTGACAGAGAATCCGAAAAAATCGTGATTCTCGAAGCCTTGCTACGCTGGCCTATTGCAACAACCACTCAACTACCTGCCGAGTTTATTCCCATTGCCGAAGAAGCCGATTTGCTCCAGTCAATTGGCCAATGGGTTTTGGAATCAGCATTTAAACATTTCGCCGCTATGCTGCAAAATCAGCAGTACCAATTTAAGCTCGCGATCAATGTTTCGCCAGGCCAGTTAAGCAAAAGTGGCTTTGCTTATATGGTGATAGAAGCACTTACTAGATTTCAAATACCACCGGAACGACTGATACTCGAATTAACCGAAGAAGCCCTATTGCAAAATTCATCAATGATCAATGAAACCCTAGCCAGTCTCGCTGAGCAGGGAATTGGGCTAGCGCTAGACGACTTTGGTACTGGCTTTTCGTCTTTACCTTATCTGCTTAAATCTCCCATAAAAATAGTAAAAATTGACCGTTCGATAATCCAAAGTATTTCGCAGCCGGACTCAACCAGTCACGACATGCTTAAAGGACTGACTTACATGCTCACTAAATTAGACTTTGATATTGTCGCTGAGGGTGTTGAAACAAGCCCACAATCAACAACCTGTGCAGATTTAAATATTAATTTGCTGCAAGGTTTTTTATATTACCAACCCATGAGTGAACACAAAGTAAAACAATTGCTTGAAGATGAAAATAACACTAACCATTTAACGGTAGTGAACAGCAATTCACCTTTGAATCAAGGCACAAAAAAGTAACGCTGATAGCCTGTAAAGCGCCTTCAATTCTTGATAAAGATATGCGTAGTAAAGGCGCTTGCGCGTCAACTTGAACTATTAGGCTATACGAAAAAAGAAGCGCCTAATTCGTTTGAAGGCAACAGTGTTTTAATTGATGGCGCAAAGCTATACTGGGATTGCTGCGCAACTTGCCCCACATTCCTATACACCACTTATTGCATAGCAATTCGATAGCTATAGATATTAAATGGCTCATCAGCTGTTCGAATCGACCATCAAGGTTAGTTGCTCTGTTAAATTGTCAACGCCATAGGCGCCTTTAATAAAGTAGCCTTTGACTTGTGAGTAACTCAACGCCATTTTTCTATCTTGCTCTCTTTCCGAGCTACTGAACATAACAATGATGATTGAATCAAGGCTCAGCTTTTTCACCACCCCCTCAAAGACTTTTAAAAATTCAAAGCCCCCCATAAGTGGCATATTGATATCTAAAAATATAAACTTTGGCGGATAAACCTCATCGCTCATTGCAGCATGTTGTTCACCGTCTTCAAAAAATTCTACTGCATTGACGCCATCACACGCTTCAAATACCTTGCTAATTGGTAATTTCGAGTCTCTTAGCTGCCGCTTTAAAATGTACCTATCATCTTCATTGTCATCAACTATCAATATTGAAAATGGCGTCATTGTTTATTCATTCCTTTTAATTTGAATAGTAAATCGAGTTCCCTGATCGGAAGTTTCAAACTTGATATACCCCTTCAATTTATCAACGTGTTTTTTGACAATTGCAAGACCAAGTCCGGATCCAGAAGATAGCTGAGGGTGGAATCGCTTAAACATATCATAGACTTGATGATGATACGCTGTTGGTATGCCAACACCGTTGTCTTCAACTTCAAGTGTGATCCTATCATGGTCATTATCTTTCATAGTAACAGTGACAAAACACTGTTTTTTGGCAACATCTTTGTACTTAAAAGAGTTAGATACCAAGTTTTCAATGATTTGCTTATAGCGCACTCGCTGCCCAAATATTTTGGTGTCGTCCATATCGACAGTCATAGTCAGAACACACTGTTCAGCGTGATAGAATGCGTTTACTTTTGCTGTGACTTCATCTAGTAAATCATGGATATCAAAAAATTCATCTCTTTCATTGACCAAGTCAACACGAGTTAAAGACAGCACATCGTCGACCAGAGATTCCAACTTAGACATTTGATTAAAAATACGTTCAACACTGCTTGTTGCTTCTTGTAAATTACCGCTTTCTATATCTTCCAATACGTACTGAGCAAGCTGCTTAGACGCGGTCAGCGGTGACTTTAAGTCATGTGAGGTACGGTAAGAAAACTCACTGAGGTCTTCATTTGCTGCCTCAATTTTTTCTAAGTTATCGTTCAGTTTAACCCGCATTGTTTCCAACGAGCGGCTCAGAACAGCAAACTCTGTTGGCGACTCTATCTCCAGCTTATTATCCAGCTTTAACATTGACACATTTTCTGAAAACTGCGTGATTTTAGTCAGTGGGTTTAGAAATAAATATCTATAGATAAAGGAGGTTATGACAAAAAGTAGCACTAATATAAACGCACACACCCAAAATACAGCGAAGCCAATTTCATGTAAAAGCCCGCTGGTCATAGATAGCGGATAAATACCGTAGATTTCCCACCCCCAAGGTGAGAATACGTGTTTGGAATAGATATAACGCTCCGGACCTATTTTCACCACATTGACACCATCAATGATATCAAAGCCGATTGCGCTTAACTGCGCCTGAGGATCTCCCTTTAAATAACCCTCTTTGTAAAACCACTTATCAAAGGTCTTATCAAAAATTAAAAAACTGCCGTCGTAGTGTTCATAGCTTTGTTTAACCTCCAACAGCACCTCTTTTTTATACGCATTTACATAACTCGGATAGCCATCTAGTTTGTTTTTAATTAAGGTCTGATTTCGTGACTCGACATGCAAGCCGATAAAATCTGTTGTATGCATATCATTTAACAGTGTTAATTTTTCGAAAGTTGTCCGCTCAATAAACTGATATGCAATCAACCCCACCGCTGCAGGGCCAAGTACCATTAAAGGGAAAAATATTATAAATAATAGATACTTAAGTTTCATTTTATCGCTCGTTAATGATACACATGCTCGCCCGCTATTTTGAGCAAGCTAAAGGGTATAACAACGCCCAACGACGTGGCGGTTTTGACGTTAAACGCCAGAATATTCTTTGACGCAGAACGAATTTCAATTTTACTAGCAGGCGTACCACTTAATATTTTAACGACAATTTTGGCGATTTCCTTCCCTGTCCACTCAGGATCAGGAATAACCGTAAATAACGCACCTTGTTGCACCGATCTAATATTTGCACCATACAAAATAGGTTTCAAAATAGACATAGCAGGGACAAATTCACTTTTTTCGCTAAGCGGCCCATTCACAGACCAGAAAAAGTCCACTTGTGATTGAATCGCGCTTGCGGCTTGATACGCCGCTAAATAAGTATCATCTAGTGAGGCATTACTCACATCCTGATATTCAATGACCTTTTTAGTTAATTGGATATTTTTATATTGTTTCGCTATTACCTCAATCCTGCGTATGTCTGTCAAAGCAGCTGGGTATGTGGTCGCAACAATACCAATGTTAACTTTATCATTCTTAAATAGTTGATTGACGATTTCTAACTTAGTGCCGCGCCTTACTGAGTATGCTCTACCCGTAATAAAGTGACTGCTGGAATTGTCACCCATGGTAAGCCCGGCACCTTCTGGATCAGCCACTGTCACAAACACCATAGGGATACCTTGATTGGCCAGCAGCTTTTTACCTATTTTCGCAGCGAGTGTGCCATTAGCGATCAGTAAATCAAAACAGCGACAAGCAAGTTTTTCTTGAATATGCGCAGCTATGATGGCGCTTTGCCCTTTGCCATCAAATACCTCAATTTCCAATTGGTTATCCAATCGTTGTAAATGAGTTATTACTTGCTTGGTGTGAGTGGTGACGATAGGCACTTGAAGCGTCTCGACAATCAATATTTTTCGAGCTTCGGCATTTAACGCAAATGCCAATAAACACATTAATAAGAATCGGCCTATAATCACACTATATCTCCTTGCGACACTCTCGAGGATGTAGTTATTTACTCAATGTCGACCTACTCGAGCGCATTTACTTTTTCAGATACCATCAGCTTTTTCGAGACAGAAAAATGAAGCTTACTGCCTTGACCACATTCATTATCTGAAAAATAGATATCTCCACGATGTTTGTTAACGATTCTTTTTGCAGTAGCCAACCCTAACCCAGAACCTGCGTAAGTTTCACTATTGTGTAAACGGGCTAACGGCTCAAACACTTTATGCCTTAGTTGTGGTGGGATACCAATGCCGTTATCTTGTACGGTGAAGTGCCAACACGTTTCATCACACTGGCAAGAGATATCAATAAATGGCTGACTTTCAGAGTATTTAAGGGAGTTTTCTAATATGTTTTGAAACAACTGTACAACAAAGCTCGGGATCGCAGTAATGGATGGCAAATCTGACCAGGCTATTTTAGCACTTGAGGATTCAATTTGAGTGGTGAGATTCGATATTGCTATTTCAACACACTTGTTAAAATCCGTTTTTTCGAAAAGGTGAGAATCGTCTAAATCTAATTGGGTATAACAAACCAACGCATCAATTAACCCGTACATCTGCAATGATGATTGATTGATCAGTGTCAGTTTATCTAACACATTTGCCGGAACACATTGATGGTAATTTTGCACAATTACTTGGCTCATTTTTCGAACCGCGTTTGCTGGCTGTTTTAAATCATGCGCCAATACATATGCAAACTGCGAAAGTTCTCTATTTTTTTCCTCAATTCTGCGATGCAATCGCGCAGAGTGTATGGCTGAATTAATTGATTTCATCAATGACAAGTGTGTGAGGCCGCCTTTGCTTATATAGTCTGATGCGCCATTTTTGATTGACTCCGCAGCCACGGTTTCACTGCCCTGCCCGGTGAGCATAATAACGGGCAATAGCGGAAACTGTTTATTAATCGCCGATAACGTCATTAATCCATCGGTGCCGGGTAATGAATAATCTAGCAGAACAATGTCAACCTGATGGCTTTTCAGTATGTCTAAGCCATGTTCACCTGACTCGGCCTCTAAAACATGCCAATGGGAACCATCGCTCGTCAGTGTTCTCTTTAAAAAATAGCGATCGTCCTCACTATCATCCACTATCAAAACATTCAATACGTCCATCTATACTCCTTTATACCTCACCCCAAACCAAATTAGCGTTTTACTGGCTTAAGCTGTGCTCAAGCTCCTGCCTTAACGGCTCTTATTTTTAAATCTAGGCCCTGCCCTTGCGTCGCTCTCAACACGGCATACTTCCATATAATGACCGCAAGATATTCTCATTGCTTTTAAACTGACTTTTCTTGTGCTTGTATACGCTCCCTCAAAAATGATAGGTAAGCGCTTTAGTATCCGTGTTTATTTAGGTAATTACGCAACATGTACAACCTTTCAGTCATTCGACCCATGCTTTTTAAGGTACATTGAACACCAGCTATTCGTCCCCGTCGCGCTTGGGCGCTTAACTTCAAAAAAGTATAGTAAATCACTGGCTAAGTTTTCCATGTAAACTAAAAAATGTATCTTGCCACTGACTGCATAGCCACTATTTCGCGCGGCTCTTAAGTAACCATAGCCAACGTATATTGGTACCTTTTGCTGCCGACCAAGGCATCTCAAAAAAAGCATCCTTAATTAAGATAAACATCAACTAAGAGTAATACTAAGTTAGTAAATAAATAGCCACTTCGCTAGCCAAATATTTACTCCTAAACTAGGCTGATTATTAACACTAAAGTACATCATAAGATCAGGCCACAGCCACCGTGGTGACAGGGAGCACAGCAAATGAATATATTGCTGGTTGATGATGAAAAAATTGACCGTGAGCTGGTGAAAGAAGCCTTATTTTGCTCAGGGAAAAAATTTAATATAAAAGAAGCAATTAGCGCCGAGGACGGGCTTACTGCTATCGCACAAGATGAATTCGACATTGTATTGTTGGATTATCAAATGCCCAAGCAAAATGGGCTTCAACTATTGATGACACTAAAATCGAAAAACATCTGCGAGGATTGTGCGATCATTATGATCACAAACAATAGAGATGAAGAATTGCTGGTTAATTGTATCAATGCCGGTGCCCAAGATTTATTACTTAAAGATGAGGTCACTTCAACCCAACTCATTAGATGCATCAAACAATCTCAAAGAAGAATAGACTTACAGAACAAACTTACTCATAGCTATCAACAAGTTAAACAACTAGCTGAGCGCGATACATTAACCGGGCTTTTTAACCGCAGATATTTTGAAAATGCACTCACCTCGCTGTTGGTCAATATGCGCAGTCTCGACGGGTATGTGGTTGTGATGTTGTTAGATATCGATGGGTTCAAATTGATTAATGACAGTTTAGGGCACTCAGCTGGCGATGTTGTTTTAAAGGAGTTTGCTAACCGGGTTAAGTCAAGCTTTCGAGAAAGCCCCTTATTCGCAAGGCTTGGTGGGGATGAATTTGCATTCGTATTTTCTGGCGTCAGGGACTCAAACGCGGCTTTGGCGATATCTGAGCGACTACTGTCTAGCTTCGATGAGCCATTCCACTATGATAAACATCAAATTCACAGCACTGCCAGCATAGGTATTACGCTTTGCGCTTCAAAAACCACATCGGAAGACATGCTAAAACAAGCTGATATCGCCATGTATAAGGCAAAAAAGCAAAAAGAAAACAAAGCCTGCTTTTTTGATGAGTCCTTGGAACGAGAGTTTTATCGGCTATTTCAAATTGAAAACGAACTTAGGACCGTGATAAAAAACCACAATTTTGACGTTTTTTTTCAACCTATCTTTAATACGACAGGCACCAAAATTATTGCCATCGAAGCCCTTGTGAGACTCCCAGTCGGTGACTCCAAAGCCTCGCCAGCTGAGTTTATCATTGCTTCAGAAAAACTCCGACTGATTGAAACGTTTGGCAGGATGATCATTCAAAAATCTCTGGCTAAGTACGCACAACTGGTCAATATGACAAGCTCCAATAACATAGCACTGTCAATCAACCTCTCCCCTTTGCAAATTCATGATTTAAACCTCAACGCATTTATCGTCGAACAAGCTAAATTAAATCACGTCAACCTCAGCAATGTCATTGTTGAAGTGACCGAGACCGCACTGCTAGAGAATAATACAGCGACTTTAGAAACACTGAAGTTAATTAAAAGCAGCGGGTGTCAAATTGCTCTCGATGACTTTGGCACTGGATTTTCCTCTATATCGCATTTGTTAAATTACCCAATTGATATCGTTAAACTCGATAAAAGTTTAATTGAGAGAACAGTAGACGATAAAAAAGCCCAAGCGATGCTGGATGGACTCACATCCATGTTACATGGGATCTCAATCGAAACGGTCGCAGAAGGCGTAGAGTGCAAAGCGCATGTGGATGTGTGCCAACGAGCTGGAGTGTCTCGCCTGCAAGGGTATTTTTTTGGCAAGCCTATGCCAGTTGATTCATTAATCGAGTGTATCTTAAATAGCTCGTTCTAAGCCTAAGTGCACTGTATACGCGACTCAGTGCACCTATAATTGTTGTATTACGCTTTTTTGACGAACTTTGCAGTCACCATCATTTCACCAACACCATCGACCTTACAATCAAGCTCGTGATCTTTTTTATCCAACACACGCCTAACTAGCGCTTTAGTGCCTATTTTTATAACCTGTGAACTGCCTTTTATTTTAAGGTCTTTAATCACAGTCACTTTGTCGCCATCGACAAGTAAGGTGCCATTGGCATCTTTTACTTGTGGCGTATCATCTTCCTCAGATTCTGACGGGTCCCACTCATAAGCGCACTCTGGACAGATTAATTGGCTCTGATCCTGATAAACATACTCAGAGTTACACTTCGGACAAGGAGGGCAAGACATACTTTACTGCCTATATAAGTTTCTTTGTGCGCATGATAATCCCTCCTTGGCAACATCGCGAGAAAAATTCCACGCAATGTGGGAATTTTTTAACACAAACGATTATTCCCCTGATTTTGATCAAACGGCTATTGTCGTAATAACCTGCAAACTATCAGTTTAGTAACCTACTAACTCTCCGTAACCTGCACCTGAAAATCCTCCGTGACTCAGCACTCGTCCCTCCCAATAAGGAATACTCAGTTTATTGCGTGAGTCAGGGTTAATACTCTGAATGTCGATTGGCTCAAAACCCTCGACTCTGAGCCGCCAACGCGTTGGGTAAGTAACATCTGCCAATTGAATATGCTCCAAGACCTCCAGCGCAACTTGATCATTGTCAAATGCCCGAGTTTGTCCATTTTCATCAATCGCCGTCGCACTGCAATATTCATAACCACGACTCGATGAGCGAATGCAAAACGCCATTAACCCACCATCAGCGGGGTTGTCCGCTTGCAAACTAAACCAGTCCCACCCCGCTTGGCTCGGATCAATAAATGCTGATGACCACTCTCTATCAAGCCAAGCTCGCCCTTTGACAGTGTGGTATTGAGAGTCAAATTCCACTTCACCTGTGACATCTAAAAATGGATAGCTGTAATACATTGACGCATGACCGTCCTGAGTTTTTTGACTATACCCCTGCTTGCCATGCAAGACTCTTGGACTGTTATCGAGCTGTAGTGCAACACGATATCCGTTTTCGCTGGCAGTTAAGCTCAAAGGTAGAAAGGACTCATCAACACTTTCCAATGACCAGCTCTTCAGCCTAGCTTCAAATGGAAATGCACTAATCGTAACATCTGATACTCTACCCGATTTTTCGAATGCCACATGCTGCGTGTCAGTTTGCACCGCAAAGTGGGCAAAATAGAATTGCCCATCCCACCAAGGGCTCGATATATCAGAAGAGATATCTGGCATACTTACTCTAAACAAAGTCCATTGCACACCAAACTTTTCACCTGTGGTGCTTTCTAAATTTGCGGTCACATACCACCACTCAATGCCTTGCTTAGGGTGACTGCCATGATCTTTAGGAAACGCCAAAGTGGTCCCTGGCTCTACCGCCTCACCACTTTGCAAGGAAAAAAGATGAGCACTTGGTGGCGGATTTGTTACTTCACCATCCATTTTTAATAGCGCCGTAATCACCAACACAAAACCTATTATTATTGCTATAAACTTTGTTTTCATTTGACTCTCTATAGCTTTGCTACACTGTCTGCGATGTTACGTTTTAGCAGCCTTAGCATAGGTAATGCGCCAACAAACATGGCCAGACTTAATACAACAAGACTAAACGCGAATATACTCTTCCAATCCAATATCATGGCCATGCTCCAACCAAATGCCAAAGGCATCACATAAGTCAGGAGCACCCACCCCAATAAAATCCCTAATGGGATTGCCAATGCAATGGTTACTGTCAAAATAATCAAGGTTTGCAGCAGTTTGACCCGCAATAATTGTGAACGAGTCACTCCCAAAGTTTGCAGCACTGCCATAGGTTGAAGTTGACGCCTTCCCAGTGTCAAAAAGCTCACCCATACACCAAATAATGCGATTAGCATGATAAATATGTTTAACGCATGAGTGACGCTAAACGTGTTTTCAAACAGTTGTTTTGCATACTGCTTAAACACTTTATTCACGCTCACTTGAGTGCGCTCAATGGACATTTGCTCAACTAGATATTCAGTTACTGTATTTATATCGTCGTCATTGATGAGCGAAAGTGAAAAGCCAAACGCTTGATACTTAAAACCACTGTGTTCTATGACACTTGTGGCAGTCAACAATGTCGCTTCCTGCTCGCCGTAGTCATAAAATATCCCAGTGACTAAACATTCAAACACCTGCCGCCCTTGTCTAACCTCAACAATACGCCCGGTTTCAATGCCATATAAACGCCAACCAGGCTCATTTACCAAGCACCTAGGCATACTCGCTTGATGAGGTGATATGTGCTGCGCCGTCACCTTGTGGCCACCCAATAAGGTAACGTGCTGATGAAAGCTTGCGTCACGGCCAAAACTAACGAGTTTAAGTGGTAATTGTTTACTCTCATCAATCAGTTCGCTGCGAGCTTGCCAATACACCCCCACTCTCTCCACTTGGGGCATTTGCGCCAGTTGACTATGCATTTGTGTGCTTACCTCTGCTGGGCGTACATATAAATCAGCACTTAACCTGCTTTCCAAATGGCCATCCAGAGTATGGCTAAAGCTTTTGACCATCACCAACATACCAATTGCAGCGCCCATTGCCATCAAAGTTGCCAAGACAGCACTTAACAAAGATTTAAGTTGCCCCTGACTATCGGCTTTGAGCCACAGTATCAAAGGCGATTGCACAGGCCAGCGAGTTGAAAACACTCGAGTGATCACACCCGGTGTAATGCAAAAGAAAATCAACAATATAACCGCACATAGAAACAAGGCCACAAGTTTACTTTTTGCAAACAAGGCAAGTAATACCGCGCCACTGCAAAGTCCAGATAATATAAGCCACGTAACGCCTTTTTTCGCGAATAAGCGGGTTAGTCGATGTGAAAGAAATAAGCCTGACAACACCGCGATATTTAGCACAAAACCTAGCGCCACCATCGACCAACTCAATTGGACTGTCAATGCTCTGTCTAACTGGTAAAAACTGCGCAGAACCTGCGTGACATCAGCAACCAACACATTGGCCAGTGAGACACCAAATAACGCCCCTAAATAGGCACACACAAGCCCAAGTAATCCCAGCTCTATAAACATGGCTTGCTTTAACCTGCTCGGTTGGCAGCCCATCAAATACAACTGTTTATGCAAGGTTGTCCTAGCAGAAAACGCCAACTTAACTGCATTAAAGCTTAAAAATGCACCAACAATATAACCCAGCAGTGCCAGAGCTTGGAGGTTAAAGAAAAATGGCCCTGAAAGCGTGTCAAAGGCCTGTGAGTCGGCCCGCTCGAGCCTCGCGCTACCTTGCAGCGCTTGGTTTAAGTTAGTGGTGGCGGTTTCATCTAAGTCAAACACCTCTAAATAGCTCACTTCTCCGTTGGCATTAAGCAATCTATCGGCCAAACTTATGTCCATAAGCGCTTGATAACCCAACCCTTCAAATGGTGAAATATGATAGCTGACGCCATTGATATTAAGTCTGTTCGAGCCTAACCTTGCAATCATTTTGGGGTCTAAAAAAACCGTATCAAATAGCGCTTTGCGACTAAGGTTTTGTGCATTCAACCCAGCTTGTGAACTTGGTGCCGATTGTGACGCCCAATGAAGTAAATTGACACCTTTGATGCTGAGCCATTTGTTATTTTCGAGTTGGACCCGACCCTCTAAGACGACTTCAAAATGAATGTTGGTTTGGCGGGACAACTGTTTTCTCACCGTCTCAGGGAGGCGTTCTGTGCCGAGGTTAGGTTTAATAAAGTGAGTAACAGGAACTGCGAGTAACGCGCTGCTATTGGTATAACGCTTCGAAGCTTCTAGATTTAAGCCATAAATAGCACTTATCAAAGCCGTGCCCAAGCTAAAACCAAGTATAAAAAGTAAAAAAAGCCCCTTGTGACGAAGGTAAAACTGCCAATAAGCGAAAAATATAAGCTTAAATTCAGTCATGTAGCTGCCCATTTTTGAGCCTCAGCTGCCTTTCAAACTGAACGGCCAGTTTTTCACTGTGCGTAACCATTACTAAGTTAATTTGATGCTCTTTGCATAATGATTGCAATAGCTCAAGCACCTCTTGACTGCGCTCGCTGTCTAAATTTCCGGTTGGTTCATCTGCCAATATCACCTTGGGCTGGTTGATAATGGCCCTTGCAATACCAACTCGTTGTTGCTCCCCGCCACTCAACTCACAGGGCAAAGCCATAAGCTTGTGCGCTATGCCGAGTCGCTCAGCGAGAGTAGAAAGCGTTTGTTGTGATACTTCTAGACCGTTTAAACGCGCTTGAAAGGTAATATTATCCGCCACGTTCAACGCTTCAAGCAGTTGGTAGTGCTGAAATATCACTCCAATTTGACGCCGATAAAGGGCAAGCTGATTATCATCAAACCCAGAGATGACGGTACCATTAACTTTGATTTCACCGCTGTCAGGCATCAATAACCCGGCCAGCAAATTTAACAGAGTCGTTTTTCCCGACCCACTGTCGCCTACCAAGGCGACCTGTTGCGCGCCCTCAATTGTCACAGAAACATTATTAATAATGCGTCGTTGAGCCGCACCATCGGCTCTAGAAAATACAACATTTTTTAACTGGATCATGTCAGCCTCGAGATGTTTACGTACCTATTGTGCACCCTCAGGACAGCGTGATCTAGTCAGAAGCAATAATTAAATTGTAACAATTTTTGGGTAACTGTTTGAAACTATTCGCCTCTACAACACGGTGTTAGTCATAACCATCTATGGAGGGCAATAGCGCAACATTAAACCAGTAGTCTTTTAAAATCTTAAATGCATTTGCCAAGTCATCAAATTCAACGGGCTTTTGAATATAAGACGCTGCACCTAAGGCATAACAAGATTCAATATCTTGAGGATCGCTTGAGGTTGTTAATACCACAATGGGAATAGAACACATTTTCGGATCAGTTTTGAGCTCTCTGAGTAATTGTCGACCATCAACACCGGGCATGTTCAAGTCAACCAGCGCTAGGACGGGCCTTTTTAAATGTTCATGCTCGCTATACTTGCCCGTTTTATACAAAAAGTCTTTCGCATCTTGGCCCGATTGGCACCATTGAATTGGATTCATAAAGTGACTTTTTCTTAAGCTTCTTAAAATCGCTTCAAAATCATCGGGATTATCATCGACCAGTAACAGCAGGCCCAAATCTTTATCCATTTCTCACTCTCCCAACTTTAGGGTGAAATTAAAACAGCTGCCTTGTTCAAGTTCTGATTCGACCCATATTTGACCATTGTGTCTCTCCACAATCTTTTTGACAAATGTGAGCCCAACGCCTGTACCACGCACCGAATCATCTTCTTCATTGAGCCGTTTAAATATTCGAAAAATATCTTCAAAAAAGCGGCCCTCAATACCTATGCCATTGTCTTTTACATAAAAAACCTTCTGCTCCAATACGTTAGAATGAGGGTTTACACAGGACTTGACCCCTATTTCTATCTCTTTTCGAGCTGAATTATTGTACTTCACAGCGTTAGATATCAAATTGCGAAACAACTCTGACACCCGAGGTTTATCGCAAGTGACTTTGGGCAGCGCTTTTGGAATTAACAAATGTACACTTTGGGTGGTTTCTTCCGGTAAAGTGAGCTCTGCTACACTGTCAATTAGCTCATTTAAATCTACTTCTTCAACCGCCAAATCTTGACGGCCAAGTCGAGAGTAATACAGTAAACTATCAACGAGCTTTTCCATCCGGGTACACAAAAAGCGGATCCGAGCAATGCGTCTAAGCCCTTCCCCCTCTAGGGAGTCGGCATGATCTTCTTCCAGAAAAAGTGCATTGTTCGCCAAACCCCGTAATGGCTCTTTCAAATCATGAGAGGCAATATACGCAAATTGGTCGAGCTCTGAATTACTTATCTGCAACTTTCGGATATAGGAATCTATGGCTATTTCTGCCGCTTTTCGTTCAGATATATCGCGTACAGTACCCACAAACATTGTTTTGCCCTGGACGGTCATTTCATTTACACCTAACTCCATAGGAAATAAATAACCATTTTTGCGCCTACCTGTTATTTCGCGCCCGATACCAATGATTTTCTTATCACCTGTTGTATGATAATTATCTAGATAGGAATCATGTTCGGATTGAAAGGGCTCAGGCATCAGCATTTTGACATTGCGACCGATCACCTCTCGAGCACGAAAGCCAAATATAGATTCAGCCGCCGCATTAAAACCGTGGATCACACCTCGCATATCTATGGTGATAAGCCCATCCAGTACCGTATCCATAATGGTTTCGATATGTTCAACATAGGACTTGATTGACAACTCAGCTTGTTTTCGCTCAGAAATATCTCGTACAGTACCAAGCACAATATCATTAGAGGGTAAAACACTTATGGCAAGCTCAAGTGGAAATGTATTGCCATCTTTATTCAGAGCAATCATTTCAATGCCTACACCGTAGTCTTTACTTTCTTGCTCACCAAATGTTGAGTTGGTGACATCAAGTAAATACTGAGCATATTTTTGCTGTTCTGAGTCAGGTAGAAGTAGGGAGATATTTTGGCCAATGACTTCGTGTTTTTCGTAACCAAAGATTTGCGTTGCAGAATAATTAAAGCTGAGGATCTCTCCGCTTTTGTTGGTCATAAAAAAGCCATCTTTGACGCTATCCAATACGGTTTCTAACTGCAACTCCCTTGTTTCCATCACGCTTTTGTTATTTCCTGACTTTGAGATGATGATCAAAGTGTAGTCAATGAAAAATCATAGCGCTGATAAATCAATAAAAATAAGTTCCCGCTATCGGGCTAGTTGATAAACCGCCATTTTTTAACTATCTCATCGTAGCGTCCTGAAGCTTTTATCGCCGCAAGGGAATGCTTGAGTTTTTGCGCATCCAACTTGGAAAATTGAGGATTGGCTGCCAAGTGAAGTTCAGAGGGGAAATCGTGTAAAGTCAGCTTGTATTCGAGCAGTTGTGGATCTAGCCCGAGCTCATCTAGCTCGCGCTTTAGTGTTCTTGTGTTGGTTAAAATGAGGTCGGTACGCCCTTTATACAACATTTGCCACATACTTTTGTAATGAGACACTAGCACCAAATCATGTTCCTCAGAAAAGCCCGCTTCTTTTAAATACTGCTCACTGTAATACCCTCTGATTGTACTCGTGCGTAGTCGTTTTGCATCGTCAAGCTGACTCAGTTGCAGAACATTGCTTTTTAGTCCAATCAATGACGCTGAGCTTTGGCACATTGTGCCCAAAAATTGAAAGTGCTTTTCTCTTCTCGGTGTTTTTAGCCAAGCCAACATCACGACATCAAACTTTGTCTGCAATTCATGATGGGCCCTTGCCATCGGCAAAATCTCTATTTTCGCCTTAAGTCCACTGTGTAATTGCAGCTCTTTGGCAATGTCGACCAATACACCATCAGGTTTTCCCTGCTCATTTAAATAGTGATAAGGCGGCAGATCTTCGGCAACAAATCTAATTACCTTGGCTTGAGCCGAAGTAACTATGAGGGCAGAAAAGACCAAGATGAAAACAAAAAGACAGCGACGTAACATTGTTTTTATTTTTGCTATAAGGGTCGTTGAGTTTGACTGGTTTCGCATAAAAGATCAACAGCACTTACTTTGTATCTTAAAGTGATACAAACGAAGCGAATCATCACTAACATAACTGATTTATATTACAAAACTAGAAATAAAACGCTAAGATGAACAATCGGTCCAACTCCTGATCTGGTCTTATGAGTGATTCATCTATCAATTCGACACCGCCAAACGTACTGTTAAACACAGTAATTGAGCAACACACATTCGAAGTATTCGAAAACGACACATTGCGCTGGTTTTGCCTTGATGGCGTTTTACAAACCGCTATGTCAAAAGCGGAGCCTGAGAGCTTAATGTTTCCTCATATGTTATTTATGACCATTCCGTTGTTAGAGGCTGTGCAGGTAAACACAGTACTTGAATTGGGCTTAGGTGGTGGCGGCTTGCTTCGATATCTCAATGCCCATAATCCAGATATACAGATTGAAGTCGTTGAAAAAAGCGCACAAGTTATAGAGATATACAATCAATTTTTTAATCCGCAGCAAACTGACAGCCAGATCCACTGTGCGGATGCATATGATTTTGTGCAACAAGCACCTAAACACCAGGTTGATTTGTTAATGGTGGATATTTTTGCTTCCCAAACCCTCGTGCCCTTTATCTTTGATCGCAGCTTTTACAATAACCTGAACAACTTTCTAGCGAAAAATGGTTGGCTTGTTATCAATACCGTATTCACCGAACAATCACACATTGAGCAGCTTTCAAATGTGCTCACCAAGTTATACCCTAACGCCCTCATTTATGGCTTTAAAGCGGCGCAGTTTGCGAACATTGTTTGGGTGATGAGTTGCGGCGGTAAAAAGCTTAGCTCGGTTTGGCATCAACAAGCATTTTTTACTGCCAGCAAAACACAAGGGCTGTCTTATCATTTAACCTAACTATAGCTGATGCGCTTGCTTGTCCATCAAAGCAATTTTGTAAGCAGCCTTTAACATTACGCCGATAGCGACCACATTCAAGACAATGCTAAACCAAGCTTCAAACATTAATAGCTCGACTTGGAAATTGCGTAGGTAACTGGCTAGTTGGTCAACAATTTCGATAGATATACCTATCACAATCAGCATAAACCCATAGTATTCTGATGTTTCGTTTAACATTTTATGTTGTTCTAGATTAGGGTCTTGTTTACTATCCCATGCCCTTTTAGAGAGAATTTTTCGGCCATCCATCACAGCGCCAAAACCGATTAATAAAATCGTGATTGTCGCTTCATTATCTATGATATTTTGGTAGCCATGTTCATCCATATGCCCAAATAAAAAGCGCAGATCTTCCACCGTTATATTGGTCACCAATAAACAGATCAACACTAAAGGAAACAGTAAAAAAGCTCTATTCAGTACCACTGTATAGATTAACTGGCTTGTTCTAGATTTTGGCATAGGGTGCTCAGCAGTTAAGTAATGAAACATTTCAAACGCTCGATCTTAGCCATATATCCCAGATTGACAAGTCTAACATGCCTATTTAAGGTGCTTTCAGTCAATGGCTGTTCTATGTTTAGAAAAGATACAATATTAGCGCACCTGCAACCAAGTAAGCAGCTCTATTGCCTAGCCCCCAACATCAACCTCACAAAACCTTTAAAGGGCATAAAGCGCATTAATAACGCGATTAATTGCCACCTTTTAGTGACATAGGCAATCCGCTTCTTCTTCTCGATAGCAGACAGAATTTGTTGTGCCGCTTTGTCGACGGGAGCCAGCCAAAATATACCATTGCCTTTGGCCATTTCAGTGTCGACAAACCCTGGTCGTATATCCGTTACCGATATATCAATACCATCTCGATAGGCTCGACAATATAGGCCTTCAAGGTAACTGGCAATGTAAGCTTTAGAGGCGTTGTATGATGCACATGGCCCTCCCCTCAATGACATAATTGATGAGGTCGCAACTATATGTCCCGCTCCTTGTTGGGTAAAATAGTGATATGCAGCATTGGCAATACAGGTAAAGCCTGTCACATTAACGGCTATGGTTTCAAGCTCTCCACTGAGCGGAAAATCTGGTTCGCAGCTCCCTGTTCCCGCATTGATAATAATAATGTCGACACCTTGCATCTGTTCAATCAATTGCTTCAGCTGTGCAATAGCATTGTGCGGCTGAGCTATGTCCATCACGGAAATACAAGTTTGAGTGCCTAGTTGTTGTTGCAGTGAATGCAGAAGATGTTCACGCCGCCCAGTTAAACCAAGTTTATAACCCTGTTTTGCCATATGAGTGGCAAGTGCTTTTCCAATGCCTGACGTGGCCCCAATAATAATGGCTTTTGCTGACATGATATTTTCTCATATTTATTTTTATTGTTTTGTAAAAGGCCTTGCTGACAAATAATATCGCTGGCGCTTTGAACTGTAACACAGCTGTACGCGCTCTCTCAAAATCTGAAAACTAAATATGCATTTTTAACAGAATTAATTTAATCTTTAGCATGGCCCCGCCTGTTCGGCTCTTACCACTAGTAACACAAACGCATTATCGGCCTATGGCAATTGATAAAAACAGTGACATTAATATCAAAAATCAAAATCACTAAAAAATAAATTAACCCGAATTCACTACAGTGTCATACGGGCTAATAATATAGTCAATAAAAATACAGAATTAGTACCAATGAATTATCCATTCTTTATTGGCATAATGCCCTGACTGGCAGTTCCAAACATGTATATTATCACCGTTTCTTGGATAATATGTTCCTTGTTTTTGCAAACAGTAGTTACCATAATTATATAAATGGATTTTCTCGTAGTTAGGAACCCAAAAGCTATTGCTGATTGATCCTGAATTACAATCCCATAAATGAATATTGTCGCCGTTTGAAGCTGAATCCCGGCCTTTTTTACTTAGGCAGTAACCAGTATTTCCCAGCTCTATTTGACCCAAACCGTACCTGACCTGCCTCCAATACCACTTGCTATTCGAATTGTTGCGATCACACTTCCACAAGTGAACATTGTCACCATTGCTCGCTGAATCCGACCCGGCTTTGTGTAAGCAATAATTCGTGTCAAATGCATTTTGGATCTGTATCTCTTGTGACGAAACGTCAAATGACACAGCCATTCCACCAGTCAATACGACTGCAACTATAGATGTTGAAAGATGTTTTAAACTCATGATATTAACCTCCTTATATAGTGATTAGCACTTTTAAAATTCGAGATTAAATGTATGCCTGAGTGGCAAAGAAAAACATTACAAATCATTACAAAAAAACAAGATTATCAAATAATCAAACGCGTAAAATCAGCACCTTATTGGAATGTAAATCAGAGAATTAAAGCTTAAGTTCCGAATTGGAACCTACGAGTATAGAACAACGAACATTAAAAAAGTATTAGTTGGAAAAATTATATCGAGATATTGATTAAAAAGCGCAATAACCTGTATTGCGCACTATAGCCTTAATGCATATTTGGTTAGTTTACGTCAACAGTAACTGTTGCTGGCGCACTGGAAATATCATATAAATTATTTCCTTTAATGCGATATTTAAATGAATCTTGCCCGACAAAGCCGGTATTAGGTGTATAAGTGATAGTTTTGTCATTGTTGACAGTGACACGTCCATTGGCCGCACTGGCATATACTTCAACGCCAAAGTAATGAGGAATACCACTGTCATTGGCTTTTACATCAATAGCAACGGGTTGACCCACACTGGTTTGTGAGAAGTCATCGCTTGGATAAACATCATAGTGCCCGTCAAATGCGTTATCTAGGCTGATCCTGATTTCGCCCCACTCTGATGCTTCCCCAGCGGGATTCAATACCCGAAATGGGATGGTTTCAAATTTGTTTGTGCCATCAGATACAGCGGCAAAGTACAACACTTTACCTTTGAACTTAACCCAACGTCTGTCAACGGTATTGTACGCAATGGCTTGGCCATATTGAGTTCGGATTTTATCGTAAAAGCCAATCTGGCTATATGACTTATCAGGACTGAGTTGGACCCTTAGTTCCTGGCTGGCATAGTTTGGGTCAACGACATTATCATCTTTTAAAATATTAAACTCTTCTTGAATATAAAGTCCGGCATTAAACTCATGAATGGTCTTATTTAAAACAGGTGCTGCTTGGGAAACGCTTGTCAATAAGGTTGATCCAGCTAAAGCAAAGAGCGCTTTACGTGTATTTTTAATCATTTATATAGTTCCTTCTTTATTACTTTTTATTGCAAATAAAACAACTTTAAATCTCTACCACAATGTAGATTAAAAAAAACCCACACAATATAAATCTATTTATAAATAGTTTCTATATTTTAAACGCAGATTCACACTCTTACTTGAATTTCCATTATTGATTCAGCATTTGCTGCTAATATTCGAATGCCTTGAACAGCATGTACTAAGTAATTCGTAAACAGTCACGCTATGGCAGGTTTTAACTTTTCAATCATAGAATGGTGCGCGTCAATCCTAACGACTAAGCCGTTAACACGCTCAGTGAATTAAATAACCCAGGTTTTACAACAGCTGTGATGGTGGATAAAGTGACAGCTGATAATTGCTCAACTGCAGACCACAAAATATAGAAACGAGGAAAATAACATGCTCCAAGGAACACAGAACTTTATGCTATACGGATTCATTATGTTTATTGCGGGCTTGGGTATTCCTATCATGGCAGCATTAAATGGTGGACTCTCTAATAAACTGCAAAACACGGCCCTGGCGGCTGTCATTTTGCTTTTTGTGGGTTTGTGTATTGCACTTACTTACCTGTTTACCACCAGCGGAGTACCCAAAACATTCTATGCAACAGGCACACCTTGGTACTTTTACTTCGGTGGATGTTTTGTCATGTTTTACATTCTGACCATTAGTTGGGTAGCGCCTAAATTTGGCATTGCCAATGCCATCGCTTTTGTATTACTAGGTCAACTCATCGCAATGGTAGTGATTGATCATTTTGGCTTTTTTGGTGCCAAACAGTACACATTAGATTATAAGAGACTTGCAGGGTTAACTTTGATGATTGCTGGAATAGCGCTCATACTGAGCAAACCACAACAGAGTTAGTGAACACTTCGATCGCTCAACAGCATACATTTGCCAACTAAAAAAGCGCGCTTAGTGAGACACCAAACGCGCTGTTTAATTAACTTTGAGAAAACCTATTCGATTGCTGCCAAATACGTTTCTAGTAATTATTCTGGTTTATTAAATAGCCATGTCATTTCAGTTTCACAAGATTGGCCCACTTCATAATTACATACAGTGATGCCATCTTGTGCGTACTCAATCAGTTCGAATGTCCACTCTTTATCGTCGAGTTTAAAACGCATTTGCCCTTCAACAAGCGATACTTGATGCGTTTCACCGAATATACCCAGCTTGTATACAGTTCCACCGTCAACAATGGTTGGTTCCAGAATCACTTGGTTGCTCTTTTGGTTTTGCGGTTCATTAAGATAATAAGTGCGCGTGTAACTAAAGAACTCTTTGTTAAATCCATCAAGCTTTAGATCATCTTCTTGATTAAGAATAACCAGCTCTCTTTTCATCTCTTGATAGCCACTGTCGTCACTTTCAGTAAACTCTCTTTCAAGTACAACCATATCGTCTTCAACCACTAACACGCGTTGCTTGAGACTCTCAACGTTTAAACACAGAGTTTCTGCCTCAGTGCACTCAACCTGCTGTGAGGGGCTTTTTAAGTTGAAGTCTAATGCTTGACCTTCGCCCTGAATAAAATCAGTTTCCCAAGTAAAGTTATTAGAACCATAATTTACGTTTAGCGTACCATCATCCAATAGATCAAAGATAAAGGTCTCAGTGTTTCTGCCGACTTCGCCAACCCAACGTCCTGCCATACTTGACGCTTCTTCTAATGGCTGTGCATTTATAAAAATGCCATACTCAGTGTGCGAATAATCAGGATGCTCGTCATCAGAGGACACAAAAGTGTAGCCTCCTGCAATTGCTTTTGTGAACCAAAAGCGTACGGTTCCCGTTTCCTCTGAGTCGTCTCTTGGGTATAACAACTCCATAACACCATCTTCTGCAATGCGCCACGCTAGCTCCTCTTCCTCATCTGTATCAGGAAACGTTTCAATCACTTTTCCATCAGCTGAGAAGGTAAAAATCCCGTAACTTTCTTTATTTTCACGTGCATCGCTTTGGAAGCGGTCTAAGTACCATTGACCTTGTGTTAATTCGTCAATATCAATTGATAAAGTATCATTTTTGGATACTAAATTAGTAATGTACTTATTGTGGTGCGCAACTTTATCGCTATTTGGCAGGACCTTATCGCCGATTTCTTCTACTTCCACCGTCTTATACACTTCGTTCTCACCTAAAACCGTTAAGTTGAGTGTATTGATATAGACTGATTCAAGACCAGAATCTGAAGCGATAACTTGACTTACTAGAGCGCTTGCCAACTCAATAGTCACAGAGTTGCCAGTTTGCTCCCAATGTTCAATCGCTACGGTATTGATGGCTGAAACTTGGCCTTTGCCATTTTCACTTAGCGCTAGGTGGGTTGCTGGACTATCGTAGTTGTGCAGATACTGCAAAACGTGCCCGCCAACCAATGATCCGATATTTTGGTCAATTAAGTCTTCGTCCTTTTCAAGTTCGTCACGTGTTTTATCAAAAAGAGTCGGATCTTTTTCATTGACGATTGCCATAGCTTGCTGAACAGATTTATCATCATCAATAAGGTCAAGTGTCGACTCAACCCCTTCTGGTAAATCAATATCATCATTGTCGACGAACACTTTAATCAGTGTCGCTAAGTCAATTTTTTTCTGAACGTCGACATTAGTCAGTGCGATTGCCAACTCCTCGTCAGACTCAATAGCTTCATCAAAACGCGCCATAAGAACATGCTCTGCCGTAGTCACATTGGTGACGTTCACAGAGAAGTTTTCAGTATCGTCCAACACTGCATCTTCTCCAGCTTGCGAAACTAGCTTTTGTACAGAGTTCAATTGTGAAACAAAGCTAACACTTTGCTGCGCTTCTACCCCGGTTGCAAAAACTGTCACTAACTCCCCTACTTGACTTTCATCAACCTCTAGCAAAACGGAATATGCGCCTTGGCTGTCTGCTGTTGTAGAAAAAACTTCACTCCCAACCGAAATGTCGACTTTCGCATTATTAATGGGCTTATCAGTAACAAGGCCTGTTAGTGTCACACTCGACACTTTGCGCTTTACTGTAACCTGAATTGTACTTTGCGATTTAACCCCGTTGCTGTTAGTCACTACAACAGTGAAATTCACAACATGGTCCGCATCAATATCTGGTGCAGTCGCGGACAGCGTTGCGCTTTCACTGCCCGACATTGTGATATTCAAACTTGAGTCATGAGACCAAGCATAGCTAGCCACTTCTGTCTCTGATACGTTCGCGGTTAATTCAAAAGCTTTTTGCTCTAGTGCAATTGAGTCGCCAGCAATACTTATTGCAAAATCCTGCTCGGTAGCGGATCCCTCTGTTACTGGTGTAGTTACATTACTTGTATCACTCGTATTACTTACGTTATTGCTGCCGGAGTCAGTGACTTCTTGAGCATTTTTTTGCTCAGGCTCTTCAGAACTGCTTCCGCCGCAACCCACCAAAAGTGAAGAAGTAATTAATGTAGCTAAAATAGATTTCCTAAAATCATGCACTTGCATGTTAATTCCTTAATAAAAATAGTGACTCAATGCGCTTTACCGGCTCCACAGCAAAGCGTAACCACGCACCAATAAATGACGATTAAAACGGTAAGTTTGAGGTGCAGAAATTGTCTAGATTCTGCAAGTAGCGCTTAGTAATTCCACTGCAGACCAGCAGTGAACGAAACATTCGAGTACTCAATATCAGGCACTCTGAATCGGCGACCATTAATTTCTTCAGCAACCGAACTTCTTTCTTTGTAGTAGGCATCGACACCAGCCATAAGCGCAATATGTTGAGCGACTTGGTATCTAGCACCCGTTCTTGCCATTAAACCCCAGCCGTTAAAGCTGTCAGTTAATGAAGTTGTTTCAAATTTGGTACTTTGAATATGACTATACACCGGCGTACTTAATTCACCTTCGACATACCAACTTAGCTTTCCTGCTGAACGAGATAGCTTACTGTCGTAACGTACCCCCAATGATGCAAGCACGCCCATTTGATCTTCTGTGACGGATACAACAGATACGATCGATGCGGGGTTATTTTGTAATGCCTCATCGCCGCCTTTTGCCTGACCAGGCAAGTCAAAACGCGCAACGGGATCGTTTTCATCTCTGGGCAATGCCTGCAAAGCTTGGTCAAACTTCGTCGCTCCGGGATTTACAAATTTAAAGTTTGAGCGCGTAAAACTTGACGTATAAACTCTCATACCAAATGTTAACTGTACGGCGGGTAAATAGTTGTAAGCGCCGGTAAATGCAATTTCATTGGCTTTTACTTTAAAATCGTTTTGTTGAACTGCTCCAAACCCTTTTATTGACCATGTCTCTGTATTTATATCTGTGGCGATGGTCGCTGCACTGCCGATAAAATAACCCCATTTCTCATCAATTCCAGTATAAGAAAGCTGGCGAATAGCAGGGTTAGTTACTGAGATTGACTGTGAAAGCTCACCAAAACCAGCCACGTCTGAAAGAGACTCAGTATAATTAATGGTTTCAAAACCCAACCTAATTTCACTAAAAGAAGAGTGTGGTGCTGCAAGCGTTGTACAACTACCAAGCAGGCCAAATAATGCGAGAGTATATTTCATTGCCATTTCCTATGAGCATTTTATCCTAAAAGATCTTTTTTAAAGTTTGGAAATGAATAGTGAACAAACGATAAGGACAGGCAACATACTGGGCATATTATAATCGATACATCACGTATAAAAACGCGATATAAAAACTCTATCCTTGTGTTCACAGCCCACTTCCTGCTGCGCATTAGATATAAAAAATCCTTTATTTTCAATGTATTTTAGTTAAAAACCCCAAAAAGCGAGAAAAAAACACACTCTATTAAAGATTAGTAACCAAAATAGATACACACTCACACATATGCAACATTAAAAATAAAAAAATCATATTTTATATTAATTAAAAATTACTTAAATAATGAACTAAACCAATAAACCACATCCAGATAACTAAACAACCCACAAAGTAAAATTAATAT
Source organism: Pseudoalteromonas sp. Of7M-16 (assembly GCF_022347805.1). Classification (NCBI taxonomy): domain Bacteria; kingdom Pseudomonadati; phylum Pseudomonadota; class Gammaproteobacteria; order Alteromonadales; family Pseudoalteromonadaceae; genus Pseudoalteromonas; species Pseudoalteromonas sp. Of7M-16. The sequence goes on along the minus strand of NZ_JAKRFY010000007.1, from coordinate 71,421 downwards.
ACTTATCAGCCTCCCTTAATTTCATCAGGTTCCCTAACCATAAATTTGCTCAAAAAGTTAGGGATGTTTGTGTTGTTAAAATATATTTTTCCCTTTTAAACAATGATCTGACTTTCAGTAGTATCAACTAACAAAGTCAGCTGCTATAAAATAGCCCTTTTTTGACCCCAAAGCCGACTCGACATATCAAACTCTTTCCTTGTTTATTGTCATAAATCTATGACCAGCGATGTATATGCTAGCTCACGTTTTAATCAAAGCATGCCTCTGAGCATTACATAATAAGGAGTTAAAAATGAATAAGGTTAATTTAAGTCTAATCGCGTGTGCATTTGTGGGGCTTTTGAGTGCTTGTAGTGGTGATGACGGCAAAGATGGTACAAATGGACAAGCTGGCCAAAATGGTACAGAGGGATCCGCTGGTAAAGACGGGAATACAGGCCTAACGAGCCTCATCGACCAGCAAGCGATTAACATGGGCGATACGCATTGCTTTTTTGGCGGCGTGGCTGTGCACTCTGGGGTGGATTTAAATAGTAACGGCGTACTAAATAACAATGAAATCAATCAAACTAATTATGTGTGTAAGCCTTCTGTGCTTTCTGCCAATGGCGTAAAGCTGCCTTATACGGCAATGAGAAAAGATTTGCAAAACGGTAACGTGGAAGGCAGTGTATTCGAGATCCGTAACGGCGGATATGGTTCAGATATGGTGGCGCACCCAAGCATTAAAAATCAATTTTATGCACTCACAGATCGAGGCCCAAATGCCAGTTTCACGGGCGACTACGGCAAAGGAAAAAAATTCCCAACTCCTGACTATACGCCGCGAATCGGTCTATTCGAATTGACCGCCACTGGTAAGGTAAATAAATTAAAAGAAATCCTTCTCAAAAGGCCCGATGGCACACCCATTAGCGGCCTGCCTAACACTTCCGATCTAGGTGGAACCGGAGAGACGCCATACACAGTTGAAGGCCAACCTGTTTTGGTTGATCAAGCTCAGCCTTTTGATCAAACGCACAACCCAATTAAGTTGGATGATTATGGATTAGACGGCGAAGGGCTTGTGGCTCTGTCGGATGGCAGTTTTTGGGTGAGTGACGAGTACGGTCCGCACATTGTGCACTTTGATAGCGACGGTAAAGAGGTAGGTCGTATCAATGCATTTTCCCATGATAAACGTGCCACCATTAATTTACCGCAAGAATATGCACATCGTCGCGCAAATAGGGGCATGGAAGGCTTAGCGATCACACCTGACGAAACAACGCTTGTAGGGATTATGCAATCAACGCTCTACAACCCGGACAAAACAGTTAAGGCACTCAATATCACTCGCATTGTGACCGTTAACTTGAAAACGAAGCAAATTGGGCAGTTTTTATATAAACAAGAAAAAGCGCAAAACTCCAACTCAGGTATTGTGGCGCTTACGAATACCGAATTTTTAGTTATTGAACGAGATGGTGCATTTTATGAGCAAAACCCAGAAGCCATGAAACGCATTTATAAAATTAACCTCGAAGGAGCAAGCGATCTTGAACAGATAGCTGAAACAACAGACCTTACGCAAGATCCCAACTTAGGTTTATTGATAGCAGGAAAAACGCTCGAGCAAACAGTGCTAGAGTCAGGGTGGGATACACTCTCCGCGCATGCGATCACGCCTGTTAGCAAGTCTCTGGTACTGGATCTCGTGCAAGAAATCGCATATCCCCATGACAAGCTTGAAGGTATGTGGCTAATCGACAACAGTCGCCTAGCCGTACTAAACGATGATGACTTTGCTACATGGGCAACAGGTGGTGTTTTGGAGCAAAAGTACTTAGATGCCGCCAAATCAAAAGTTGACGGCAACACGCTCTACTTATTTGAAAACCTCACACTCGACAAATAACTGTTTGAGCGGCTTCGGCCGCTTTTAACCACAATATAATAAGGAAAGTTATGAATTACCAAGCTACTCTCCCCCTGCTTGCTTTTTGCTTCGCAAACATGGCATGTGCCAACCCAGTTGTCGACTCAAAAGAGTACAAACTCATGTTAGACACGAGCTTATTCACCAAATCAACAGAGTTGTCAGATGTAAATAGCGTATTCATAGAGCTTGCGCCTCTCGCCCGCCAAGCCACCAGCAAAAATACGACTGGTTCAGTATTTTTGGCAAAAACCCGAGCTGTCACTTTTTATGACGTTATCCATGAATGTACTCTCGCAAAACTAGGTTATGTGTTTAGAGAAAGAACAGATCAAGATGGATCTGAGGTCACGTTAAAATACCGTCATACTGACCGCTACTTATCTGCATTTGAAGACTTATCTGCCGACTCTGATGAGGCAAAAACTAAGCTCGAAGCCGACTACAGTATTGCGGCATCAGGAAGCTGGAAGGTCACCTATAGTCATTCTACCAAAACCCCTAACACACGTAATATCAATGAAGTAAAAGATATCAACCACCACTTTTTGGGATTTAACCAAGTATATCAGCTTCCAAACTCTCTACCTCTGCAAGCAGTGTCTGGTATAGCAATCTCTGAATATGTTTACGAAGGCATTGTAATTGACTTGGGTAAACAAAATGCTGAATTTGCACTGACACTTTGGTACACCTCACAACAATCAAACACCCCTTTAATAGCCGAATTATCATTTAAGTATCAAGATAATCAAGGTGATTACAGTCACAAGGTTGTATCGCGTGCTGCCAATTTATTTGACAAGCTGGCCAGTGAGCACAGTGCGGTTAACCCCCTTAGCCTGACTAAAACTCAGTTTGTTTATCAGTATCAATCCAATTTTTGTGCTGAAGGCTAAACAATTTACCTTCCTCCAACTGTGCTCTATGTAGTGATTAACAAAATTAAAAAACACCACAACAACAATAAAGGTAAATAATTTAACCCCAATCATTGAAAGGGAATTTATTATTAACCATACTGTAAACACGCTTAGTAAAATAAGAAATGGTGAAATAAAGCTCACGCTAAAGGCTTTATGCAATTAGCGTGATTTTATGTTGAATATCTAATTATTAATTCAACGCAAAGCCATATAACCGTCATAAACACATTTAACAATACTAATTTACAGCGTTTTATTATTGTTAATTTGAAAAGATTAATATCACAATCAAGGAAATCAATTATGCACGTTTCTCTTTTGAAAACTTCAGTGTTTTCTGTGGCTATATTGTTCAACTCAATAGCCAGCGCCGATGTAACCACTAGAGGTCATGCTTTGACCAGTACCATCTGGAATACCAACAACATTCATGTCTGCTGGGAAAACCTCAATGACTCAACCGCAGCAGATAGAGCATCAGTACAGGAAGCTGTCGAAAACTCTTGGGAAGCCAATTCAAATTTAAACTTTTTTGGTTGGAATGAATGTGAAAGAAACTCAGACGGTATCAGGATTGAAGTGACCGATAACGCAGAACTAGGGCCGCATGTAGACGGATTAGGCACCAGAATACGTGGGCGTCAAAATGGCATGAGTTTAAACTTCACATATGAGAATTGGGGTCAAAACTGTCAATTCTCCCGCAGGTGGTGCAATGAAGTTATCGCTGTACATGAATTTGGTCATGCCCTTGGGTTTGCTCATGAACAAAATAGACAAGACACACCAGATACATGCGATGAGCCTGCACAAGGTGCAAATGGCGATATCGATATCGGTCGCTGGGACTTGAGCTCTGTCATGAATTATTGCAACCCACAATATAATGGCAACGGCCAACTAAGTGATACGGATATTTTGATGGTACGCACATTTTACGGTCCTGAAGTACAAACTAGCGTATTGTTAGATAACGAACGCTATTCCGTATACGTTGGCAGTAACCTGACTATTAACGCTGCCTATTCAATAGAAGATATCGTAGATTCAACCTCTTGGTTGTGGTCTCTAGGAGATGGAACTAGTTCTAACTCACAGAATTCTGTTACTCATAAATATACCAATAAAGGACGTTACAATATGACGGTGTCTGTATCTGACTCAGAAGGGTATTCTGCGGATAAAAGTGCTGAGGTGTATGTTTATGGTTTCGAGGTGTTGCTGCCAGCGATCAATGTGATGATGCTTTGATTTTATAGCAAGTTGTGATGCAGTTATAATTGAAAAGTTATCGCTGCATCACGACGCACGCCAAAAATTAATCGAGTCAAAGACCGCGCATTTCTTGTTTTTAAAGTAAATACGTAACTACAAATAAGTCACAACCGAAATGAACGAGCAATATGCCTTCTGTTCATTCCTTAAAAAATTATAAAAATTTATTCACTCACAAACCTAACAATTAAAACTATGGAGAGACTATGAAATTTGTTTTTTTATCTACCGCACTTGCTTCGCTTCTTTCTTTTAATGCAGTTGCCGAATGTGCTGGAGTAAGTTGTACGGATGTCAAAATCACAAGAATTGTTACTTTAGCTAAAGGCGGTGTATCAATAAGTACTTCCGGCGACGAGTCAAAGCTATCATGCGAGGCCGGAAGCTCTGGTTATATAAAATTACGACCTGAAGATTCAAATTATAACGCCGTGTATTCACTGCTATTAACAGCCCATACTACAGGCCACCCTATTTGGATAAGAACATCAGAAAGTGGTGAGTGCTCACTCGTCTATGCGGTATCTGATAAATAAGCTTTAGCCAATGGAACCAATCACTATAGTATAAGGATATACCTAAGGCTTGGTTCTTTTTATTATCTACCGGACAGATTTTAATCTTATAAACATACTCTGATAACTACCTTGCTAATGAGTAATGACCTCTCCATCTTAAGCTCCAAAATAATTGCCAAGGTTAAATTCATTTACATAGTGGGTTCATCAGTATTAACCAAACAGTTGTTTACCACTCTTGCTTAAATCCTTAAAAACATATAGATAACTTAAGACAAAGTGATACTCTATAGAGAGAAAAAACAGAGCGTCAACCTCACCCTATAAAACACACTTTTTTGCGCTAATTTTATCTAAGTATTGAATTAGCTAAAACGCTAAATATTTTGTAATTAAAAATAATTAAGAAAGTTATATGAAAAACGATGTAATAATAAGACAAGCCAATGACGATGATAGGGCTTTTATTTTTGAGCTTTCACCTTCTTTAGCTGAGGTTGCCAAATTAGATTGGCATACTGACGAAGCGATTCAAAAAATGCAAGATGATTACATTACACAAATGCTCTCAAAGACATCGGTTCCAAATATCACTTTAGTTGCTGAGGTTAACAATATACCTCAAGGTTTTGTACATGTGCGAACGCACCAAGATGGCATTACAGGCGAAACATGCGGTACCGTTCCACTGCTCGCTGTATCTCCTAATTCTCAAGGGCTGGGTCTTGGGAAGCTATTAATGGCCAGTGCCGAAGAATGGGCCAAAAGCCAAGGGTGTCGCTTATTACACCTCGAAGTATTTGCCAATAACCTAAAAGCCAACCAGTTTTATGAAAATTTAGGTTTTAAGCCAGAAATGTTACATATGATTAAAAGCATATAAGGTCGTTCTCTACACCTAAGTTTTAGGCAATGTTGTAATCGTTGATAAGACCTAAAAAAAGTATTACGGGCTGCATTTACACTTAATTTGACTAAGACTAAGAACAAATGAAAATGACCAAAAAAGTACTCTTTTCATACTAAACAAGTGGAATAAACGGTGTAAAAAGCCGTTATTTCTCTGTTTCAACATTTTACATACACAATCTCCACAGATAATATCTAAATATAAGTACAGATTTGATTAAAAATATCAAAGATGATACCTAAGTAACGAAACCTTTAGGGTAAAATTGCTCCACAAAGACAATTATAGCTACAGTAAAAAACCAACCAAAGAATAAATTTAAATAGTTAAAAAACTTTAATAAAATAAACTTCTAACATATTAAATCGGTAGAGCTTCACATATGAAGCGCAATAATAAAACACAAAGGAAACTTAAAATGGAACGTAGAAAGTTTATAGGCGGTGCTTTAACAGGTGCTGCTGTGCTTGGTTCATTAAAACTACAAGCTGCAACTTCCCCTACAACTGCAACTCCAACGCATAAAAAAGTCATCGATATAAAGGATTATGGTGCAAAAGGAGATGGTTCTTTAGAAGCAGATGCGGTGCAAAGAGCATTTACTGAGGCTGAGGGAGGCTGTATCGAAATCACTCCCGGCACTTATGCGCTAGAAAAAGAGGTATTTATAAAGTCAAATACGCTTGTGTTGGGGAAAGGTGGAATCATAAAGTTAGGTGGTAATGCAGCTACACTGCGTTTACATCAAGAAACAGATATCACTCTAGTTGGTGTAATTATTGACGGAAATGGTTCGAAGTGGAAAAGTAATCAACAATACACTTTACCTATCCACGATTGTTCAAATATCACAATACGTGATTGTCATATTTATGATGGCATTAACTCGGGTATTGGTGTGGGTCCAGGTATCAACCCGAGCAAAAACATCAAGATCATCAACAACCACATTCGCAAAATAGGTTATAAAGAACATGACCTTATGAGTTTTGCATATGGAAATGGTATAGCGATAACACATGGAGAAGACGTACTGATTGAAGGCAACCTCGTCCATGATATTTATCAGGTCGGCTGTATCAATTTAGAAGGCACAGCACTGAAAAATATCACAGTTAGTAATAATATTTGTCATACAACCACAGGTAAAGCCGCAGGTATCAAGTGTTATGCGGGCGGCGAAGACGTATCCGCTAAAAATGTGCATATCATCAATAACCATTTATATAATATTGGCGACTCAGCGGCGGACTCTGTAGAACCAACTATTTGGATTGAAGCTGGCCACGGGGTGATTGTTGACGGTAATTATATCTCGGATTGTCCGGGGACAGGTGCAGCTGGTCGCATCCAAGTTTCAACAGATTCAGTTTCAAGAGTGACCAATAATACCATCAGAGACTGTGATGGTGGCGCTATCTTTATCAACTCTGCTGAGGACATTCTTGTTGAAGGCAATGTAGTCAATTGTACGGCGCAAACAACGCTATCTGGTTACAATGTTCCACTGTATGTCGAATCCATTTCAAGTGGCGAAGGCAGCGTTAGAGTGGTGGGTAATGTAATCAGAGATGCACCTTATGAAAGCATTATTTTTAACGCACGATCTAGTGGTACGTTAACAGGGAACACTATTATTAGACCTAACCGTAAAAAAGCTAGTTTCTCCTATTCCATTGGCTCTCAAATCGGTTTTCAGAACTCCATTGTTGGCAACAATGTCATCGTAGACGATGGCCATTACCAAGGGAACTTCTTCTATAATTTTTCAGGTGCCGGTCATGCTGATATGATTTATAAACCGGATGTATGGAAAGTACCAAATATTGATATTTTCCCCAAGTACGATGTGAACGCTAACCCGCATTTTATTCAATCAGAAATCGCCATTAAACCTAACCCGCCGACGTCTGGATATAATCAAGTTGGTCGTGTCATGTTAACAACCGATCCTGCTAAAAAAGGGTTCGTAGGTTATATGTGTGTACAAGCAGGCACGCCTGGCTTGTGGAGCGCCTATGGTGCAATTATCAATGATCAAAGTTAGGTATAACCTTTGATGTATATATTTTTATAACTGCTTAGGTACAGACAATAACTGGAGGTATCAACCTCCGGTTAACTCCTTGGCGGCCATTTGTATGTGTGATACCCACACAGTTAAACATATTAACTTTTTTGAGTGCCTAAGCTAGTGCGACCCCATCTCACTTGCAGTGTCTATAGAGTAACCCTATCAATGTTGTATGCTTCGCTAGTGCCAGTGCTTTAGGCTAGAGCACGGTATATAGATGATTGAAGGAAACTCGGCTTCATAATAGTCCCTAATGTGTCAATATTCTCCCTTGTTAAGAGTTGTATTTGTTTTCAAAATTTATACAGATTGCGCTTGCTAAGTATCACAGCGCTGTGGATACTAGTGACGCATTTGGGATTATTGCTAATAAAGGATAATGCCGTAATCAGCCCACAAAGAGACACTCGCCGCCAACGCTCAACCATGCCATAACGGTCTGTGTTTCATGGTATGCGAAAAGTCTATCCCAACCGTTAAGTGCACAAGGAGGCATTGGTGAATTGTTTAGTTGTTTTAGCCCACCCACTGGAAAACAGTTTATGTAAACACTTGGCCGAAAAAGCAATCAACCGCTTAGAGTCCAAAGGCTACACCGTCACTGTTAAGGATCTCTATCAAGAAAAGTTTGATCCTGTGTTGACCAAAGGAGAGCGAGAGAGCTATTACCAAAGCCAATTTGATCAATCACAAATCGAGTTAGATATTGCTCAGCTAAAACAAGCTGAGTCGTTGGTTTTGATTTTCCCCACCTGGTGGTTTAGTTTCCCCGCAATTTTGAAAGGCTGGTTTGACCGCATATGGGCACCAGGACATGCTTACGAACATGCTTCCAATTATGGACCGATAAAACAATCTCTGAACAATCTCAAGGAAATGACTGTTATCACTACCCTTGGCTCGCCTTGGTGGGTGGACTTTTTTATCTTAAGAAAGCCGGTAAAAAAAGTTCTGAAAATTGCATTGCTTGGAGCCTGTGCCAAAAACTGTAAGTTCAAAATGTTGTCACTGTACAAAAGCGAAAGCCTTACGGAAGCGAAAATAGCCAAGTTTGTAGAGAAAATAGAAACCAGATTATAAATTGCACAAAATTTAGCTATTATCTGAAATGCGTTACTCTTGGCTCCAAAAAAACTTTCTTTTAAATTCAGCCACCTGAATATGTCTGTTTCCTGCAAAATAGCTAGGTGAAAAAAAGGTATTTAGATGTCTTCTATAAAAATAACAACTCAAAACTTCATTCTTCGCCCTTTTGAAAAGAAAGATTTGATGAAATTTACGAGCTACCGGGCATTAGGATCAGTGGCTAGATACCAAAATTGGGCAGATTACACGTATCAAGACGCCATTAAGCTATTTGAAAGTATGGATTACGCCACTTTTGGCTCTGCCGGAAAATGGTATCAATTGGCTATTTCAGATAAGGGAACTGATACCTTGTTAGGAGATCTCGCTATTCACTTCATTGATGCTGAGCAAGTAGAAATTGGTTTTACTGTCGCACCTGAATTTCAAGGTAAAAACGTTGCGACAGAAGCGCTCTCAGGCCTAATAAACTATGTATTCGGCTGTTTAGGTAAACACAGAATCATTGCAACGACCGATGCAAGAAATAAAGCTTCTTACAAGTTACTAGAAAAGGTGGGCTTTCGCCGAGAGGGCCACTTTATAAAAAATGTTTTCTTTAAAGGTGCGTGGAGTGATGAATACCAATATGCGTTACTGCGTTCAGAATCAAATATTATATGACACAGCATTGGAGAAAGGTCACAGACAAATAATCCATGCACAATTTGCATGCAGATTAAATTTACTTAGCTGTTAAATCGCTAATGCTTTATAAGGAGTTTCAATTAGAGGGAAATACACACGCGACAGCCCTTAATATGAGTAAGTTTTAACTTGACCTGCCAGATTTGATTATTAGGGTTAAATCACACCTGATAGTGAATGGCAGCAGTGTGCCAAAAGCGGTCATTGGGTAGATATCAATCAATGATTCTGATTTCATTAATTTCAGCACCAAAATTATGCTGCCTTAACCAGTTTAATCAGCACAATTGGTTACTTTCTTAATCACCACTCAATCTCATGAACTGCTATTTTTTAGACAAATGACAAATGTCATGTTTTTTTCATGACATTACTCCATTACTTACATCTAGCGTTTTTTCAATAATACCCACATCAATAAAGCGCTAGGGGCTAATATGCATCACTCACTATCTATTGTTTTAATCTTAATCACCACTATTTTGTCAGGCTGTACCAACTTTATCTGTCAGCAAGAAATAAGAGAAGTCAAAGATTTTGACAGTATTGTTGTTGGTGGACTTGCTGATGTCTTTATCACTCAATCCGATCATCAACAAATCAAAGTATTTGCCCGTGGCATACCTATAACAGATGTAATCACACACATTGAAAATGGCACCTTAACCGTGACCACCCAAGGCTACCACAGTGGTGAGTCGGTAAAAGTTTACGTGTCATACAAAAAATTAAAAAACATTAAAACCTCAGGTTCTGCCACATTAACAGGCGAAAACCAATTGATCGCAGACCAAATCTCTATTGAGACCACAGGATCCGGCGATATCACAAGCTTATCCTTAACTGCCAAACAACTCAGTGTACAAATTAACGACACTGCTAACGCTAATCTTGTCGTTCAGGTAGAAAACTCAAACATAGAAATGAATGACGCTGGTGACCTTGATATCCGTGGAGTGGCAAAACACCAGCAACTGCGTTCGAACGGCTCCAGAGGTACTTTGAACAACACCAAATTAAAATTTAATTAAGACCAATAGCCGGAGAAAAGTTATGAAAAAGTTCTTTGCATATCTGTTAGTATTTTTAATTATTTCTGGTTTAGCGTTGGTGCTAGCGTATAAACACGACCTGTACACTTGGGAAAAACCGCAACAAAATATGTGGATACAAGGCGGCACTTTATTTGACGCCACCTCTGAATTTGCAACAAGCAACCCGGGAATATTAGTAACTGATGGTAAAATCGCTTGTCTTGGAGAAAGTTGTAATGTTACGGAAAAAACTTTGATAATTGACGCCACGGGAAAGTCAATTATGCCTGGTCTAATTGATTTGCATGGCCACTTCTTTGGGGGGAAAGAGCAATCCAAACATGACAACATGCTAAATACAATTTGGGCTCAACTTCGCTTTTTACCCAGTGTTAGACAAGACCTAATCCAAGCTGGCGTAACCAGTTATCGCTCGCTAGGAGACATAGCGCCAGCCATCTTTGATTTAAAAAAATCATTGTCTCAAGATAAATTAGCTGGTCCTCGATTATTTGTCGCGGGCCCAATTTTTACCGTTGCAGGTGGTCACCCCACTCAACGTAAAGACATGCCAGCCTGGGTACTAAAACAAATGACTTTTCAGTCAGATTCACCAGAGCAGATCACGACACAAATCGAACAGTTAATGTCACAAGGGATTGATGGTATTAAGGTTGTTTATCAAGGTCACACCGACAGCGTTAATGATATTGAAATGCCTCGAATGTCTCGGGAAACACTGGCTACTATCACCTCGCTTGCAGAAAAGAATGGCCTCTGGGTCGCGGCGCACACTGGTGGTCAAAACGAAACAATCGAAGCAATTAACACTGGGGTGACAAGTGTTGAACACGGTATTCGACATGGAAACATCATTCGCCAAGAAACTCTTGATGCTGTTACAAACAATCAAGTGACTTATGTTCCCACGCTCGCCCGAGAGCCAAAGGGTCACTTAAACATCCCACACTTGGCACAATCTGATGTCATGTTAGGAGTTGGCACTGACTCACCGGTAAAAGTACATGGTCAATACAGTTATCATATGGAATTAAAACGTTTAGTTGATGCTGGTTTAAGTGATACTCAAGCCGTTATCGCCGCGACAAGAAATGGCGCAATTGCCCTTAAAAAGTCAAAGCAACTTGGAACCATTGAACAGGGAAAACTTGCCGATATCCTCATAATAAATGGCTATCCGTGGGACAATATTAGTGATATAGAGAAAATCGACACCGTCATAATAAACGGTCGTATCGGGTATTCCGTTAACTAAGCTGACAAAGACAGACTTGTCGTTCTTGATTACATTAGCGGATTACAAAGACACCAGAACCATAAAACCTTCAATTTGCAACAAACGATTCACCACAAGCAACTACCACCGTGAGAGGACTTAAGCCTCTCACCTTACATTATTCTTATACTTTTTAAGCTTATTTTTTGGCAACTTGTACTATTTTCGGTTGCGGTGTCGAAACGGTTATTATGGGATTGGGCTGCACCTATTACTATTTGTTTTATCGACTATCCTGGGCCGCTCACATCTGCCTGTAAGGTAAAGTCTAAGCCTGTTCACCTAAATTGTAAGAGCAGGTATGAGCCACTACACTTGTTACGTCTTTACAACGCTATGCTACGCCTGCTCACTCCCAGATTTCCTAGAAAGCTCAATCTCCCTTAACTCGGAATCAAAACCAGTCTCAAAATGCCACTTGAAGCTTTCACGTATTTCATCTCGAAGCTGCTGTTGCTTCACCGCTGAGTTATCTTTATTTGCCTCAATGTGCTCTGCAAGGTTATCAATCGTCGTCTTTCCGGTATCGTCATTCACCTTAATCCACTGCTGCCAAACATCAGCTCTGTCAGATGCATCAACATCACGCAATAACTGTGCAGCGTCATTAAGAAAATCAGCACCGTGGGTTTTATGCAAAGCTAAAATATCCGCCATCATGCTCTGGCGCTGTTCATCAGAGTCCGTATTATAGGCGTAATAAAGCTTAACAAGGTGCTTGTCCTCACTATCTTGGTTTTTACTCGCATGATAAAAAGACGTAAATTCCAGTTTGTCCGATTGCGCCCCAAACAGCTCAAAGAGTGCGTCTGTCTGCTCACTCGGTTCATTAAGTAGATTAATAAAAGCACCTTTGTCATGCTTAGAAGAGAGTGCGGCCATATCGAGTATGCCGCGAGTAGCTAGGTAGCTGCGCCCCTCTATGTTTTGGCCCAGCATAGTTAATTCATCTGTAGTTAGCTGCTGTGCAGCTTCAGTTAAACGCTTAACCATTTGTGCACCAACTTGGTCATCGGTCACAAAACCTTCTGTGGGGTGTTCATAATCAGGCTTATACAACCGCTTATTCTCAGTTGTGCCCCACATAGTCCCCGGCGGATAGCGCTTGTTCACTGACCTTTCAAGTAACTCTTGCTCACCAATATCAAGTAATTGCTTGGTCAAACCAAGCGTTGTTTTAAGTTTGTCATCAGATAACGCCGCCAATCCATGTACGTAGTCAATAATTTGCTCTGGCATATAATTTTGATTTAGCACTTGGTCTTTATGAAGTGAAAACGCGCTATCAATTACCGTTTCGATTTGTTGCGTTGTAAGCTTATCAGTGAGATCTAAAAATGATTCATCAACAGGTATATAACGCAATTTATCTTGGTGTTCCATAGACACGCTCTCAAATACTGCCATAAACGCATTGACCTGTGCTGGTGAGTTGAGTTTGCTATAACCAATAAGCTCCCCATCTCCATTGACTTTAGCAGCCCCGATGAGATCAGCCGAATTCGCAAGACGTTTAGATGTGCTCAGCAGTGGATGCATTTTTTTTGACTCTGGCGAGAGCGAAACCTTATCAAGGCTTGCCGCCCCCTCATTTGAAGGCCGCCAAGATTGCTTGGGAGTATGCGCGAGTGAATAAACAGCCATCTGGCTGTTCGAAGTTACTTTCATAATTATCCTTATAATCCAGTCATTCCTTGGTATCGGCAGGCAAGCTCAGAGCTTAAGATTGGTAACAAGATTAATTGCGCTAAATCAAAATTTTAGGGGGGATCAGTTGCTGTCCTCAATCGACTCACTGGGGTCCGTCAAAACGCCAGACCATTTCTGTTTAATTTGTTTTAAGGTGCCATTTTTTGAGATCCGCTGGCGGCCTAGATCAAATTGGCTCAATAATTTTTTTGCCATTGGGTTGGCATAATAAGCAGCAATAAACTCTTTGTTGCTGTCGAACATAGGTAATTTGGTGAATTCGGCTTCAAGGTTATGCCGTTGTAGTACAATGTCCCATATGCCTTCATACCCAGCAAAACCATGGACCCGATTACTCTTAAGCATTTCAAACCCTTGTATGATTTTGCCAACATCATACTTTTTTATACCAGTCGCCGCTTCCCATTGCGCGCCATAATTAAACCCGCGCATTTGTGCAATGGTTTTTCCATTCAAAGTATCCAATGAACTCCATACAAATGACTGTTCCTTTAAAACATAAACACGGTAATAGACGGTATTTACATACTCTTTAGAGTACTTATAAATTTTTAGGCGCTCTTCGCTAATGCTAACGGGAAAAATTAAATCAACTCGCCCACTCTCAAGGTACGTTAATGCCCTCGCCCAAGGTACAACCCAAAGTTCAACTGTATAGCCCATCTCGTGAAAGCTCTCGCGCACAACGTCCCACGCAAACCCTTGAAAATTGGGGCTATCTTCACCTGGTTCGACGCGCGCTACATGTGTGTCCCCCTGATCTAAAAAGCCAAATGGGGGATAATCTGGAAGGGTTATTACAGACACGGTTTTAGCAGCATGACAAGCATGTCCAAAAAACAAACCTATCAGGATACATGCTCGCAACAACAGGGCCATTTTGCCGCCTTTAAAAATCTCTCTCCTATTGAGCTTAGTTAAGTTCGAAACATCTGACAAAACAAATATGGCCGTATTACTGCAATTTCACCTTTTTTACCAGCATATTTGGGGCCATGTTCTCAATTAAAAACAAGATATTATGTGCAGCTGCATATAGACTCTGTATTATGCTGACAAACACACTTCCTTATTTATTATTTGGAAGGCCCGAATAAAAATAAACCTCAACGGGAATCATATGAGTTTTACGCCAACTGGTTTAGCAATCGTCTTGTGCCTGAGTTTATGGTTAGGTAAAGCGTGCGCCGCAGAGCACCGCTTGCCATCGTATTTATCACTGCAACAACAAACCGTTCATTTAGAATTGGACCCTAATAAGGTTACACTTATAGGTTCTACAACGCTTGAGTTTAAGTTAGAAAAGCCCAGCCAAGTACTGGCTTATCACAGTAAAAATTTAAACATCAAAGAAGTACAGCTTATTTATCAAGGTAAACACTGGCCACTCCCTGTCACTTCCCCCAATCGATATGAAATTATTGAGCATGCATTACCTCTAATTGTGGAAAACTCAGCACAATTACATATTGTCTATAGCGCGCAGTATTCCCAACATGTTGAAGGGCTTTTTCAGGTTAAAGGTAACCAAGGCAACAATTATTTGATATCCCAATTCCAATCCATGGAAGCCCGCAGGGTATTCCCAACGCTTGATGAGCCAGACAAAAAGACACAATTTACTTTTCACATCACTGCACCCAAGACCTATTCAGTACTGCACAATACAAACGTAAAGTCGGTCAAATTCAGAGACAACCTAAAAGTTTCGGAGTTTTCAACCACACCTCGTATGAACACAGACATTCTTACATTGGCCGTTGGAAAGTTTGAAACCCACACCTTTTCTGACACCCGTTTCAATACCAAGGTATATAGCCCAGCTGACAATCAAATATCCTTACCTGATTACTTCAGCAGTACAATCGAAGGCTCTCTCTCCTTTATTGAACTCTATTTAGCAAAGCCCTTTCCATTTAAACGATTGGATTTTGTTATCGGTAACTTCGGTAGTGTCGCAGCAATGGAAAACTTAGGTTTAATATCTTTGAATGAAAATCAAATTCCACAGCCAAACGCATCAATCCATGAACATTGCCAATTTAAAAAATTGCTTGCCCACGAAGTAGCACATAGCTGGTTTGGCAATGACATAACTATGGCTTGGTACGATGATTACTGGCTCAATGAATCGTTCACCGAGTTTATCGCAGCGAAAGTGACCGAATCACTTTACCCTGATGACGCCGCTTGTACCTATATACCTCAAGCTAGAGCGTTTTATGATGACAACAGCCACGCTTTACCGCTGATATTTGATGTGAAAAACCGCGAAGACACATTGGCATATGGGCAATTGCATTACACTAAGGGCAGAGCAATCCTAGAAATGCTCGAACAGGCCACTGGTGAGTCTGCTTTTCAAAAACATATTCAGCAATATGTACATTCCTTTGCTGGCGGTAATGTCAGTACAACACAGTTTTCTGAATTGTTTAAAGTACGTCATTTACAACGCTTTATTGCCAGTTTTACCCAAAGTACAGGCTTCCCTCTTATTTCTGTGTCTAAAAACAAACAACATTTGGTGTTTGAGCAGCAAGATTTGTTAAACAGACAAAGTCAATTTTGGACAGTCCCACTGACCATCAAACTTTGGGATGGAAGTAGCATGACTGAGCGCAAACTCACACTAGAAGGTAGTCAGGGAACTCTGCCTATCTCACCCCAAACGAAAGCAATATTCATCGACGCTGGTGGCGTCGGATATTTTCGCTATGTGGATAACACCGGTCTCGATGCATTCCCATTTTCAAAATTGAGCGCCTCTGAACTGGCGTCCTTTAGGGACAATCAACAAGCTCTTGCCATAACCGGATACATCAATTATATGGATTATATCCAAGGAATTGTGAAAGAGTTAAACCAACTCGATATTAGCTCCTCTGACGCGAATGAACTTATTGGTAAACTGCTTGATGCATTTTTGGAACACGCACAACTAGATAGCCAGGAAAATCTCGCCAACTACTTAAAAAAGCACATAAAACATAAACTCGATTGGTCAGATATTCTCGCCCAACCACATGGAGGGGATACTCTTAGACTATTCGGTCTATATTTAAAAAGCCCCAAAGCCATTGCAGCTGCATTGCACCATTATAGAAAACCACACAGTCAATCACATGCATACTTTTCAGATATGGTATCCGTTTTGGCAAATAGTGCGACCAAGTCAGAGTATCAGCAGTTGATAAAACAGTTTAAGCAGGTAGCCAGCCCAGTCAAAGACGATATGCTCTCGGCACTTGGCTATGTGAGTAGAGAAGAGAACGTTGCACTCTATTATAACCTGTTACTCAGTGATGCCACGCAAGGTATGGTGATAGATTATCGTTTTCAGTACCCAATCTTTAACCCTGCGCTTAGGCTAGCCAGTGCAAAACAAATAAAAAAGCGTGAATCAGAAATTTTTAAACGGGTTGCTCAATCTGCTCTGCAATGGTTTCCGTATAACTTTTTATTGGCCTGCTCAAGCACTCAAAAGCACGCTGTTGAACAGTTATTTCTCGACTGGCAACACATCGAGGGGATCAAAGGGAAACTAGACATCGTGAAAGATAATATTGATCAATGTACGCAAAGATCGCAAAAGATCAGCAAAAGTATCTCTGCTGCAAGCTAAACCCTAAAAAGAGCTGGGACCAGCTCTTTTATTTACTTTATATCTCGCCAAAATACCTAGCCAAACTCACGTGCTTTTTTATAGGCAGTTCGGTCCTGAATGCGAGCAAGATATGATTGGATATTGGGCCTATTTTCCAACAGTCCTAAACTGCCCGCTATCTCTAAAGATATCGTCATCATGATATCTGCCGCGCTAAACATAGCGCCAGCGAAATAAGTGCGCTGCGCTAGAATTGAATCGATATAGCTCAAATCTAAATTAAGCTCTTTGGTAATATATCCATCTAAGGGCGCATCTCCAGAGCGAGTTTCCATTTGCATAAGTAAATGGGTGATCACAGGCAGCGCCAACGACCCTTCGGCAAAATGCATCCACTCCAAATAGGCATAATAATCACTGCTTTGTTTATCTGGGCGTAGATCGTTTTTACCTTGGTCAAGGATATACTCCAATATAGCGCCAGACTCGCAAATTATATGGCCGTTGTGCTCTATTATCGGTGCCTTATTCAGAGGGTGGATCTTGCCAAGACTAGTAGGTGCCAGTTTAGTGGTTTCATCACGCAGATGTTGTACCACATGATATGGCATAGCCAGCTCCTCTAATAACCAAATAACGCGCGTTGAACGGGATGCATTCAAATGGTGAACGGTTATCATTAATTAATTCCCTATCAATTTCGACATACACTAACCTAGCGTGCGATTTTACTCACTAGTAACTCACCAACAGCATGCGCACTGGCTGGGTTTTGCCCAGTGATCAGCCTGTCATCTTCGATTACGAAACTCTGCCAAGGTTGCACTTTGTTAAACTGGGCAGCCTTTCGCGTTAAAGATTCTTCAAGTAAAAAAGGAATGTCTTCAATAGTGCCAAAGTCCACTTCTTCTTCTCGGGTAAAAGACGTGACTTTTTTATCTGCTAGCAATAACTCACCAGAACTCAAAGTGATCGGTAAGAGCGCGGCAGGCCCATGACATACCGCAGCTATGATGCCGCCATTTTCATAATGCGTGGCAGCTAAAGAAGCCATCACCTTATCTTCGGCGAGATCGTTTAGTAAACCAAAACCACCGGGATAAAAAATAGCGTCATAGGATTCAATATCGAGTTTAGAGATGACCAACGTATTATTAACTTTATCCATGAAATCAGGATTTGAGAGTACGTCAGTGTTAACTTGGTCATCTTCGATATCAGTACCATACAGTGGCGCTTTGCCACCTGAGAGGGAAGCGATATCAAAGCCGATATTGTGAGCATTTAGAATAGCGACAACATGTGTCAACTCAGGTGCATAGGTGCCATTTGGCTGATCTGTGCTACCTAATGTTGGGTGATTTGTTACAGGGATCAAAACTTTTTTCATCTCAATTGACCTTTAGCTTTTGTTATCTCGATAAGTACTTTATATTTTTTCTGAATAAATGATAATCAGTTAAATTGGTTAAACACTTTTGCTAATTAGCAATAATAGTAGACACTCATGAATACGTGGTAAAAAGTGGAGTCCAAATGGATAGTTTTGAGGGTATCTTTGAATTTGTCGCAGTTGCAGAAAGCGGCGGGTTTTCCTCTGCGGCTAAAGTGCTCAATTGCAGTACAAGTCATATCAGTCGGCAAGTTGCTCGATTAGAGCAACGAGTTGGGTGTAGTTTATTTGCACGTACAACAAGGCAGATAAACCTCACAGAAAACGGGACATTTTACTATCAACAAAGCAAACAGTTGATCACAGGCTTACAGCAAGCAAACGAGCAATTAGCACAGCAACAATTTAACCTCAGTGGCACACTCAGAGTAAGCGCAGCAGGTGGATTTGCCGAAAACTATATTGCGCCAGCCCTTATGGAGTTTGCGAAACTGCACCCCGAGCTATCTATCGACATTGATTTTAATAGTCGCATGGTTAACTTTGTTGAAGATGGTATAGATTTCGCTATTCGCTATGGTGAACTCAATGACTCAAATCTGATCGCACGTAAACTGGTGAGCCGTTCAATGATGGCAGTGGCCAGCCCTGCCTATTTAAAAGAATATGGCACCCCTACTCACCCCTTGCAGTTAAAACAACACAACTGCGTAATCGCCAACAACGATAACTGGGTATTTCAGATTGACGGCACTAAACACACAATAAAAGTGAAGGGCAATTGGCGCAGCAATAATGCCAACGTGGTAGTGTCTGCCTGTGTAGCAGGGTTAGGCATTGCTTACATGCCTCAGCGCACATTTGATAGTGCGCTATCAGAGCACACCCTCACACCTGTACTGGCGCCTTTTTGGAGTTCTGGTGCCACCAGCTGGATAGTCTATCAGAACCGTCAATTTCAGCCCCTCAGAACGCGGCTTGCAATAGAATTCTTGCTCAAGTACTTTGAGCATTATTAAGTTAAAGAGTCTGATAATGCTTTAAAGTTATATACTTGCGTTTTCGGATTATTGCCTAATTCAACACAAAATACGGTACACCTATGAGCAATTTAGTTAATTATGAATTCCCACCTCCTCGCTCTTGGGAGCAGTTTGAAGAACTCTGTGCAGATCTTTTTGAGTATATGTGGAATGCACCGAATTTAGTTCGACATGGCCGTGCGGGACAAGCTCAACAAGGGGTTGATATAGTCTCAGCACGCGGTGGGATCTACCCTGTTGGATTGCAATGCAAGAAAAAGTCTAAATGGCCTGTTAGCCGTTTAACTGAAAAAGAAGTAAAAAAAGAAATTGCGGCGGCAGAAACATTTGAACCCGCTTTAAAAGAATACTATATCCTCACGACTGCACCAGCGGACGCTAAAATCGAAAAATTTATACGCCAATACAATAAGCAAACCAAATCATTTAGTGTCATTGTCTTATTTTGGTCCGAAATCGTCCGAAAAGTGTCTATGTGCCCTGAAGTCGCGGCGAAACACTTTCCGCTCGCGTCTAATGGTACAGAGCACACACCTCTATTGGCCAGTTGGGGCACCAAAAATGGGCTGCTTAGATCAACCGGAAAAGAATGGATACTATCAGCAAATGAAGCCGTCGAAGATTTGAAAGATCACCCAAATGGCCGTATCGCTATAGCGCAAGATGAGTCAAAAAAATTAAAACAAAAGCTATCTAGGCTCCAGTATCAAACTGAAACTAACGCGGAAATACGCCAAAAAAAGCTCAAAATACGACGTAAATTACGTGTCATGGGCAATCGTGAAGCGGATATTCAATCTACTATCAAGTTTATATTTTCACATGATACGCTACGATTCTATTTATTTGAGCGCGATGAATCTGACTTGCAAGCGGCCGTGGTATTTAAAGCGCTTATTGAGTCGAGGTTGTTATCAAGTGAGATAAAGCAGACAGATCAAAAAATTAGGCTTAGGCCACCATCACCAGAGAAATTAGCAGGCCCATTTATTGAACACAGCGTCGCACAAAGTGATATTGCCATTAATATTCCTTACCCTGACTATGAAAAATTGATGGAAAAGGAAGTATCTTTTTACAAACACTACGGTAATCATATGTGCAAAGTGGTCAGCGAGCTTCCCAAAGAGATACGCTGGAAATATGCGCTCCCCGCTCTTATTAAAAGAATCGAACGCATTATGTCTGAAGATAAAAAATCAATCGACGAGCTAGAAATGGCAGGATACTTAGATCTACACGCTTGGACCTATCAGGAATAAATAGGCTTATTTATCGCCGTACCCAACCAATGCTGAGTAAAAGGCGCTCACCCTGCTCTACTTTGGAAACGGCGTGTACACACAGATCAGGACGAAAAAGTTTGATTCGTTCAGACTCAAAAATGGGCGAATGACATATAAACTCGCCTCCTTTTTGGGCTTTTTTCAGCACTATATTAAGCCGGTAGTGACGTCCTTTATTGACCTTATCTGTATGCTCTGGTACTTCACACCCTTGTGGGAACCTCAAAAGATAAACATCAAACTTAATAGGCCAATATGCCCCCATCAGGAGCATTTTATGATACCCGGACTTTTGTCGCCCTACTTGCCATTTAAATAACTGATTAAGCAATTTTTTCTCCTATAACACTGAGTCCAAAGTACAGGAAATAACAGAGAAATTTAAGTAAAAAAGAGAAAGGGAGTTAAATAAGAATGTCAGCTTCTAACCTTTTACGCATAGAAGCATATCATCATCGAATAAGTTACTTCTAGACGCTTTTACAATACATACATCATATAAAATAAGAATAGAGTTCCGATTGATTCCTATTCATTTCATCAACAATTAAGAGATTTAGATTAAAATTTAGTGGATAAGGAAATTTAAGTACATGTATCATTAAAGGTGCCACACTAAATATACCGTTTTAAAAAGCAATACGGAGTGGCATATCACACCACTCCACATCCATTAAAACACTCTATTAGTTTGCCTTTCTAATTTCTTTTATAAGATTGTTTTTATGATAGCTAAAGTTAGTGTGGCTTAAGTTAGCACCATTTACAGCATAAACTTTGTTAAAAGGTGTTGACGCTGAGTTTGGATTAAATGGCGAGAATAAATCATTGCTATTCAAATCAAGTGCACTGGCTGTCGTAATGAACGTTGGCGCTTTGTTGCTTGCTAACAAATTATTGGTTACACGGCGAATATTTCCGTTCCCATCAAAAAACTGCTTTAACAAACCACCTGTCACAGAATATGAACCTGGTGCATCATCAAACAGGTGTGAGATATAATAGTGTCCAGCTTTATATTTACTGCGAATATCCATAGATTTCAATGTATAATAGGTATCACCATATACAGAGTAATTCACTTCAAACCTAGCCATCTGCGCATTGAGTGGTAAACTTGCTCGAGTACCTGTATAACTCCCATTTGAAAATGCAACATTATAAGTAGACGGGTACCCTTCGCTTCTTAAGTTTCTAAAATATTGATTGCTGTCTTTCCCTGTTATCAGCAGCTTAGCGGCTATTCCCTCTGTCAAACTACTATACATTCTGCGCGCATTGTCTCTTGCTCGTTTACATGAACTTGACCAAGAACAACCTCTGGCATCTTCAAGGCGCCCTTTAATTCGGCCAATTGTTTCGGTAATAGTATAAGGAATGTTTGCACCTTTATGGGGGGCATCTATTGAAATGTAATTAAAAAACTGATGATTAAAGCCTGTTGATTCAAACAGATTCAATGCTTGCTTAGCGAGCACTCCTCCATAGCTGTATCCCACCATTGTGCTTTGATAATTCCCTTGTTTTAGCTTAGTTTCAATAAAGTGGATTAATTGAGCATTCTCGACCATTAGGTCATCACTAATATTTGCATAGTCAAGAAAAACTATATCTCGCCCTTCATTGAGAAGAGGTTTAAACACATCTCTTAGCCTATAATCACTCCAGTATTTACTAAATTCATTTTCACTGGCGGTAATTCCATCTACCGTCGTATTTAGCCCTTTGACAAAATATACTGGCTTATCAAAAACGCCATCTTTCGATTTTACGATATGTGCCTTTATCTTACTAACATCATAACACCATGTACCACGCATTTCAGGACATACGTCGTTGGTACTATACGATAAATCAAGTCGGTCTGAGTTTTGTACTCTATATTTCTCATTTTCTGACACAGATATATTTGGAGCATACCACCTAGGGAACGGTTCACGGTCCCACCAAACCATACCCTGATTATAATCAATGGTGCTAAGTGGATAACCCTCTATTGTACTGGAGTATGCCGATTGAGATAGAAAAGATAATGCGATTAATGATAAAGCTTTTGTTTTATTCATACGTTGTCCTTACGAATTAAATTTATAAACTGAGCATAAAACACTCACCACAACGACGCGTAAAAAACCGGTAAATTTAAATTTATTTAAAATAAACATTAAAGAAATGTTTATTGATGCAAAAATCAAAACTTACAAAAAAAGGAAAATAAAAATCCTAACTAAGTATATAGAAACATATTGATTTCACCTTAACCCCCTTAAGATTCATAAAAAAGCACTTTACAACCATCCACGAACAACCCTGCCATATAGATAAAAACTAAAGACAATTATAAAAATCACAATAGAAAAAATCCGACATCAACACTGAGTATATGATTAAAAAAACAGAAGCAACACTCACAAAAACAACTTAAGAAATAAAAAATTCCACACTATTTATGTATAAAATTAAAATAATAAAATCATTCCATAAATAAAAAGATCAATCTTAATATTCTCTTCAGTTATGACCATTGACACCGTCATATCAAATGCTGAAGCATATCTTTGCCGGCGCCCATTGAATATATGAAAGGTGAACTAGATATATTAGCGATAAAAATTGGGCAATGAGGTTTGGTTTGTAATGTAGAGGCCATAGCAATTTAGGATACAAAGCCGATGTTGAGTTTGTCAGAGACTATATTATTGATGTACAAAATTTTATTCGCCAAGGGTTGCAAAACGCAGACTTTGCAAAACACTTTAAAGGGGAGTCACCTTTTAGCTGGTATGCCGGATACACTAATGAAATCATTGACTTTGCACATCAGCAGATGGCCAAAAAATACCGTGAAGGCAGAGAGGAAGAGTTTGATATAGTCGCACACTCTCATGTTAGAGTCATGTTCTGGGCGATGTTCGCAAGAGCATTGTGATCACCTAAAGCATGGCGTTAGCTTCAGTGAATACAAGCCGCTCTCCCCTTTCGGTTATATGGTCAGTTAAATCACACTAAGCCAATAATGTTCTTGTCACTAGGTCACTTCATAGAGCTCTAGTGGCAATCCATCCGGATCTTGGAAAAAAGTAAACTTATTACCGGTATATTCATCCACCCTAACAGGCTCAGTAGACACCCCCTGTTCATTCAGAGCTAAAATTGTGGCTTCAATATCGACTACTTTAAATGCGAGATGGCGAAGCCCAGCAGCTTCAGGCCTACTTGGTCGCTCAGGCGGTTCAGGGAAAGAAAACAGCTCAATTTGACTGCCATCTTCCAGTACTAAGTCAAGTTTATACGAATCCCTTTCCTGTCGATAGTTTTCAGAAACTATAGTAAAACCAAGTACTTCGGTGTAAAACGCTTTGGATTTTTTATAATCTGAGCATATAACCGCCACGTGATGAAAGCCCTTCAACATATTATCTACCACATCATGAAAGTTTATAATTAGTGTTACGCTATCATGGATATGATAGCAAAAAATAGACCTCGCTGAAGAAACAGCTGGTTCCTTCTTTATTATAAATCTTTTAATACACATAAATACAAAAAATGACACAAACAAAAGAAGAAAAACACCTTAACAACATAAACTTAAAAACCTTAAAACCGAAAAAAACAAAGGAAGACTGAGCTATATACTTAACAATAAAAATATGAAAGGATGGATAAAGAGAGTAAAAAAGCAATTATAAAAGGACATTAAATGAATAAAAAAATAATAAAGGCAGGTGTTTTATCAGCACTCAGCATAGTTACTACAAGTGCTTACACTCACAACCAAAAAACACCAGAACAAGCGTTAAATCTGCAAACAAACCAATCAAACTATTTACTTTACTTTGATAGCCCAGAGCAAAAAGCCCATTATTCAGGGCTATACCATGAACAAATAATTGATGCATCCCACAATGCATTTAAACTATCATTAAGCAAGGCGGAATATAGAACTATACTTCAGACTGGAGTCATTATTGTCGAGCAAAATGTGGCAGAGTCTTTCGCCGCACCAGCTCCTCCAAAAACAAAAAAAAGTATGTCCATAACGCCTTCATCAGGCGCTGAAGAATTGACTTCAATTCCTAATTACCCCTGTTACCCAACCGTAGAAGAAACACATAAACGAGCCCGAGAGCTCGCCGAAAAATATCCAGATTTTGTTGAGCTAAAAACCATAGGCCCATCTTGGGAAAAAAGCCACGGCATAGGCGGCTACGACTTAAACGTCTTGGTGTTGAAAAACAAAAAGCGCAATAAAAACAAACAACTTCCGGCTCTGTTTATGCAAAGTGTACTGCATGCCAGAGAATATACCCCCGGAGCAACTACTCTGCGCCTCGCAGAGCACCTGTTAAAAAACAGAAAAACAGACGCTGATATTCACTGGATTTTAAATCAAAGAGAGATCCATATTCTTCTTATTGCCAACCCTGATGGACGTAAATATGCCGAGCAAGGGCTGTTTTGGCGCAAGAACACCAACACGAGTTATTGTGCACAAAGCGAGCAAAACCGAGGTGTTGATCTAAATCGAAATTTTGACTTTGCTTGGGCAACCACTTCAGGTTCAACTGATGAACAATGTGCTAGCACATTCCATGGCCCCTCTCCAGCTTCTGAACCAGAAACACAAGCTATTCAAGCTTATGTCAAAGCATTGTTTGGTGACAACCGAGGTGATGCGCTCACCGATGCTGCGCCATTAGATACACCGGGCGTATTTATTGATATTCACAGCTACAGTCGTTTTGTTATGTGGCCTTGGTCACACGAAACAACGCCACCACCAAACGCAGCCGGTTTATCTATGCTAGGTCATAGAATGGCTGCCTATAACGATTATCTTGCGCTGCAAGTAAGTGAGCAATTTAATGGCGGTGGCTCCGCTGAAGGCTACGCATATGGAGAGCTAGGTGTAGCAGCTTATACGTTTGAACTCGGGTCGACCTTCTTCGAGAACTGCTCAAATTTCGAAGGCGAAATTTTACCTAATAATCTTCAAGCGCTCATTTATGCTGCGAAAGTAGCGAAAAAGCCCTATAAGCTCTCCGGTGGCCCACAAATTGTGGACTTTAGGTTAGAAGGCGCTGGAGAGACAGCTGTACCTGCGGGGATTCCGATAAACCTTATTGCCGACGTACATGATGATGCATTTGGTCCATCTTTATCTGGTGTTGCACCACCGAGTCAGGCTATCAAAAAAGTTAGAATGACAGTCAGAAAACAAGGAGAGGGCCGGATCCAACGCCTCATACTCCCACCTGTTGATGGCATATATGATTCCCCACGAGAAAAAATTAACTATGCCCTAGACACAAGCGATTGGGATGATGGCCGCTACACAGTCACTATTAAAGCGCAAGATACTACGGGACAATGGGGCGTGAAATATGCCAAGTACTTAACCATTGATGATGATGCAAGTGAGCAAAACCAAGCGCCCATCGCAAACTTCACACCTAATTGCACATTTGGTGCATGTAAATTTGACGCCTCCAACAGCATAGATGACAAAGCAGGCTTAAAGTACCGCTGGTACATAAGCAATGATGCAACTCAGTTTGAGTACTTTGGTAAGCAAATAGAGTTCGTTAATCAACGAGCGGGAACCTACACAATCGCATTGGAGATTGAAGATGCCAACGGAGTGCGCGCAAATAAGGAGGTGGTAATGGAGTTACCAGGCACAGTCCCACCTATTGCCAAGTTAACCTATCAGTGTAATGGCCTGACCTGCGAATTTGACTCTTCAGGTTCAACTGATGCTGATGGCCAAATAGTTAGGCGTTTGTGGCGTATTGGCTCGGATGATGGATTTGCAGATGGTGACGTAAAGATCACACGAACCTTCCCTGCCCCTGGTGAATATATCGTTAGTGTTGTTGTACTAGATAACCATGATGAGTATAGCCAGGTTATTGAAACCATTACGGTTAAATAAAGTAAACCTAGGCAGCATATTAGCCTGTGCTGCCTAACTTTATTATTAGCACTTAACCCGAATTATTAAAATTAAAAAACACATTATCCACTCACAACAAAAGCCAACTTAAATTATTAAAATAAAATACAATTTAAAAATCACTCAAACAACAAGACCCCCACCAAACCAAGAACTCAATTAAATTCAAAAAAACTAAATAAATAATAATCACCTTACCCTATCGTAAAAAAAAGAATATATTAATAAAATTATAATTCATTATCTTTAGATGCTTTTACTTACCTTTACCGATGCGTATATCCAATTTACTGCTATGCTTATTTTTTTAGCAGTTTAAAGAGAGACGGCGTTGATGTTGTTACGTTGTACAATTTTGGTATTCCTGTTTTTTAGCACAGCCGCCTTGGCAGTACCTTTCGACGAAGATGAATTTGAGCAGCTCAGGGCTGAAATACGCAATGCATCTTCGCAATCGCCTTTTCAAGCGATCATTACTACTGAAGAACTTCTGATCAGGCACCGTGGAAAACTCACCACTCGACAACAAATACGTTTGCTGTACGGTAAGGCTTGGTTTCAGATTCAAACTGACGATATTCACGGCGCTATCTCAACTCTGTCGCAGTGTAAAAAAATGAGCATTGAAGTTTCCGACCCTACGATCCTATTTAGCTACCACAGCCTAACTGCCGGTGCGTTAACTCGTATGGGGTTATATGAGAGAGCACTGGAAAGTTATCTTGAAAGCTATAAATTAGCCGCCCTGATGGATACTGAGTTGTTCTTGCGTCAAACCGAGAACAATATCGGCAATGTTTATCTTAAACTCGGTCGATTTGAAGATGCCAAAACCTACTTTCAGCGTTTTTATCAAGATGCAAAAGCAAGAGAGCTCCCCCAACAAATGGGCGTCGGATTAAATAATCTAGGCGAAGCTTATTTTGGTTTGGAGCAATACCAAAAAGCCTTAGAGCTGCATTTGGAAAGTTTAAATCTCAGAGAACAACATAACCTGACTTACCATAGTTCTTGGTCTCACCATAATTTAGGTAGAACCTACCTTGCGCTTGAAGAGCTCGAATTGGCAAAGCAACATTTAGCAGCAGCAACTAGCATTCGCCAACAAAGTAACGCGATTGCCGACAGTATCGGACCGCAAATTGACGCAATTAAAATCAACATAATGCAAAAGTCATATAGTGGGGTTGAGTCTCAGCTTAGGAAAATAATTGAGTTGAGCAACGAGCACTCTCGACTTCAAGAGGAAACTCAAGCATATCAATTGTTAGTAGAGTATTTTAAACAGATCCAAGATTGGAAAAATGCTCTTGAAACTTCAAAACACTTGATGCAAAGCAAGTTTGACTATTTACAGGGACAAGCCGAAATAGGCGTTGCCTTTTATTCAGCGCAAATGAATCTAGCAATTAAAGAGCGAGATATTGCCAAGCTAACACAAGAAAACGTTTTGCATCGAGTAAATACACAAGCAGCGAGAGAGCAACTCACCGTTGTTTTGATAGCCGCAGCCATCATTACGCTACTCACCGTATTTTTTGTTCGCAGGATCAAGTCAAAGAATCAAACTCTCACCGAAACGCTAGAAAACCTCCAAGCTACACAAAAACAATTGTTAGAGTCCGAAAAGATGTCAGCCATGACAACGTTAGTTTCAGGCATGGCTCATCAACTAAATACTCCGTTGGGCTTAGTCGTCACCTCTGCATCATGCCTTGAAGACAAACTCAAAGAAATACGCGAGTTACTCACGGTTAAAAAGCTCAGTGCTAGTCAGCTAACCGTGTTTTTAGAAGAAGCGTCAGAGATGCTTGCAATGACGGCAAACAACTCCACCCGCGCAGCCGATTTGATTGCGCGATTTAAAATGATAGCTGCCAATCTAGACTCCAGTGAAGCCGTTGATTTTGAAGTTTTTGCATACCTTACAGAACGATGTGAATTACTTGCCCAAAGCTTTGAACAGGACATCAATCTATCCGTAATTGGCAATCCGGTACATGCCCATTCTCACCCTGAAATTGTACTAAAAGTTGTAGCTCAATTGGTTAACAACTCCTGCGCACATGGTTTTACAGGTCAATCACCTGGGGAAATTAGCATAGATGTTGAGGAAGTGGATGAACACGTGGTAATAATCTACCAAGACAATGGCATAGGGATCAGCGAAGAAGATCAGCTGCATATATTTGACCCTTTTTACACCAGTCAATTGGGCCAAGGGAAACTAGGGCTAGGCTTAAATATTGCGTACAACTCAGTCGTTCAAATATTAAAAGGTGAGATAAGCTATGAGCATCAATCAAGTGGTGCGAAGTTTATAGTGCGCTTCCCTAAAAAATTGCTATGACTGTAGTGTTGGAGGCAGGTCTCTTAAACCAACCTCCATTACCTCATATCAAATTGGTACGCTAGCACTGCCAGAATCGACTGAGCCTCACTCTGCATGGATGTAGAGGCTGCGCACTAATGCAGGCTGAGGCGCTAGCATACTACAACTGCAACAGTGACTTTAAACGCGCTTGCCGATTTTTATAAACATCAAACCCACTGTCTCCTTCGTTTGCAAGCTGCAAAGCAATGTTGACTTGCTCTAGCGCATTGGAAAATTGCTTTGCTTGTTCATAGCCATATGCCAAACCATTATATGCTTCAGCATTTTTCGGGTATAAAGCGATGTTGTACTTAAATATTTCAATCGCAGTTTTAAACGCCTGCTTATCAACTAAACCATAGGCCAGTTCACGTAGTACCCACTCTTGAGGCTGTATCTGCTCACCGCGTTGAAAAGCGACATTTTGATAATACTCTTTGATGCTGCTTACGCCATTTTCTAACGCATCGTTTGGCATGACTAACGGTAAAAAGAGTGTATGGTACGCGTTGAATACACCTGCGGCAGAGGTCATGGCATGTGGTACGTCATTAAAGGTATTCAATACGAGTTGCAAATCTGAAGGTTTGTTTTTTTGTACATGGGTAGATAAATCGTCATAAACTCTGCGCATGGATAGATGCTCTGAGCCAATATTCATGTATAGATAATTTTTGTACGATGATACTGATGACACAAACTGCTTCACTTTTTTCTTGGTTGTCTCATCTGCCCACCATACTGCCGGACTATAAGCTATATGCCCTTGAAAAAGGTGAGGTCTAGATTGAAAGCTATGCAAAACGAGTAAGCCACCAATTGAAGCCCCTGAAAACACCTTGAAGTCGTGGACACGATAAGACTGGCTGACGTATGGGATGAGCTCTTTTTCAATAAAGTCTAGAAACTTGTCTCCACCGCCACCCGCGCCAACCGGCCCCCTCGGATCGTAATTAACTGTAGGCGTTAAATCCCGTGTTCTATCGGTATTTTCAATTGCGACTATGATCACCTCTGGTGCAGATCCAGATTGGTGTAACTTGTTCAACATTGCAGATTCAATTGCTATGCTCTCTTTGCCATCAAGGCGATAAATCACCGGATATTTTTGAGCAGTGTTATTAAAGTATGAGTTAGGTAGTTGAATCGTCACAGTCCGTTGCTCATTGAGCAGCTTGGAGTTAATCGTTTTGCTTTGTTGATGTTGCTCATGAGCGAACGCAGAACCAAAACCAAATAACAAAGTTAATAATATCCCTAGCATGTACCTATGAAGCATGTGTATTCCTTAATTGTTTTTATCATTGTTATAATACTTAGAGCATGTCCTATTCTCATATTAACTGAGTTGAACAGTGCTGAGAATAGAGTTTTATTCACTTCAAAACTTCAGGGATTTTACTACTTAATTAAATTAGCGAAAAGACCACAAAAACCGATTTAATTCCTTTTTAATAAGCACTCTTCCCACTCTCCCAACATTTTACAATTAAGTGCGACCTAAAGTTGGCGCTGCGCAATGCTAAATTAATAGAAAACCCTAGTGGCGGCCAACTCATTCTTTGCTAAAGGGCTTTCACTTGTCTTATTTACGTCGCCCAACAGTAAAAACAACTTCCTGAGTCATATTTCATTGCCACCTGATTTATACAAACATGCCACCAGTATTACATGACAACAATTCCAATTCTTATAAAGACATCAGCAAGATACTATAAACATCATGGGGTTCTGACATCACTCGGAAATGCCTATAACACAGTTCTAAAAATGCTCAAATGGAATATCTTACAGCTTTCAAGTTGTTACCAGTTCAACAACAATATAACCACTCTTGTCAATTTAGAAACTTTTGACTTTTATAATAACAAATGCAGCAAATGAGTACGGCCATCAAATATGCGTTTTTCGTGTCGTTAACTCATTGCACTAAGCAAACATAAAGAAAGAGTTATCAATATGAAAGAAAGAGCACTATATTTTATCGGTGGCGCGGTCGTTGGATGTATCTGCTTATCCATGCTGCAACCCTCGCCCATACAAAACGAATCGCCTAGCGCTATAGCTTATGATCCAAGCCTAGATTTAAAAATTGTTGAGCTAAAAAAAGAAAACCAGATCTTGAATGTAAAAATTCAAGCGCTTGAAAGTGCTCCGCCAACTGCTATTGGCACTCAAAATGATAATCAGGTCGCTTCCCAGTCGTTAGATTATACTGATGAAACTCCTCAAATATCTGAACCAACAGTACCGTCGCAAAAAATACAAGATGAAGCCGTCATCAGTGCGATAGCCAATCAAACTGTTTTACCAACATCAAGGCATATCGCAACACAGCTCAACTTAGACGATGCTTCGCGAGACGCACTTCAGCAACTACTACAACAAAAAGCAACGCAAGATTACCTTGCTTGGAACGCGAGTGCTGCTGAGCCTCTCCAAGCCCAAGAGCAGATAGCGGCTAAGCTTGATAACAATACCCAAGAGTACATTCACGCCCTACATAGTATCTTAACGTCAGAGCAGATTGAAAATTATACCCGCATAGAACAGCAACAAGCTGAGATTCAGCTCGAACAAAAGCAACTTTCACTACGCCAAGCTTTGGTGGGCATCGACCTAGATGATTTTCAACAGCAAGAGGTAGCGCGGCTGTCTAAAGCGCTTTATTCAAAGAACAAAGTAGAACTTGGGAGTATGGGTAGTCCCTATGGTATGGACAATATACAGGTTAACAATGACGTACTCTCAGAAATTAAGTCTTTGTTTACTGAAGCACAGCTAAAAAAGCTCAACATGTAACACCTATATTGCAGCTTGTGCTCAATTTTAATTAACACACTGAATCACAACAGGTTCAGGCTCCGTGCTGTGTTGCTTTGTTTAGTACACAAAACGGGTCTAACAATAAATCAGAAACTATTTCTGATAACAATAAAAAAACTTAAGGAAAAAACATGAAATCAATCTTAGCATTAGCTGTTGCAGCTATCGCGTTTACAAGTGCGTCAGCCAACGCGCGTCCAAACTGTCCTGGTGGTCAAGGTTATTGGGAAGAAGTTGTACGCAATGTTCGCGTTTGTGACACATCACAAGAAACCTACACTGTGACATTTAAAGATTGCCGATACCACGGGATTTTGAATCTGGGCCACTTGTGGCATCAGCCTACTTCTTACTTACCACGCACCAAAGTAATATGGGACACAAAGCATGCGCAATCAAGCTGTCCATCTACTGAGTTCAGAAGTGAATCAACAACTTACTGGTATAAAAATAGCTCAGGCTATCAATCAATCGCCACAGCTCAGTACACTGGTTGGGTAAATAAAATCTCAGAAAACACGCGTACAGAAGAACGTACTCGCACAGTTGAAACTAACTGCCGTACAGAGCAACGTGTAACACGCGTATTCCGTTGTGGTTATGAGCCATAACCTATTTGGTTAGGCTATAACCTAATACAGGGGCTTGTATTTCGGCCCCTATTACAAATCAGCTACACAAGAGATTTTAATTCAGCTTGAAGGTGTGCTAAAAACACTTTGACCTTTTCCAAAGGATACTTACGACCAGAATAAAACGCGTTCAAAACGAGATCTTCAGGTTCACGGTCTAACGCTATCTCTACCAGCTCGCCTCGTGCTATCTCACTTTGACAGGCATGGTAAGGCAAAATTGAGAAACCAAGTCCTTTTAGCGCAGCCGCTTTTGCCATATTTCCACTATTTACCTTGTAGCTCGATTTCACTTTTAATAGATAATCCTGTTTGAAGCGCCAAGGCGCCCCCTGTAAAACCGATAACGTTGTGATACAAGGTAAAGCAGCCAGTTCATCCAACGTGTTTGGTTTGCAGTGCCTGTTGAGCAAGCTTGGAGCGGCCACAATGCAGCTGCGCCAACGCACCAACTCCCTAGCCACCCACCCTGAGTCCTCTAAAGCACCGCGGCTAAAGCTCAAGACAAGATCAAAGCCATCTAACAGGCCTTCTTTAGGTGCCAACTGGGTGTCGCAACTTAGCTGAATCAAGGGATATTGAACGCTAAAATTGGCAAGAACTTCAGCCATAAATGGCAAATCTGGCGTCATTATTTTTAAGTGACCAGATAAATTACTTCCCTGCTGAGACACGGCTTCCAATGACGCCTGCAAAGACTCTAGTAGCGGGCTTACTGACCGATATAGCTTATGACCTGCATCGGTAGCGGTCATTTTTCGTGTCGTTCGCTCAAACAAACGTACATTGAGTTGCAGCTCCAACAGCGCCACATGCCTGCTCACATTGGATGTCGGTAGCGCTAACTGCTCTGACGCCAGCTTGAAACTCGACTGTAAAAATACCGCTTCAAAGCTTAGTAACCATTTTAGTTCGACTCTATCCAGCACAATTAACTCATTTTATGGGATTATAAAAACAATATACCCTAATTTATCCCACCGATTTGTTTTGTCAAAATCCAAAGAGATTCTTTTGGAGATAAAGTAAATGCACGGAAAAAAAATTGCGATTGTTGGTGCGGGCGTTGCGGGCTTGGCCATGTCGATTTTGGCGACGCAACACGGGTATAGTGTCGAGATTTTCGAAAAGAGAGGTCAAATCTCTGAACTTGGTGCTGGTGTCACGTTATGGCCCAATGCCATGTTTGTATTAAATAAAATGGGCTTAACTCAGCAAATTCGGCAACGAGGTAACCTGCCTAGATTTGTCCAACAGCTAAATCAGCAAGGCCATACCCTAGCACAACTAGATATTGCTCAACTCAATCAAAGTTGTGGGTATGACAGTGTTTCTATTTTACGCAAAGACCTGATGAAAATCTTGTATCAGTGTGTACAAAAACTAGATATCCCTTGTCACTTTAATACCCAAATAGATGACGCAGATATATCGCTACTCGCTAATAAGTTTGATCTCATTATTGGTGCCGATGGGAGGATGAATTCAAGTATCCGTGCGGCCTTGTTTGGCGATAAGTTCTCCCCTTCTTTTCGAGGCTTTATTAATGTGATTGGCATAAGCCCACGCCCGCAATGTCTGCATGCTAGCACCATTAAAGAATATCGAACATCAGGCTTGCGTTTTGGTATTGTTCCAGTGAACGATGACTTGTGCTATTGGGCTGCAGCTTGGGGGTGTACACTTGATAACACTCGCTCCACTGAAGCTTACCTTGCTGATGCCCAGCGTCACTTCAAACTTTGGCCATCGGCCATAACAACCGTTTTGCGCACGTATAATAAGGGCTCAGTAAAAAGAATATTTGTTCATGACCTCGATCCGCTCCCATACTGGCATCGGGATAAATTAGTACTCATCGGTGACGCCGCGCACGCATCGCTTCCTACTTCTGGGCAAGGGGCCTGTCAAGCGCTAGAAGACGCCTGGCACCTTACTCAGCAACTCAAATCTCACACCGAGATTCAACACGCACTGAGTACTTTTTATGACGCTAGAATCGAAAAGACCACAACGGCACAGCATATTGGTAGGCAGCTGGCCGAGCAATTTTTTTCAAATCAACCACAGCAGCCAGTTAAGATGAACGCAACACAATTAAGTGCACTTTGGATGCAAGGGTTAGAAAATAGCTAAGGAATGCCATGCCTAAATTAAGCGCTATATAGGGTATGGCGCTTGTATCAAAGCAGTCTGGTAATAAATTAGCACTGAGTAAGAACTGTCAAGGCAGTACGACTAAAGCTTCATAAAAACCAGAGATTCAACAATGTGATTAAATTCTCAATTAAATTTGTGTCTGTGCCGTGTTTGTTCAACTAACTTAGTAAATTACCAAGAGTTTACTCAAAGCAGCCTTGATAAATTGGCATTTTAATCGCAACGAAAAGATGAAATGTCATGCCATCACTATCTCACAAACTTAAAGAGTTATTAAAAAGTAACGAAATTACCGCGTATATCATTGTTGCCAATGGAGGTGGTACGGGAAATGAAGCCTCTGCTGCAAGGCTTGGGCGTTATTTAAACCAAGAATTAAGCATGCAGGTCAAATTTCTTACATTTGACCCTTCACAGGATAAATTTGGACGCAGGACAGATTTATCCAAAGAATGTAATGAAGACAGTATTGCCAAGCTTAAAAAACTGAATGTACCTATTGAACAAATAGTCGATACTGAAGAAAAATTAGCGACTAAACAACGCTTTTTTGTATTTTGTGCCGCCGATATAAAGCGTGACAATTGCAGGGAAATGGGGTTGGCAATAAAATCCATTAATGCTCACAACAACAAGCAGTTAAATGACGAACTATTTCTTGGTTCAGTAAACCTGAACCCGTTCGCATGGCATAGTGATCAGCGAGGTATCTTCGACAGCTTGGGTAAAGAAATTGAACGTTTAAAACCATTGCCCCTGTTAGCAGACTACTTAGCACCTAGTTCAACACTAAACCCTCTACAAAGTCAGAGAGAAGGCCTAAGCTCCGGTAACAAGCATAAGCTAGTTGACTTATTACAACCATCTCTGCTTAATTGCCAACTCATGACAACTTATGGTCTACATGCGTTATTTGAAAGCGACCCTTGTGATTATAGGTGGGTCGCAAGAGCATTTACCGGGCTGGTAAAAGGTCTTCACCAATATGTATCAAATCAAAAGAAATCAGTGGTGCTATTGGCCTTACACCCCAAAAATACCAGCGATTTTACTATTCTACGCCAACACTGTGAGGAAGATATCATTTGGTACAATGGTACTGAGAACAGTGCAAGAAGCGTTGAAGGGTGCAGTAAGATTCACTTATTAAGCTCTACTGCCACTCACCTCAATGAAGTTGTCAATGACATAGCAAAATTGAGGGTTAAGCAAGTTATCGTTATCCAGAAACACGAAAGTGACATTGTTCCACCTGACAGTTTTAAAGAGCTGTTACGAGCAGCTACCGTGCCAACATTGACTGAAGGAGCTAATACAGTTGGGCAGCTTATTCAAATGCAAAAACCCTTTTGGACATTAGCTGAGGCAGAGAAACAGCTACCCCTTGTTAGTGAAGAGCTGCAATCGTTAGAGCATTGGCAATCTTTGCTAACGGCTGTTTTCAACCTGCCAGCACTTAGTCGAGATAAACTTTATTTAGTCGAAAAGTTGAAAAAGGCGACAAAAGAAATTGAGCAGGCAGCAATAAATGCACGTAAAATCTCAAAGGAATTTCGTCATGAAATGATGGTAGCGGATATACAAGAAGAAAACCTAAACAAGATTGCTAACCATACTGAAAATTCCATTGATAATAAAGCTGTAGACGAATATCTCAGCTATATTGGTGACTTACACTTCATTTTTGATAAAGAATGTAAAAACCAAGTTTTGCTGGCTTTGACAGCTTGGTATGCGAAGAAGCATGGCATAACCCCCTCAATACACCGTGATACTGGGAAAACTGGTGACCCGGCGCTTGATGCAATCGTCGATATATTAAGTGATGCACATATTACTGATTTAGGCACAATTAAAGCCGTTCAGAATGCTTATCAGGAAAACAAACCGTATACATCTAAAAAAGTGATGTATAACCAACTAAGTAGCCTTACTTTTGGTCATATCTCGACGCGATTACTGAACGAGCTAGTCGACTATCTATATGAGAATTTCCACTAATTTTTGTTGCCATACTTGTTGTTGCACTACTAAAAACAAGATTACTTTTCTGAATGTTTGGTAATGAAATCAGTCGATTTAGAGCTTATAACTCAATTAGAAAAAACTATAAAACAACATCCTATGAATTTTAGCTAGGCAATTGTGAACAATAATTTGTAGTGTTTATCTAGTAAATAAAAAAGCCCCAGCAAGTGCTGGGGCTTATAGATGATTGTAGGATTATCCAATCTAAAAACAGTTTAGGAGCAGGAGCGTGCCTGTCCTAAACTTATCCATGTTTTATTAAAAGCTCTTTTTTTTACAAGCCAAAAAGTAAGTAACAGACGTTACCAAAAACCAAGATATTGTTTGCCCCACGCCTGAAGAGTAGGTTAGTAAGGAAAGCAAAACTACTACAGAGAATACTGCTGGTTTAATTGAAATGTAACCTTTCCTTCCAAAAAAGAAAATTAAAGCATTAAATAAAATGAGACACAGAATTAGAATTGAAAAATAACTATCACTGGCTTCATTTAAGAAACTTTCATTTTCAAGCAGCTCTTCTTCCATCTTTTTCAACAACTTATTTTCTTGCTCCGTAGAATATCCCTTTTCCATGATACTTTCATAAGTATCATGATATGAGTTTCCAGAATTAATGTGCTCAACAGTGAATTCATTTACATAATTAACGTATAAGCCCATTACGAAAAACAAAATCGCACATTTTAAAATAGACCATAAATCAAAAATCTTACTAATCTGTACCACGACCTAGTACCCCTCTATCAAGTCCGGAACAAGAAATGAGACAACCTCGAACATCAACTATGGAAGCACCTGTCACTTTACCTGTAAACCTCCAATATGGTTGTCCAACAGGCTTTTGTTCATAAATTTCAATCGGCGTTGATTCGTAAGCTAAGTCTTCCCCTAATTCAACTCTATACAGACCTTCAGTTTCATAGTCTTGAACAAGCTCATACATACCAAAATGCTGTTTTAACAAATCGATATTAAAGAAAAGCGAGGCCATTGGGTTTTTTATTAGTTTATCTACTATATTACCTGCCGCACCGATCCCTTCCCAAGTAGGTTTTCCAAAAGGCCTTTCCTCCACTACATTTCTACCATCTTTCATCACTCTTCGGGTTGCTTTTCTGGAACCCTTTTCTAAAAAGGTCCTTCCTTCACCATTGACCAAATGCATCATAGCAGCAGTTTTTGCACCATTGGCAAACTTGCCTCCAGTCAATACACTCGCAGTACCACCTATTATCGCTGCCACAGTTGTCCTACCTGCAACTGCCTCCCAGTCCCGGTTATTCATGTCAAACCCAGCATTGCCCATAGCCATCTTGGTAAATCCTGCCGAGACAAAGCCATGACCAAATTTACCGCCAGAGGCAACGGATGAAATACCGCCAACTAACGCATGGGAACCCGCCCATTGTAGCTGTTGACCAATGTCTAAGTCAGCAAAAGTTAAGTTCGATTCAGGACTAATCCCAAACTCAGCTTTAAAGTGCTCGCCAACTTGCTGAAAAGCGGCTGCGGTTAATCCGGCTATTGCGCCAGCTTTGAATGCCTGTGAGGAGGACCCTCCCATTGCTCGGGTAAACTCATAGCTCCAAACAGCGGCCCCTATAGGTCCCCCAATGTAGGTCGCTACCGCAGAACCAACCATATTAACAAGCTCAGCTCCAAATATCTTAGTCGCACCTTTAATCAAAGCACGTGTTATATGCTTAAACGGGTTTAATGATATATAACCGCTAGGATCAATGCGACTTAACGGATTATTGAGCACATAGCTGTAAGCATTGAAACTTTGAATATTATTTGGCGCTTGTACCACAGGATCAGCCTGCATAAATCGCCCTGTACTTGAGTCGTATATCCGTCCATTCATATGAATGATACGGTTATCATCAGACAGAGATACTGATTCATGACCGGTATACCCGCGCAGGTTTCTTGGCAGGGATGTAAATAAACCACTGGGATCTTGATTTAAATAGGTTTTTTGCCAGTTGTCTATTTCCTCTTTTTTGACGACCGACTTTTTACCCCATACATCATATTCAAAGCGTTCGATCAGATTTAAATTATTGTCTGTGACAACAATAATGGAACCCTGATGATCCGTGAACAACCAGTTAGTATAGCTGGTATCTGTGCCATAGTATTTTTGTAGCGCATCATTGCCGATATAACGTTTGATATGAGCTTGCTCATTGTCAGTATCGGTCACTGTAAGCTCTAATGCTCCCACATAATAAATGGTTTGTGTGCCGTCTGTGCGTTTATATCTGTAGTTATTAACATCATACGCAAAGTGTACAGTTTCACCATTACCAGTAAGCGTAACCGCTTTGTTACGCCCTGAATATACGGCACTTCGATATGCTGACGATGCACCATTTTTATACATCGCAATTTCGTTGCCATTGGCATCGTACTCAAATCGCTCAGCTGATGGCGTCGGCAAAGTGGAAGTAACGCACTCATTTGCAACATTGTTGTAAGTACTCGCAGAGCGAGAGCTCAGGGCATGTCTTGGAGTCCCCTCTTCACCGTATTCGTTAGTCCACTGATGATTAACGACCAGTAAATCCTCGGTTAAGCCATCGCATTGGTGCTGCTTTACAAAGTAGTAGTCACTTTTCGTTTTTAACGCGCCATCTGCTTCATAATCAAATAACCTAACGTTGTTTACATGGGTTATTCGATTGAGGCTATCATATGCATAATTACGTGTTTGCATTAGATTTTGTGAGCGGCTCAATAGGTTGCCCAGCGCATCAAATGAATACACATCATTTTGAATATGTGCATTTCCTTCAGTCTTTATAGACGACACCATACCATTGTGATCATAACCGACCACCATTTGCTGAGTGCCTTTGTAGTACTTAGTCACTTGGCCCATTTCATTGACCGCATCGACTAAGAAATAAGACTGCTTGTTGGCAATATTACGCGCTTCTAATACTTGGTAAACGTGGCCAGCACGGTAGCGCTGCATTGTGCCTCGGGCTTCAATGTAGTCACCGTTCTCTTTACGTCTATAGTCGTCAAACTGGTATGCTACACGACCGTATTCGTCAAAGCTGGTTTGCCTGATAACACACTGACTTGTCAGCGGATCGTGCATTGACGCTGGGCTATCCGACGTTAATCTCAAATCACCCACTTTAGGGTCAAAAATGACATTATCTTCACACACAAGATCAGACTCGACCGAGGTCAATGTAGCCACATTACGGCCCAAGATATCGTAGTAATAAAACTCCTTCCAGCCAGCTCCTTGTTGTACAGAAATCAAGCGATGCAGATCATCTGATGACGTTCCGTAGTGCCAAACGCTCTTTCCTTCAATTTTAAGGTGATCGCCTGCCCCACCTTCAGTCCATGACTCGACTTTTCGACCAAAGCTGTCGTATCTCAGCTGAGTTGTAACACCTCGTGCATCGGTTTGCGAAATCAAGTCACCAAAGCCATTGTATTTATAGCTCCAATCTCCTCGATTTACGTCCTCGACAAGCTCCTTTCTACCCAGCGCATCATAATGCGTTTTAATCAAAGGCGTACCAGTATCAGATTCAGCTGAAGAATATACCTCAGTTTGCAAGCCAGTCGCGTTATATACATAGGTAAGTGTATTTCCTATATTGTCTTCAACGGATACTGTTTCACCCAACCCATTTGTGTAGGTAATGGTGGTTTGACTCGCATCTAACCCTGACTTGCCCTCTCCAGATACGGTTGCAGTGTGCTTCAAGCTCTCATATTCATGGGTCGTCGATAAACCAGAAGTTGTATCTTCGGTACTCAATACTCGATCAAACACATCATAGTTGGTCTTTATGCGGCCCAATTTACCGGGCTCATTAACTTCAACAACTCGACCATATTTATCGTAAAAAGTCAGTGCCTCTATCCAAGCATTTTCCTTATCAAGCTCACTCACTGTGCGAGTACGGGTTTTGTATAACCTACCCAATCTGTCAAAAAATTCGTATTTGATTTTTTCGCCATTGACAACTGACACTGACTGATAAGCACAATATGTCTGTGAAGAATCAGTACACGCCTGAGTATACGAATACTTATGCGCACCTGTTGCCGAATAGCTTCCTATTTCTTGGCCAAATGGGTCGTAAATTAAACCAGATAAGGCACCGTCAATACTGCGCAATGTTAAAGGTTGACCGAATCGGTTACGAGATTCCACTTTCGAACCTTCAATGACTTTATTGCCGCCATCTGCCAGTTGTTTTGTGTAGTCGACATATCGGCCATTATCATAGACGGTTTCTGTGCTGCGAATTAGCTCATTACCGCTTTCACAATCTGTGGTCTTAGCGTCCGTTTTTGTGATATTCCCCCATACGTCGTATTGATATGATTTAGTTAGCTTTAGATCGCAACCAAGGTCTGCACCAACAATCTCATCTTTTAACATGTAGGCAAAATCACTACCTGCGGGGTAATAGGTAAACTCACTTTTCGATGTCGAATACTCTGTATTGCTTAGCGTATGTGTAACACTTGCTGACGCAAGGCGCCCTAAACGTTTTGCAATCGGGTCGCTTGGGTATTCGTTCACCGTTTTTACCACTTTAAGGGGCGAAGCATTACTCGTACCGTCAATAAACGATGTAGCATCAGTAAGCGTATAGTTGGATACTGACAGGGTATCCACATTGCCATATTTATCCTGATCTATGATCGTTTGAGTACAGTTGTATTTACTTGCCTCTAGAGCAGAATTAAACAGCCCTTGGCATTCTCTTACTTCTTTTTGGTATACCAGCTCGACGCCAACGTCAATGGAATCAATGTCATTGGAATCAATGTCATACTCATTAATCGCAACACTTACTAGCGTATTGTCCATCCACTGATGAGTTGAGTGTGGCATGCCTGTAAGTGGGAATGCTTGATGGTAACGGGTCGTTGTTTTAAAGGTTTTGCCACCCTTCTCATGGGCTGTTGAAACCGCTTGAAAACCCAGCATGCCTCGTCCACCAAACTGCGCTTTAGCGCCTTGGTACTGGTACTCTATGCTGGTTGTTGCGTTGAGTTCACTTGCCAATGCCGGGCTATCAGATGTCACCTTACTTACAAGCGGCATTGCCCCCATCAACTCAGACACCTTTAAGTTTTGATTAGCAAATAAATTAGTATCTTGGTCTGTCGGCGCCTGCGCCTCAAGATAAATTTGCGAGAACAAACCGCTTGCACTGGTATCATTTAGTAAACGATATTCAATTTGAGTTTTATTTTGCCCTTTTTCATTGCCACCTTGATATATGGTCGAAAGCGCGCCTTCATGGGCTTTGTTAACGGAATTGAAGTACACCCTTACGGCACCTTTAGACCTGTAAACCAAATTCAATTTAGCGTCACCTTCAACATCAGCTAAAAAGGCGCTCTCTCCTCGGTCTATACTAAAAGTGCTGACAGTCAGTGCATTTGAGCCTTGATCACTAAAATGAAGTCCATCAGGTTGCCACTCATATTTACGCCATATACGCGACTTTTCATTCCAGAAATATAGCTCTGCCCGCCCATCGCGATCGACATCAGAGATCATAGGTGGAATTTTGTCCGATACTGAATCACTGTCGCTTTGCTCAGTTGAAAACTTAGCAACTTCATCAAAGTAGGATTTACGTCCACTGCGATTGAGCAACACATGCCAACTGATTTCATCTAGGCTTGCATGTTTACGCATGTAAATAATGTCAATTAACCCGTCACTGTTAATATCAGCAGGAGTTAAAAATTGAATGTACTGCGCGTTGAGTGTCTGACCTTGATTTGAAATACCACTGCTATCGAACCGTGCTAATGTTCTCTCGCCATTTGCAGCACTCGCAACGCCTTGGTTGTAATGTACCATGATCCTGTTTGCGTGGGCTTCTTCACAATCACCAAAGGTTGGGCACATTAACGCGACAATATCAGCCAAGCCATCAAAGTTCATGTCTAGCAACTGCCAGTCAGTACCTTTTTGCGTGAAACGTCCCCATTTACTCTCTGACTCAGTATCTAGTTCAAAGCCCTTTGTGAAGCTTTGTAAGTTGTGATCCCAGAAGCTGGCGTGAAGGTTTTTACCTTCTTCATGAGTTTTATATACTAAGTCGGCATAACCATCGCCATCTAAGTCCGCCATTTTAATTTCGAACATTGGCGCAGCAGGGTCATGCAGCGGTAGATCTGTCGCTTCACTAAAACGGCCATTTACAAATTCAAACTGCCTCCAGTAGTGCGCTTTTGGCGATAGAGACTTTTTAGAAATATAGTTAACCCAAATAGCCTGTTTACCATCGCCATCAACATCCACTGCTAATATTGAAACATGGTCATCTTCACCCAGACGGTAGTCTGTTTCATACGCGGTCATGTCTAAGTTGCCATCAGGACCAAGGTAGTCTTCTGGGTTTAGTTCGATGCCCCGTTTGATATCTATACAATCGACCTCTTGCGTATCACTCGTAGACGCACAAAGTCGATACTCCCTTGAGCTCTTATTATGTAACTTTTCAAGTGTGATTATTTCAGTAGAGCCATCCCCTTGAAGATCAGCAAGTGTCATTGCCGCCAAGCCGTGACCCGTGCTCGACACATCGCCATAATATTCTTGGAAAGGTAACTGAGTTTCAATCGGATTATAATCAAACCTGATTGGCTGTTTACAAACTTCATTGCCGCTTTGTGCCTCAATACAATGCGCAACTTCTCTAAGCTGTCTAATGCCATTTGCCGCTTCGTCAAATACAAAGTCGTAACGGCCCAGTGGGACATTATTGTGATTAGTTATTGAGATACCATTAATTTGTGCATCGTCAAATACTTCTGAGTATTCAGTCACTGATACCGAACGGGATTTCAGTGCTTTAGACAGCGCAAACTTTACAGTATTACCGCTATAGTTGATCTCCTCTAAAGCAGGCTGAGACTGCCTTGCGTCACTAAATACGTGCTTATAGGTATAGGTGATCGCATTGTCTTCGCGTCCAATATTGTCGGTCACCTTGCGCAATAACCAAGTCGTGATTTGAGCGGTGTCGCTCATATCCGTGATCTCAACACGGCTATTCACTGTGTCACCAAACACTTTTACCGAGCCATCTTTCCCTAGCACCTCAAAGTAGTCACCATCTTGGCCTTGCCTGCGCAGCACTCTGATATGGCTATCGATTTCAGTTTTATATACAGCAATATATTGGCCGTCGTAACCCTGATCTTGCTCGTCAATCTCAATCAAACGTTGGCCATTTAAGCAATAGCGGTCATTTTCATCGAAATTAATATGTCTAAATTGACCGTCTTGAGCAACCGTTTGTCGACATCGTTCAATGCTCCCTGCTGCGTTGACACTCCAACCAAGCGCCAAGGCACTTTCAGGGCTTTGTGAGTGATAAGATAAGCTTACACTTGGTGTAACACCTGCAATTCCGCTCGGAAGTGAAATTGGAATATTATAACTTGCGGCCCCCCCTTCTGTGACTCTAAAGCTGCCAAGCGTTGCCCCTTGTGCTGCATTATCTTCTAACAATGACGAGCTCAGCGAAGGCTTGCTGGCTGCAACTACACCTAAATTCACACCGATAGGCCCATCAGCTGACGTGTCTTCTAAATCTAAGTTAACCTCTTGCG
This sequence comes from Pseudoalteromonas sp. Of7M-16, assembly GCF_022347805.1. Lineage (NCBI taxonomy): Bacteria > Pseudomonadati > Pseudomonadota > Gammaproteobacteria > Alteromonadales > Pseudoalteromonadaceae > Pseudoalteromonas > Pseudoalteromonas sp. Of7M-16. The sequence continues at coordinate 27,049 of NZ_JAKRFY010000007.1, read as the reverse complement.
AGAAATTAGCCGAACACGCTCTAACTTGCACGACTTTACCTTCAATTGCTGGAATTGTTAAGCAAGCTTTAGCTCTAAACCAGTGTATACCTTCGCCAAATTGGTTGCGATATGTGGTCAAGTAACGCTCAGCGTTTTGGTTCGCGTCAATGACAGCTAGCTCATGATATGGAGATGTACCTGTGCGGTATTCTAGATAATAGCTATCTACTCTGACATCAGAAGAGGCAGAAAGTATCGTATCGCCTTTATCACTCACTAATGTTAAATCAGGAGCCATCAGCATATCTGAGCTATCCGATGCCAAAGTGCCCGCGTTGATCTCTACCCAGTCGCTGATCCCATCGTTATCACTGTCCACGTCATAGCTACAATTATTTCCTACCAAACAGAAGTCGTAGTAGTAGTACAGTATGTTATACGCGGCATCTGTATATTGACTGCGACTGCTATTTAATAGCGCAATAGCAACATCGGCATGGGTTGTGCCAGCCTCAAGTTCACTTACCCACTGTGCTTGAGTTTTGCCAGCAAGGGATGATGAACCATCTAGGTATTTAAATAATTGTTCGACAAATTCAGCATATTTATCAGGTTCAGTTAATAGATTTTCATTAGCATTAATTAATGCATTGACCACTTCGTTAAAAGGATGGCCATGCGCTAGCAAATACGTCAAAAAGCTAATTTCTGCCTTTGAAGGATTTTTTTGCAATAGGACAAAGATTGCCTTGGCAACGTCGGCGACCCCTGCATTATCTTGACTTGGTTGCCATTTTGTCGGCTCCCAACTAGCAAGTTCATCTTGGTAGTTGCCAGCGAGAAGCGTATCAATTTCGTGCCATTTAAATGCATTTGCGCCCATCATACGGTCGCTAATGTCATGCACTTCACCATCGCCTGTTTCAATTCGGACCAAGGATGGGACTAAGTCGAGGTCTTGAGAAGTGCTTGAACCACATAATTCAGCACTCACTTGCTGCCCCTGACCATCAACACACTTTGGAGCAAAAACTTGAGGTTGTTTCGTGATACCGCCACTGTGTGGGAAGCTGTAGTGCCATTGCACATCGCCATTGTCTGGGTTGACTGAATAAAGCGCACCACCTAGCGTTCCAAGGTATAAGTTGTTTTGTTGATCTAACTGCGCTTGGGCTTCTGCCACACCAGCAGTTTTAAAAAACCACTTAAGTACCATGTTATTTTGGCTAAAGACATGCTCTACTTTATAAAAGTTTTCGTTTTGTGCACCAAAATAAACTGCATCTCGTCCGTCCTGACTCTCAACCAGAGGCTTAGACTTCACAGCAAAATCTCTTGCAAACGGTGTGGTCGCAATCAATCCATTATTGTGCTTGGACATATCGACAAAGAATGATTTAAGGCCTGTTTCACCACCGATATAAAGATAACCATTATTACTATAGGTATAAGGTCTATCTAGATTTACGGCAGTTGAGCTACCAGAGTCATCCACCGTGATACTGCTATAAACAGGTTGTCCATCACGTTTCACCCCATTATTGACTGTGACAATCACACCGCCTTGGTTCAGCGCATCATAGAACTTACTATCAACTTGCGCTGTGAGTTTTCCATTCGCTAATGTTAAGGCACTTGCGTTTAAAAATAGCGTTTCGCCTGTTTTTCTAACTCTGATTTCTGCGGCCGATTGAGAGCCATGTAATCCAAACCCACTGATTGTCATGGTGCTTTTCGCCGCCTGAGTCGGTTTCGAAAAAGACACATCCGTGATGCTAGGTGGTATATGCTCAATAGTTAATTGATGCCCACCTGTACAGCGAACATTTCCATTGTCACACGACACTATTTCATAAGTGCGAAGCCCTATATCGAGGTTCCTGATACCAAAAGAAAGTGAGCGAATGCCACTAATATGAGTAGTCACCATACTGCTTGACTTATCGCTCGCAAGACCAGGCCAAGATAGCACTTTATAAGAAGTTGTATTGCCATCATTTTGGTTGACCCAATTGAGTGTAAAGTCACCGCCGACCTGTGCTTCAGTGTTGGTAAAGGACGTTGGCATAGGTTGAATAGTGTGTTTTATGCCAGCTTTAGTTGCTACCCCCCATTGACCATAGTTTGAACTGCGTCGACCTCTGACTTTAACTTCCAAAGTTTGATTCTGATGATGCGCCTGAGTCCGTATATCAAAATAGTACTGAAGTTTATCCCGTACACTGACCCATCTAGGTACAGTCTGAATATACTCGTTGCCAATTTTAACTAAGACTTCTAATGCGTGGGCATGATTAAAGTCTGTAATTGTCGCAGAATAGAGTCCCTCTTCAGGGTTTGAAATCACAACATTCGGTGTGCTTGGTATGGCATGATAGAGAACTTCAAATCCCCAACTCGTTACAGAAGCTTCGTTCCCTGCTTTATCTTTGGCAACGACTGTAAGCGGGATTGTATCAGCAAAATCCGCTCGCTCTGGCGTCCAAGCAATATTGAAATTGATGGCTCTTTGTTTAGTCCCTTGTGCTGAGGAAATCACACTACCATTGTAAAAGTGTTGCGGCAACGTAGGAGATATCGTGTATGAAGCAGGATTTACTACCTTATTGCCAATTCTCAGCTCAAGACTATCTACTCTGTAAGATGCCTTACCTGAAGCAGGCGTTGTAACCTGCACAGGAATTCTGAACGTCCCCCCATCGGTGATCCTTAGAGTCCCTGAACTTTCGATCTTTACACCAAGGACACTTTGAAACAGAACGTTTCTTATCGAGGCATTCGATTGACCTTGTTTGTTTTTAACATATAAGGAATATAAAGCTCGCCCAGACTCCGATTGGGTGTCTTCAAAGCCACAATAAAAGTTCGTTTGGCGAGGTGAATTAACTTCACAAGTGTGAACTTTATTTAGCTCTCCACACCCGTTTCGCGGATCAATTTGACCTCCAACAGTATCGGCAAATTTACAGAAGTACAATTCTTCTACACCGACAAAGTCAATGACATGTGCTCTTATTGATACAGGGCTATTTGTCGTCGCTAAAGTTGGCGACGCAGTAAAACTCTTAATTAAAGGCTCTTTAACAACATAAATTGTTCTCGAAGCAACATCACTTGCTCCTGCACCATCAGTTGCTGTTAACTGCACAGAAGTGGTTTTTTGTATATCCAGTTTGATGCTACATTTCACTTCTTTTTTACCAGAACAACTCGAACTAAACTCCGTTAAGTTCTTACTGACATCACCCACTTTAAGCTTCAGTGAACTTAATTGGAGAGACGCAATATTATCTGCATCGGTCACATGCACTTTAAGGGTAACCGTGTCACCAGAAGGAATATGTGTCTTATCAGCACTGAGCTCTTTAATCACAGGTGGAGAGTTCAAGCTAGGATAGGTGACAACAATATCTGAACTGCGACCCGAATTAGAAAATTTATCCGAGGCGGTTGCATGCCAGGTAACCTTGCACTCTGTGGCACACTCCTCAATTGCGGCATTAGTATCAGTGTAACTACATGACAACGAACCTGAACTCGAAGTTGTACAGCTCTTTACCAACGTGTTATTGCGATAGATATTGAAGTGTTCAATATCCTTGCCACTGTCGTCCACCTTGAAAGTAACAGTGACAGGGTCTCGCGTAGCCAAATCTCCTGCACGCGGGCTCACATCGGCTTGAGTAAAGTCTGGCGTTGTTTTGGCTACGACCTTAACCGTTCTGTCAATATCAAGAGCGCCACCAATCACATGAGTTGTGCCATCAACTGGATCATGGTCTTCAGACATCGCACCATAAGTTGCGGTAATACTGTACGTGCCCTTGTCTAACCCACGGACGCGCACACACTGAACATCGTCTCCATGCTTTGTCCATTCATCATATTGAGTATAATTGTTAATCTGATTAACTTTTACTCCAATAAATCCATCATAGTATTCTGTGTCGCGACCACTATAGTCCCAAGGACCAATAACTTCTTCAATTAAATAAGAGTCGCCTTCTTGTATAACTGTTGCATTGGCATTAGACCCACACTCGGACGCCGAAGCTAAGTGGGTATAACTACTTGCGACCAATAAAGCAGTCGCTTTTAAGGCCTTTTTAAATAAACTCATCATAAATCTGCGCTCCATGCTTCATCTAGTTTTTGCACCTGCGCTGCCTTTGACTCACTGGCAGCTGATTGAGTACTAAAACGAAACATTTGCTGTGCACGCTCAACTATCGAATTGCCTTGCGATTCAACTGGCACGGGTAAACCCACCAACCTATCGCCATCAATAAGGGTGAATTGCAGCTTTCCTTCACTTGCTGTATTTGGCGCGCCAATTAACAATTGCGGCGTATTCAAAATTGGGTTTGCCGGATGAAAAGGTAAGGTAAATTGGCGAGAAGTTGTGCTTTTAGAAAGCTGAGATAACACTTCGATTTTGCCATCTCGATAAAAAACGTAAATACCGCGCATAACTTGGCTATCAATAGGTGTGATCCCATTTTTCTGTAACCAGCTTAAATTTGATTGGGGCAAAAAGTCGGGGTCGATTACGATTGGACTGGCATATACTTCCCCGTATTTGATAGAAGTACAGTTATGTGTTGGTAGCTGTTGTAGTTTTACGCTGCAAATTTGGCTGCGCCCGCCAAAAATATTGACCGAATAGTACAACTCTCGATTATGCAGTGTTGGCGGGTTATTAATTATACCATTTAACGTGCGCTCCCAAATTAACTGCCACTGTTCACTACCAGCAGCCTCTTTTTTATATCGGTAGTGTAATAACTTTCCGTCATGCGTACCAAAATATATATCTTCGTTATCAGTCAAAACCGTTTTATGGTTTATATCATAAGGAAGTTCATATAAAGGTTGGGTATACGCTGTTTTATGTCCGTCATGACGAATTAAACCGTGCTCTAAAGCCACGTTTACTTTAAGCGTTTTTTTCTCTCCTGAAAAACCCGATGCCGTGATATAAAAAGTACTAGACCGTTGAGGTCTGATCGTAATTCGTCCACTTACAGGGTTCAAAGGCGAGAATGTATAACCTTCACTACTTCTAATTTCAACCGTCGCAGCCCCCATAACTGACCATCTCAATAATGTACTTTCACCTTTTTTTAAAGTGGATTTATCAGTATAAAAAGCGTTGATTTTTAATTCATCACTCACTTTATTATTGTTCAATTGCCATTCAGAGCAACCGTACTTATGGCAAGAGCGTATACGATACTCTCTACTAGAATCGACCTTAAAGCTCGCACTGGTCCCAACAACCTTATTAGAAACTAGACGCCACTCTCCGTTTATATAGGCTTCAACTTGATAGTAATCGGCGGTACTTTCGGAACTCCAAGCAACAAAGTCGTGAGTGCTTGTATTTTTAACGCTGAAATAAACAGGTTTTGAGGGGTAAACATCAATTGGTAATATCAATGTAATACCATCTAAACCGATAGGTACATATGCTTGTTCAAACTCTTGAGAAAAGCTTTTGAATGGCATATGGAATAAGAAAAAAATCAAAGGAAAGTGTATCAACCTTTTCAAATTTAAAATCCCTATAAAATAAAACCTACTCGCTCATTAAATAAGCAGCAGGAAAGTTAAAATGGCGCAAATAATAACACCCCCCATTAGAAACAAAAGAAAAGCCAATAAAATAATGTAAAAATTTATTAAAAAACAAATCGGGTTACACAACATAAATAATGATTTAATAAAAAATTAAAATAAAAAACATTTTAAGAATAATAAAAGAAAAATCAACACTGATTATAAAACCGGCACGAAAAAGGTCTTTTTATGCTGAAAGTTGAATTTGAATACATTTAAATTAATTACTAAACTTTGCATAAAAATCACATAAAAAGCACATAAGAACAGCAACTTTAACAGCTATAAAAGTCATTTAGATGGCTACTCTTCGCCCTATACTGCTAGTTTATTAAATAGGAAAAAGGAATTAGAAAAATTCTTTCAGTAAAAATTAAAAAACCAGAAATTATAAATCTAGGTCTTACTTTTCAAATATAGAAGACTTTCAGACAGTACGATTCTAACCCCAGAAATTAGTGACCAAAGCTTTTTTATAAAATGCACGTACAAAGAAAAAAGGATGACACCACACAATACCACGGCCGACTATAGCTAGTAAAAAATATTAATAATGGTCATGCAAAGTTAGTAGTAATGGACTATATAACAACCCATAAACAAGCCTTAAAAATCAACAAAATAGAAAAAACAACGCTTTGCACATTGACGTTTTTTTGTACCGCTCTAGTTAGAGGTTACATCTTTAAATCAAACTTGAAAATGACTGGATTTATATTAAAGTACTGAGATTGAGATGGAATAATCAAGGAAAATACTATGGATATAAAATCTTCTCTTCAAAAGTCACAACATGACTTAATCAGCAATAACGCGGCTTTAACAAAAACAAAATCTACGACCATTGATACACAATCTCGCGCTGAAAAGCTCATTGCAGCCCCAACATCGATTGAGAATACGGCTGTCGTAAGCGAAGAAGAAGTAAAGAGGTTTCAACAAGAAGCGTATGACTATAATGTGAAGAACTTCGAAATACAGGACAAAACACAAGCCGCTTTTGCAACAACACTAAAAGAGTTTGGAAAGTTTAAAGATGCGCAGTCGACTTTACATCCAAATATCGATTTAAGCACACTCGACCTTGCTCAACAAGAAGATGGCTCTCTCCAACTGGTAGGTGGAAATATAACTGAAGCGCTCCGAGCCGATCTGGAGGCACAAATAAATGAAAACGAGGAGCTGAAAAGCGCTTACAAGCAAGTACATGAAGGTATGGCAGATATTGTTCGCTATTTTGACGTAAATAGTAATGTTGAAGCTAAAGACTTTTACGGAAAATTTAGACTAAATGAGTTAAGTAACAGTTTTGAGAAACAATTTCATGATGACGGTTTTGGCCAAGATTATCATACGTTAGAAGAAAAAGTATTGAGCAGCTCTTTACTATTCTCTTACAAGATGGCTGATGCAATAAACCCGAGAGTAAATATATCAGCATAAAGCTCTGGCATAACCGACATGAGTATGATTTATAAAAAACAGTTCAACGCAACGTTTAACACCGAATTAATTTAAGTACACTTCATTATCACATACAAATAAAACTAGGTAATAAATATCACTGAGTTTTATAACATACAGAGCTCTTATTATATGGAGCACAGTTTTAAGTCTGCAAGTACTTATAAAAAAACTGCTATGATAATTGAGCTCGGTTGAATAGCATGGGCAAACAGGGATCGGTCGTAGTCGCAACAATGTCTCTTTAGGATAGAAATATGACAGAAGTTTGGATCGCAGCCCTTAATAGCTGATTTCCTTGAGTGTACATAGGCCGTGCGGACTCATTAGCACTTCACTTTAACATCGCGTTTAACTCAATTGATGCGAGATAGGTAAACAGAGGCCACTGTTGATAGGGCCTCTGCTTTATTGTTTAAATTGGGCGGAGTTGCTTTAATCTGCGTGTCGCAACAATCACCAAAACCAAAATAAACAGTGTGCTTGTCAACAGCTGCCAAACATCAATACCTTTAGTTAGCGTTTTTGCTTCAAATAGTGGGAAGTTTTCCACATCCGTTTTTGTCACTGGCTTATCAAAAAACATAAAGTCATAAAAGAAATGACGGATCTGTTGATGATACTCGGCTACTTGTAAACGGTAGTCTGCCTGATCTGCGCTGCTAGTATTTGCCAACTGATTCAATTTGAGCTGGAAAAACAAGGACGGAGATAGCACACTCAAGCGCTGTAAACTTTGCTGTCGCATCAGATTGGTCTCACGGTACTGCTGCCACAGTTGTTCAACCTCAACATCACTCAAATGCTGTTGGGCGTAATACCATTTCCAGTCAAACGCTTCACCTAATGGGGTCGTGTCTTGCCAGTTGGATTCATGCTGCAAAAATGTATTAAGGGTTTGCTGCTTGTCTTTATCCCACCCATCATTAAGCGTTACACGCTGCTTAAGACTTATTTCAAGTGGTGCGTTGGTTTGATATTGATTTGACAGATATAGGTGCACTGCACTGGGCAGTAACATGGCAAACACAACCCAACTACTTAAATAGGTTAAGCTATTAAACACACTGCTTTTGCCAAAGCTCATAATTAGCGCGGCAATGCTAAACCAAAAAACCATATATAAGCTGGTCGCAGCTAGTACAGTCCAAAATATGCCATCAAAAGGCAAAGACAGCAGTATTGCAGCGCTCACTAGCAGCAGTATAACTAACAGCCAAATCACAGCAAAACGCAGTGCAAGCTGCTTTGCCACTTGACTAAACGCGCTGGTTGGCAGTGCATTTAGCATTCGCCAGCGGCCCGCATGCTGTTCATCAGAAATCAGTGTAACCGTCAATATACCGATGACTAAAGGCAGCAAATATACCAATACAAAACCCAGATCTAAGCCACCGGTACGCTGCTGTGCAGGGTTGACAATCTCGCGGTTAAAAATCTGGCTTTGCAATGCAGTGGCACGCACTTTAGTTGCAACCATGGAAGAATGACTTTCTCCAACAAACAAAGCTGCCCATGGACTCAACTTCCACTCAGTCGGCGCACTGGCATAATAGGCAAGCGAACCAGCGGCAGGGAGAGTCTCTCTTTTATTGACGTGTTCACGTTCTTTTTGAAAAACTATTTTAGATTTGTATTGATCGATACGTAACGTTTTATAGCCTTGAGCACCTTGATAAATCGCAAAAATACCTGCAACTAAAAAGAGTAACAGAACGAGTTTGTTTACAGCCCCTGAGAACAGTCGCTTACATTCAAGTTTAAACAGTAGCATAAACTCTCCTTTGCATACCTTTTGAGTTCAAAGACCCAAACATCGCCAAGACCACCAGCAAAGGCAGTAACCAAACCAAAGAAAACGGACCTAACGACCAGCTCAATACTGGAGACCGATAAGAAAACGCTTCAAACTCTTGCCAGTAAGATTTATCAATACGTTGATCACTGTCGTTGTGATGATGGATCTCATTGGTGTGTAATTGGTTCAACTTTTGAATACGTGCGTAGCGATGCGCTTCTGCTTGTTGCTCAAAGTCCAAAAAGTGCCTAGTATCTGTGCGCGTCAGTGCCATTGAAAAATCGCGAACAAATAAATAGGGATTTAACCAGTAAAACTGGCTTACAAAGCGTTGCTGCGCCGCAAATTGCGCTAGTTGGTTTTCATAGTGCTTTTTATAGATTTCGGCATTGAGTTTTTCACCTTCTTGCATCACCAAGCCTCTATAATTGACTGGTAGCTCTTCCACTGTACTAACACCATACTTTTTGAGAGTGTCCTCTTTGAACTTGTTAAAATAAGGATCATTTGGATTGTGGCTGTCACCTACTTTGCGGTTATCTAACTTGATAGCCAACTCGAAGTCATTACGCTTTTGATGTGGGTACTGGTTGTGTGCAAATTCGGCCAGCATTCTAGGCATTAAAATGGTTAAAATAAACCATAAAGATGTGAGTAATACCAATGCTTGTTTTGGTGCTTTCACTAGGCTTGATACGAATAGGGTTAAGCCAATCCAAAATAAACAATACAATATATACACGGTAAATAGCAGCAACAGTCTCAGCGGGGCTTCAGAAGAGAAAGAGGCACCTGTGCTAAAGGCGAGTAATAATGCCAAAATAAACACTGGTAAGATAAATATCACTGACAACAATAAGTAGCTCAGACTTTTCCCAGTGATCAAATCTCTGAATGAAACGCCCATGGACATAAGCTGACGCAAAGTGCCACTTTTTTGTTCACCACTGATACTGGCAAAGCCTAACGCAATGATCAGCAGGGGCCAGATGGTTAAAAGGATATTAGCAGTACTTAACTCAGAGAACCTCAGTAACGTACCGCCGTCTTGATCATTAGCGAAGTTTGCACTGTTTTGTTTATGGGCTTCTAAAAAGATACTGTTGCCAACCCATGAGTTTACTCCTAAATCAAAAAAGCTTAGAGCACTTGGCGTTCTAAACGCAAAATGGCCAAAATGTGCAACTCGGTGTGGGTGTCTATCTGGCTGAGCTTCCCACTGCTGTTCTACCAAGGCCTGTGCCGTGGCCTGCGTTTGTGCATTGTGTTGATATTGCTGCCACCCAGTAAACAAGGCGATAGCAAGCAATAGTTGGATCATGATGAAGATCAACCACAAGCTAGGGCTTTTACGCTTACTGGCTAATTCGTGGCGAAATATCTTCATTACTCTGGTATTAATCATGTAATTATATTTCCTGTATAAACGCGGTGTTATTACGCAACGAGTTGTATTTTGCTGCGTTAATTGCTGCGTTAGCTTGCCTCGCGTATCGCACTTTTTCCTGAAATCAACTCATGGTAGGTATTTTCCAGAGTACTGAGCGGAAGTTGTTTATTATCGAGCAAAGTTAACAGTGTCCCTTTGTCCATGATGCCAATTTTATCCGCAAGGGTATGCGCACAATAAAAGTCATGGGTTACCATTAAAATGGCCGCACCTTTTTTCGCAAGCTGCTCGATAATACGAATAAACTCAAGGGTTGCACTCGGATCTAAACCTGAGGTTGGCTCATCGAGTAAGAGTACTTTGGCTTCACGAATAATCGCAAAAGCAATGCCCACTTTTTGTCTCATCCCTTTTGAATAATTTTTTAATGATTGAGAGCGTGCTCCTGGCTCTAAACCGGTCTCATCTAACGCGGCATTGATCTGTGCTTCAGACACAACTAGACCAGACAAACTGGCGAGGTATTTGAGGTTATCTATGGCATTAAATTCTTGATAAAGGTTTACTTGCTCTGGAAGGTAAACGAGTTTTTCCTTTGAGCCCGAACTGCTGTGTACATTCACACCGTCAATCAGCGCTTGGCCACTATCAGGCTGTAAAAAATTGAGAAAAATATTGAGGGTGGTACTTTTACCTGCGCCATTTGCGCCCAACAGACACATAATTTCGCCCTGCTCGACCTTAAAACTCAGGTCATTAATCACTTGTTTTTCTGAGAATGATTTATTTAAATTTTTGGCTTCTAACACAAAACACTCCTTATACTAAAAAATTCCGCTTCAGCAAAATGCATTGTCCCGGATACGGTGCACAATGCATTTAACTTGAGCGGAACTTGAAATATGCGATGAACGCAATATTGCTTAGTTATAACATAACACTTGTTGATTAAATAGAAACATTTATCATTTAACCTATCGGCACAAGAAAACTGGCTGTGCCTGTAAATGCGCCTCCCTCAACATGGATCTGCCCATTTTTATAGTACACAAGGTCTTTTGACAGTTGCTTCTTACAGTGTTTTGGAAAAAATCCTTCGAATCGAACTTCTTCTGTGATGTTAATAGGGCGCTTGAATTTAATATCTAAATCTCGCAGGTACACTTCCCCTACTTTTTCGGTAAGCTGATTATCCCAACAGCCATAAATAATGCCCAGCTGAGATATCCAAATCATTGCACTTTGTGCGCTAAAATGAAATTGACCATCTCCTGGCATTTGAAAATGCTCGACATTGATCCTGCCATCAATATAACCAGGCTCTAGAGATACTGAACTAAAAGACATACGCTCTTCACGCCAACCATTTTCTAAATAGTCCGACATATAAGCGCGCTGCTGCTGTGGTGTGAGTTGAATCATTTGATGTTCCTTACTTAATGGGTAGATGGGCTGGTTGTTTGACTTTCGTCTTCTTGGGTAGCGGAAGACATCAGCAGCGTGTTTAGTATCGCCGTAATAAGGCCAATGAAGATTAGGCAATACCATGCTAAGTGCTCATTAATGTTTGAAAGATCAAACGCAACGCCGACAACGCTACTGCCTGCGATCAAACCAACGCCAGCAAATAGATAAAAAAAGCCATAATGAGTTGCCACTGACTTGTCTTTAGCAAGTTCAGAGATTTGACTCATGATAAATGGGAAACTGACCATGGTACCCACGGTAAAAATAACTGCGAGTAAGCTAAGTGGTAGGTAATACAATACGCCTTGGCTATAAGGCCAGCTTGGAATAAGCGTTAAGAAAGACACCCCCATCAATGCAATACCAATACTTATCCATTGTTTTGGTGACAGCCAACGTTCACATAACTTAGTTACTGGAAACTGTAAAAATATTGAGATCAGGGCACATAGCGTTAGTACCCATGCCACATCTTGCGGCGCACCTTGCTGATTGACAATATGCATAGGTATTGCAAAGGAGATTTGGTTAATAAGCATAAAATAGCCAGCCATCACCGCCGAGAACTTCAAAAACTCTCGGTTACTCAGTACACCCGCTACCATCGCTTTTACTCCACCCTGTTTGGATGATGAAGACGCATTGGTCTGGTCGCTTTGCTGCTGTTTTTGATGTTGTGGGATCAATAATGTGAAAACAACCGCAAACATGGCAAATGGCAGTGCAGAGACGATGCACAAGATATCAAAACTGATATTGAGCAAAAGCAAACCGCAAACAGGGCCCAACAGTTCCCCGCCATTTCTCGCCACGCCAACCAAAGAAAACATTTGTGCGCGACTGAGCACTTGTTGCTTGGAAAAATACGCTTGTGCAGCTGGAGTAAATAGTGCCCCTGCAAACCCGGTTAAAAACGCAGCAAGAAATAAGATTGCCGTCACATCAGAGAACAGGAATAAACAAAAACCAAGCGCTCTTAGCAAACACCCAATTACAATGAGTTTTTTCTCGCCAAATAGGTCAGCTAAAAGACCACCAACAAGAAACAGTCCTTGCTGACAAAATGAGCGTACGCCAAGTACCACCCCAACCAAGGTTGCGCTCAGCAACAAATCTTGTTTCAAATACCCCGCTAAGAACGGGATCAGCATATAAAACCCAAGGTTAAATACAAAAGCAGCGATCAACATCCATCGATATTCTGCTGTCAGCTTAAAATATGAGGTAAAAATAGACATAATCTTAAACTGGCTTCTGCGCTATTAAAATTGAATGAAAATTATCAGCATAAGTTTGGATCTTAAGTTTCAGCTGAAACGGTGCTAGTCCCTGTTCGTCAATACTTGGATAAAGCAAGGTCCGCAGGTTGTATGCCGTTCGCACAACCAATTGTGAACCCGGCTTCATCTGTTCAAACAGGTGAGCGATAATTTTATTTTTTAGTGATTCATCACCAACAAGGGCCGCGAGCCAAATAACATCGTACTGCGCCAAGTTGCCTTGCTGACATATATCATTGTGAATAAACGTCATTTCATTGCCCGGTGAGAGTGACTGACACACTTGCTGGCCAAGCAACAGGTCTGGGCCATTGATATCTAGGTTATCAACCTTTAAACCCGAGTTGTGTAGCGCTAACGTCGTCAATGGCAATGCACCAGAGCCGACCATAAGCACGTTTTTCACAGGCGTATCCGCCAAAGAGTGAATGGCGTTTATTTCCAATCCAGTAGCACGTTGATAGTGTTTGTAATATGGATACTCGTTGCCCAACACCTCGTTTGGGTCATCACTTGCCACAATCCGCTCAGCCCAGTGTCGTTCGTATAAGCTTGAAGCGTGGCTAAACAGTTGCTGTATCCCAGGTTTAATTTTTTGGATCTGCGGCTGCGCAAGTACATTGTCGGCAAACTCACTACCATGCTCATTGGATAGCAAATCTAAAAATTGATGGAAGGTAGCCATGTTATCTGGCGTGATCTCAAGCGTGGACATTGACTTGATATGCTGGAACCCATCCACTATTTGAGTCGCGTGAATGGCAGCCTGATTTGAAATATTCATAAGTTAGTATTTACTGTATTGTCCCTATTTTTATGTTATAACATATCCCACAAGTAACCCCAATGTAAACTGCTCAACTGAAATAATTTCAATTAGTTTAGTTGGTTAGTTAAATTTGAAACATAATGTTTACAATCAAACCAGGTGCGAACAGAGACATTTTCATGAGAATAAATAAAAATAAGTCTTATTTTCATAAACATACAAAGCGAATTGCGATTTTGCTTGTGGTGTTAGTAACAGGTGGTTCGGCATGTGCAGCGCTACTAAAATTTGGTAAAAAAAGTGCGGCAATAACACCGCCTGTGGATACACGTCCCCATGTTGTAGCCCAACCACTCAATATTGTCGATTATCAAACAACGCTTTCTTTATCCGGTGTATTACAACCTGCCGAAAAAACGGATGTCGCTTTTGAACTTGGTGGCAAAATAGCGTGGCTAAACATGAAGTTTATTGAAGGTGGCATTGTCAAAAAAGGTGAAGTATTAGCAACACTTGACACTTTTGACTATGAAACAGAAGTAAAAGACAAACAAGCGGGCGTCGCATTAGCCCAAGCGCAGCTCTCAGAAGAGCTAGCCAAAGCAGAGGTAGCAAAGAAAGAGTGGGCTCATATTCCCAATACCACAGCGCTGGCCCTTAGGAAACCTCAAGTTGCCAGTGCAAAGGCACACCTTAAAGCCGCTCAAGCCAGCCTAGACAAAGCAGAGCAAAACCTTTTCAGAACAAAATACTACGCGCCCTATGATGCACTGATACTCAGCCGTAACACAGGCCTAGGTCAGGTGGTTTCTAAAGGTCAGGGTTTAGGGCAGCTGGCCAACTTAAGTTATGGTGAAGTTCAGGTCCCTGTCGCCGGTTTTGACCGTCCATTTTTACCTAAACTTCCCGCTAAAAACGTAAAAATAAGCGCCGAGAATATTACACGATTGGGCACTTTAACACGGCATATAGGGCGCTTTAGTGAGCGTACTCGCATGGCCTACTATGTTATTCAAATTGACGACCCTTATGCACTTAACAATGATAAATCGCCTCTTTATTTTGGCCAGTTTTTAGAAGCCAATGTAACTGGGATCACACTGAAAAATGTACTAAAAACCCCCCAAGCACAGCTAAAAGATAACGCGGTGTGGTTATTATCTTCAAATAACAAACTGGTCAAATATACAACAGAAACCATTCGAAAAGAACAAGACTTTGTTTTGTTAGAAGCACCAAAATTAGATAACTATCAAATGGTTACTCAACTCCCTGAATATCCGCAAAGTGGTATGCAAGTCAAATTACAAACTGGGCACCTGCAACTTGCAGAGAAAGGAGATAGGCAATGAATCAGCGACAAGGTCTGATAAGTTATTTTGTAAATCACCCTGTTGCAGCTAACTTAATGTTGTTGTTGATTGTGTGTATGGGACTGCTCAGTTACAACAGTATTCAGCGCCAAACCTTTCCTTTGTCTGAGAGTAATAAAGTGACTGTCAGAGCAATACAGCTTGGGGCATCTGCAAAAGAGATCGAAGAGAATATCCTACTTAAAATTGAACAGGCACTTAAACCCCAAGTTGGTGTAAAACGCATCATTAGCACCGCTTCCCCTTCACGTGGTCGAGTTGAAATTCAATTGCACAATGGTGAAGACATGGCATCGCGACTAGACGAGATAAAACTCAAGCTAGACAGCATTGCCACATTTCCTTCAAATATGGACCCCTTGCTTGTATATGAAAATGTTCAGCGCCAAAGAGCATTTAGCATCGTCGTCTCAGGACTTGAAAACCCAGTTGCACTCAAACAACTCGGCGATGAAATGAAAGATGAACTACTGCAACTTAAAGGGATCTCTTATGTTGATTTGTCAGCAATGCCCGACTACGAAGTTGCCATTGAAATCTTACCTAACAAGCTTAGAGAGTATAATTTAACGCTTGCGCAAGTTGTTTCGGCACTGCATGCACAATCAGACAACCTCTCAGCAGGTCAAATAAAAACAGCCAGCGGTAATATCTATTTAAGGTTAGAGCAGCGCCAGTATTTCGGTGCAGGTTTGGCCGAAGTGCCGATACTGACAGGTATATTAGGCGAAAAAGTGCACCTTAAAGACATTGCCAATATTAAAGATGGTTTTAAAGAGTCACTCAATCAGGGCCGATTTAATGGCAAACGCGCACTGTACATAATGGTGTTAGCTTCCAAAGAGCAATCATTAACTCATGTCGTTGATACTGTTAAACCATATATTGAGCGCAAGCGCCAAACACTGCCTGATGAAATAGACATTTATGAATTTGTTGATGTGACATATTACCTCGATGGTCGCTTAAATATGATGCTCACTAATTTAGCTCAAGGTGCCATTCTGGTGTTTATTGTGTTGGCGGTTTTTTTGCGCACACGTTTAGCTTTGTGGGTCATGGTGGGTTTACCTGTCGCCATGCTCGGTGCATTTTGGCTGATGCCATTTTTGGGGATCACCATTAACTTAGTATCACTCTTCGCGTTTATTATGGTGCTTGGGATTGTTGTGGACGATGCTATTGTCATAGGTGAAAGCGTCTGTGATCAAATAGAACACCACGGACATTCAAATACACAAGTAATACTCGGAGCCCAAAAAGTCGCGATGCCTGCCACGTTCGGTGTACTGACTACCATCGCAGTTTTTATGCCTTTTATGCTCAGTACAGGTCCTAACTCAGGCCAATTTATTGCCATTGCCGGTGTATGCATTTTGTGTTTGTTCTTCAGTTTGATTGAATCCAAACTGATTTTGCCAGCGCATTTGGCCGCAACCCCGATACCTACACTGCCTGACAACCACTGGCGAGTGCGCTTTAACAACAAATTCCAGCAAGCTTTGCACAATCGCTACGTACCGCTGCTAACAAGTAGTATCAATCACCGCTATGCGGTGATTATTGGGTTTGTTTGCTTGTTTGTCTTTGCTATAAGTTTATTAATTAGCGGTCAGGTGCGTTTCACAGCAGTCCCAAAAGTTCCTCACGACTACCCATCGATTAATATCCAAATGAATCACAATGTTTCAGAAGCACAAACGCTCGCCGCAGTCGCGCAAATAGAAGATGTAATTCAACGTGTTGAGAGCAATATCAAAGCTGAAACAGGAAAAGGCATGGTCGAGGCCATGTATACACGTGTCGATCACCTCACCGAAGCTGAAGTAGTCACTCCGCTTATTCCTGAAGCCGACCGCCCTTTTGATACTTTTGAATTGGCTAGACGCTGGCGTGAACAACTACCTAATATTCCAGGGGTGAAAAAACTCACGATCGAATCAGACGTCATTGATATCGCAGAAAAAGGCGACCTTCAGTATCAGCTATTTGCCCATGACATTGCTACTTTACAACTCGCAAGTAAGGATTTCATCGACAGAGTGAATGAAATCCAGGGAGTTCATAGCGTCTTCTCTTCTTTAGATAGCGCACAAACCGAATATCAGGTAAAGCTAAAGCCACTTGCTCATCAGCTGCAACTCACAGCGAGGGACGTCACACAACAAGTATCCGCTCGATTTTACGGTATTGAGATGCAACGTGTGATGCGTGATGGACAAGAAGTTGTATTCATGGTCAAAGGGTTGGAACAAAATCGCGAACGTATAAGTGCTTTGGAACGCACCGTAATAAGCCTTAAAAACGGTGAACAGGTCTTCTTTGGAGATGTTGCTGAAACAGTGGAAGTGCCAGGGATTTCCGTTATCACCCGAGAACAAGGTCATCAAGTGGTCACCATCAGTGCTAATGTTGACCAACAGCAAACTGCGATAAAACAAGTTTCTGATGTAATCGAAGAGCAAATACTGCCCGAGTTAAATGTCAAATACCCTGAGTTAATGACACAGTTGGGAGGCGACTTATTAGCACAGCGCAAGGAGCAAAGCCAAGTGGTCAGCTTTGCTATCGTAGGGCTACTAGTTGTCTACCTTTTATTAGCGTTACCACTACAAAGTTATGTACAACCTGTCATCGTCATGTCTGTGATCCCATTTTCTTTGGTCGGTGCTCTATGGGGCCACTATTTCTTGGGATACAGTGTAAGCATGATGTCTATTTTTGGGATAGTTGCAGCAGCCGGTGTTGTGATCAATGACTCGCTTGTTATGACAGATGTGATAAACAAAAACAGAGAGAACGGCTTGGACATGAAAGAAGCCGTCATCCGTGCTGGCGTATCACGTTTTAGGGCTATCTTATTGACCTCGTTGACCACCTTTCTAGGGTTAGTGCCTATTATGTTTGAATCTAGCCTACAGGCACAATTTGTTATCCCTACCGCGATTTCGCTAAGCTTCTCAGTCGTGTTTGCGACCATAGTTACACTGGTCTTGGTGCCCTGTTTATATGTTGTGATAGAAGATATCAAACGACTATTTACCATACTAAAACGCAGTTTGGCTACGCAACAGGCATAAAAAAATGCCTTGGCAGGGAGACTGACCAAGGCATTGCTTTTTGAGACTTATCAGTTCACATCAATTAGAACTGATAAGACGTCGAAACTAAGATTTTACGAGGCTCGCCCGGCTGTACCCACATCTGAGTATACGAATTCGTATAGTGTGTACGATCAAATGCATTGTGCACTTGTGCTTTTACTGCCCAGTTGTCGCTCAAATCATATTGTGCAAAGAAGTTTGCAGTCACATAAGATGGTAAGTAGAAGTCTGAACCACGTTGACCAAGTCTTTCATCTACATATTGTAAACCCCCGCCCACTGTCAGTGCATTACCACCAACCTCATAGTACTGGCTCAGCTGTAGACTTGCAGAGTGCTCTGGAATATTGAGCAGATCGTCACCCTTTTTAATTGCTGCAAAAATACCTGTATCTACATAGTCTTCTTCAACTTGTGCATCTAACAACATGTAAGAGAATCGAATTTCAATATCGGCAGGTAATTGACCAGCAATGTCTAGCTCATAACCCGCGCTACTTGCTTCACCAATGGCAAGATGGCTGCCTAGATTCTTGATGTCCGCGACAATGATGTTCTTCTGTTCACTGTCAAAATAAGCAAACGTAATGTCTAAGTTATTGTCAAGTAAAGACCATTTACTACCAAACTCTATCGATTCCGTTTCGTTTGGATCAAAAGCACTACCTTGGGCGTTGGCACCAAAGTTTAGTCGGTAACCTTCGCCATAGGTCGAGTATAAAGACCAATTGTCCGCCACTTGGAATACCACGCCGAGCTGCGGGCTAAAGCGGTTTTCAGACTGCTCAGTGTTACGGCCTTTTACCTTGTCTTCTAAAGTTTGCTTTAATGAGTCAAAGCGACCACCTATACGGACCGAAAGCGCATCAGTTAATGCCATTTGGTTCTGAATATACAAACCAGTTGCCCATTGATTTTGCTGACGAACAATCGCAGGAACGCGTGTTCCAGGTGTAAACTGACCATATACAGGCTTGTGCACATTTATCGCATACATTTCTGCGTCTGTTGGATTTAACTGCAACGGCTTACCACGCGCGACAAGATAAGAACGATCATATTCAAACCTGTCGTAATCCACACCCACAATAATATTGTGCGTGATAGCACCTGTTTCTATTTCACCAGCGAGTTCAAAACGTACAACGTATTGATCAGTGTCATAATGACGCTCACGGTGCTGACGCGCCAGAGTTTGGCCATCTAGATAAAACTTTTGAAATTGAGGCGCTATTTCAGCATCGCTTGAAAAGCTATCAAGCTCAGTTTGTCGATACGCAGCGGCGGTGCTAAGCGTCCATGTTTCATTAAGGTCGTAATCCCACTTTAGCTGATGACCAAGTACACTTGTGGTCGTTGGCCCATCTCCAGGCTCCCCTAAGAAACGTTCAATTGGCATAAAATCAAAGTTACCGCCAAGTGCGATAATGCCACGATCAAACGGGATCTCATGCTCAGCGTATTCTAATTCATAAGAAATACTAGAACGTTCGCTTTGTTCAAATAATAGCGAAGCCATAAACCCTTGTTTTTGCGTTTCTATGGTGTCTCGGAAACTATCTTCTTCTTGATAGAATCCAATAAAGCGACCCGCAACATCATCGGCAAATACTGCATTTACATCGGCTTCTAAGCGACGGTGAGCGCGACTACCCGCGGTCAATGCAATCGAACTTGCAGAGTCAAATGTCGGTTTTTTTGTCACCAAGTTAATTGAACCACCCGGCTCGCCACGACCATATAAAGCAGCCTTTGGTCCTTTTAATACTTCGACACGCTCGATACCTGATACATCGCGCGGCCCTGAAAACCCTCGTCCAGCATTAAAACCATTGACTAGGTAGCCACTGGGTACATTCTCATCGCCAAAAAAGCCACGTATTGCATAGCTATCCCAAAGCCCGCCCAAACTGTTTTGACGGCTAACTGATGCTGACATGTCTAGAACATCTGTCAGGTCAGTTAATCCGGTATTTTCAATGAGCTGTGAGTCGAACTCGAAAGTAGATTCAGGTGATTGCAAGTGTGTGAACTCACCACGATAAGCTTGGCGTTCACCCGTGACTTCTATTTTTTCAATACCGTTGTCGGCGTGAGCAGAGAAAATGGCAGCAAGTGACAGAGAAAGTACGCTTAAACGACAAGCATAGTTTAGGGGTTTCATTACAAATCCTTTATTTGATATGTTATAACGTTTTTGGGTACTTTAGCATGTGTCAATGCGAGTGTTAAGGATTATCGTTTAAGTATTTGTTGCAAAGTATTTTTCTGTATTTACCGAACTGACTGACAGTTACCTAACCTGCTTCCAGCTTCTAGAACGCTGTAATAAAGCGTAATGTTTTTTTCTACCTTTCTTGCTCTAACTTGTAAATACAGCTTTCTTTTGAGTAGAGATAGCTGTCTCTAAGCAACAAACCGTCAAACTGAAGGAGCAAGAAAATGTCACATGTCATACCCAAAAAAACCAGTGATCGAGGCCTAAGCTTGTCGTCCACTGCACAACCCCCATCTTCGCTAGGCAGGGAAACCTTAGACCAATACAGAGAGAGCCAAATGCGTGAGCCTCGGTGGGATCACGTCAATATTGGCGTTAGCAAAGCAGATTTAGATAACAACTTTGAGTTTTTAAACGGTGCGGTATTAAACCGCAGTGCTGATGAGCAACTGCTGCTAACCACCACAGGGCTATTTGGCCCAATTAGAACAGGTACTTTGGTTCACCTAGATCCAGATGCAGATAACCTCGTTGTACAAAGCGATTGTGCACCACTTAATCCAGAAGCAGATTTGGTTACACGCTTAAACCGACTGCATGACGAAGCAACACACAACCCTCCTGGTAATAAACATGCGCTCAGCGTATCTGGGTTTTGGACATCAGCGACAGATGGTGGTGGGATCCCAGGTTTAGATGGCGCATCCAATGTATTTGGTAGTACGGGTCAGCTAATCTGCGACACCGAACACCTTGAGTTTCCAGTACTCACATACGGCGGTGATGCAAAATCTCAACAAGAGTATTTACAAACGCTTGCCTACTACGGTGGCACTTTGTTAAGACCTAAAGAAGAATTTGCCTTAGGGTTTATTCAAGATTTGTGGGGGATCCAATATGACCAAAAGCTCCCGCAATACGTCACCGACTATCAATTTGGCGTGCATAAAGGCGGAGGCCTATTCGTAGAACACCACCCATTTCCACATATTTGGCTGCCAGCGACTGGCTCTGATCCCGTTTTTCATAGATCCACAAAGTCGCGAATATTGCTGGGTAGACGAAGAGATATAGACCACGAAGATGGTTACTATCGTACGGTTAAAACACAGCATTTCCATTTTACGCTATTTGAAGTGCCAAATGATGGTAGTGCACTCGCCATCAGACCTCAGTGTATTCATAACGACAGCTTTACCGATGGAGCCCAAACGGTATTCTTAGCAAATACTCCAGCCAACACTGTCGCAATAAGGCAAAGTGCGCCTTTAACAGACATGACGTTTGATAGATATACGACCATGGATATGTACAAATAAAGATATAGTAAGGCGCAAAGGAAAGCCTTTGCGCTATTTCAGTATTGCCAAAGTACGTAAGCTTAATTTAGATAAAATCCGAAATACGCATTAAAGCCTACTTATTTTAGAGTTTTATGTTGTGAAGATTGGTGGGTTTTTTCCAATAGCAAAATAACTTGCTTTTTCAAGACACTCCTCACTCGAGGCAAGCTCAATAGTAAGTAATACAGTAACAATAACTAAATAGATTGGTTTGATTAAACGCATTTTCATCTCCTTATTAAAAGTCAAAAAGGCATAACTCAGCACCTTTGAATACAGTAAAAACAAGACTGCACAAGCCCGCCATTCATCACTTGATGGCAGCCTGATTTATTTATGAATTCAGCAAAAAAATACAAAATAAAATTAATAAACAAAGATTTAACTTTTATTGAGCCGCTTTGAATACACTTTATCTGTACTCGACAGGCTAGTTAAAATACGTTGACCATTTTCTGACGTACAAGCCTATTGGAGTAGAAGTTTTTTGCCACAAAAATGGAGTCTTACTATGGCATGAGCAGCTTTACTCTTGGGATTATGATTATGCTTGGCGTACTGCGGCTGATTGCGAAAGAATGTATGGCGGTAAAGCGACAATGAGAAATATCAGGCACAACTGAGTTTTTGTGAAGTAAAAACATAACCTTACCATCGCATTACTCATTCAAATGAGACACTAGCAGTGGCGCAAAATAAGTGGGGATACTACGTTCTTTTGCCCATGTTATTTCACCAAAGAGCTCAAACTCTTTGGTGAAAAGTTACTAGTTTATTTACTGGTTATGGAAATATTGGCACTCTAGAGCCACAGTTTGTTAGGCGAGTATTTCTCGGGTAAGAATCACCGGAAATTTTATTTAAACGATTAAATACCCTCTAAGCATATGATCCGTAACTACTAATATAAAAATCAGTAATATTCCCATTATATTTATACTTGAATGCGCAATAGATGTGATCGCTTCTAGGCCCGGTGAGCGGCTATCGCGACATTACTTACAATGAGCTACATCAGATATACACCCAATACCACAGTTATGACTTGCATCAGCAAATTTCCAAACAAGCCTTGTTATTTTTAATCTGGAACTCTCTAATCACTTGAGCGTCATTAAAATTATTATCTGCGGTTTGAGTGATCTGATGAATACGACTTGTACCATTAATGTTCTTGCTATGGTAACTGATATACGATCTTGCCATTGTGCCACTTGAACCATTATTGTCGTAGTACTTCCAAGTTACATACCCTTTGTGTACTTTAAACGCTGTGATACGACTTTGCAGGGCCATAAAATCTTTAAGTATAGTTTTGATTAATAAATGGTCGTTTTTCCGGAGCACTGTCCAAGCCTCTTAGCATGGCTCTTATATACCTGATTTGGATAAGGAAGGTATTGTTCGACAATAGTATCTACATGCAGATTTTGCTTCAAATAATCAATAGAGCGTTGAAGTTTTTTCACAATAACATCATCGATATTTTTATTCATTGCTAAATAATTTCCTTTTAAAGATCTGTGCTCTAGAACAAAGACAGGTTCTACATCTGAAAAAGTTAACCCTGCTTTTTTTAGTTGGGCTCCCAACGTAACAGAAGAACCTATGATTAAGTCCAGCTTTCCTTTTTTAAACAGCTCCATTTCTTGATGCTTTTCAGCAAATGTTAAGTAGTGTATTCCCTCTTTTAGCTGTAAGTCATCAAACACTAATTGATAGATGTCAAGGCGCATTAAACCAATCGTAAAATGCTTAAGATCGTCAGTTGAATGGATAATCAAATCTTTGTTTTCTTTAAGCTTATAGAAGCAGGTAACACTGTAAACAAGAGGGCCAACCCACTTAAACTTATCTTCTCTGGCCGGGGTGCGCGAGGTAGAGAACAAGCCTGAGTTTTTATTTAATTTTGTATTTTTCATGGCTCTTGCCCAAGGCAACAGTACTAATTCACAGTCAATACCAGAAACCCTACATGCTTCCATCACAACTTCGGTATTTATTCCTTTTATTTCATTTTGTTGCGAAAAGTTGTAAGGGGGGAATTCTTCTGTATAGAGTGTTATTTTTTCACCGCTGCTAGGTGCGCAAGGCAGCGAAAAATAAAACAAGATCATCATCAAATAATATTTCATGCTTTCTCAATTATTCTAAATCCAAAAGTAGCTCAGTATTCGTTACTACTTTATACAAAGTATCTTTTTAAGTAAGTCTAGTACATGTTATTGGCTAGCGGTTAGTTGCTAGGGGCTAACCCCATCAACGTGATTGCTAGTTCGTTGAAAATACCTCATTTCAGATAATAAGCACGACGCGCGTGGGATCGCCTTTAAGAGAAAGCCAGCGACTGAAAGTAGTACGCTCTTATAGCCACAGAAACGAGCACTACTGCTATGCGATATCGGCAGTTGGCGAGGGCTGAAAAATCCAAATTTCTGCATTATGAAGTAGGTTGCTCTGTCTCTTACATCGCTAAAAAGTAAATTGTCATTGCGCCACCGCCTTATTGAGAGTAATTGTCCTGATTCAGCACACGTGGGAACCGGAAGCAAACCCAGTCGGACTAAAGATATATCGCCACAAAAATGGTGTCTTACTATGGCATGAGCAGTTTTACTCTTGGGATTATGATTATGCTTGGCGAACTGCCGCAGATTGCGAAAGAATGTATGGCGGCAAAGCGACGATGAGAAATATCAGGCGCAACTGAGTTTTGGTGAAGTAAAAGCGTTGCTTTGACATCGCATTACTCTTTCAAATAAGAAGCTAGCAGTACTGCAATTAAGTGGAAATACTGCGGTTTTTTTACGAATTTCACTGAGAGTAACCTTTTACTTAAGCCGTTACTCTCTTACATCACTTTTCTATTCGTTATTTCCTTGCAATGATAACGTGCTTTGCAATGTATTTTGTGGTCCAACTTTTGCCGCGCCGCCAATCAAATACAGAGTATTATTCAGTGTCACAGAGCCATGGCCATGCCGTGCTTGTGGCATATCGGGTAACGTCTCCCACTTGTCTGTATCTGGGTCATAGCGCCAAGCATGTTTAAACGCTTTTCCCAATTTCCACTGGTGGTTAGGGCCAAACACTTCTCCACCTGTCACAATCACTTTGCCATCAAGTACACTGGCTGAAAGCCCCGCCGAAGCCACAGGTAGCGGGCTTATTGTGGTCCATGTATCCATTTTTGTATCATAGACTTCCGCATGGTTTAAGTTTTTGCTGCCTTCACTCGCGGAACGCCCGCCAAACACATAAATTTTGTCACCAACCACAGCACTTGCTGCGGAATTTCGTTTAATCGAAGCAGGCTTTGCTTTGCGCCAATAAGCATTGTTGACCAGAACATAGTGGGCGTTTGAGTCGACATTTTTGCCTGTTTCGGAAGAGATTGTTTTGCCGCCAATAACGTGAATATACTTTCCGACGTTGGCATACACAGATTCTGCCAGAGGGATTGGTAAAGTGGGCCCAGAACGCCAAGCTTGAAATTTACCATCCAACCTGAACACAGACTTTTTGATTTGCCACGCGTTGCTTTTAGGCCCGGCGTAGCCACCAATACCATAGACATAGTGTCGATTACTAACCATGCCCAAATGATGACGCGGCTCGGGCAACGATGGGGCTTTTTGCCATTGACCCGTTGGTGGATTCAAAATATATACATCTTTGGTTGGCCCAAGTCCAAAAAATGACGGTGACTGAGACGGAGTAAATCCTCCTCCTGTGATTATCCGCTCTTTAAATACAGCCGGATAAACTTCTTGAAATGCAACGGGTAAGCTGGGGGCTTGCTGCCAATAATTAACGCTGTTTTCAACTGCTTTAGTACTTGACCAAACACTGCCCGAAGCTAAACCACTTAGCACTATACAGCTTTGTACCACTAAATTGACTTTCGCAGATAAACAACGCATTGGCACTCCTTAATTTTGGACTAAAAATTTATACCGACGATATGGATTGCGGGATCAATATACACGCTCGCTTATCATCAATTTTCGACTATTGATAAATAACACATCCATTACAATAGTAGATAGAAATGCGCCAAACCGCTGTAAATTCAGTTAAACACCAAATCATTATGGCCATGAATATTCAAAAGATGTTGCTCTGATGGCAGCCTAATTACAGCGAATGAAGCTCATAGTAACTTAGCAACTAGCTCCCTACTCCCTTAAAAAATAAATGTACCACTTAGTCTTTTTAGATTATCCCTAACAATTGGCAAGGCCGCTAAAATCAGTCAATAAAATTGATTAATCTAGTCATTACTTTCTGCTCATAAATTTATTAATTAAAATTCAATAGCCTGACTCCTTCATCTTTACATGGGTGTTACACATACATACTATACTGCGAGTTTAAATCTACTATATCTAGTATGAGGGAAATTATGGATGTTTTAGACACCGTCATCTATTCCGGTATGTGGGGCGCAATTTTACTTGCGCTTGTGCAAGCTGTGAACAAGCCCAAACAGCCACAAACAACTTACCTCATCGCGCTATTATTCTTGCTGCTTATACATGTTAGCGGAGAACTCGTTATTTATACTGGAGCATATCAGTACTTCCCTGCTTTAGTAGGCATGCAAATGCCAGTCCGTATCCTGCTCGGTCCCGCGTTGTTTTTTTATGCCTGTGCAACTATGTCACCAAACCTGTCTATTTCCAAGAAAAGCTATGCTCTGGCCATGATTGGGCCCGTGGTTGCGATACTTGTGATGCTGCCATTTGCAATCGGATTCACATCAGCAGAAAAGCTCGCTTTGGCAGATCCCGCGACTCGTAATCCAGAGCATTTTAAAGTCGCCTTGTACACTTGTGTCGCAAATATGCTGGTATTTATGGTGTTCAATGCCTTTTATTTCATCAAAGCACTGCAAGTTCACGCCAGACATCGTCAGCAATTAATGGAGCGCTTTGCAGAAATACAATCCAGATCACTGGACTGGTTTAGGATCATGTTGATGCTGTGGGGAATTGTTTGGCTTTGCTACTCACTCTCTTACGTTCCAACCTTAACCGGTTGGAAGCTACCATGGTTGAAGCTTCTGCCGTTTTTTGAGGCCGTCGTTTTACTCGCTTTTGCGCAGTTGGCACTCAATCAACCTATTTTAACTAAAGAAGATAAAGGAGAACCCGTGTCTGCACAAACCAGAAGTGCAACTTTAAGCCTAGATAAAATGGATGCAATATCAGACGAACTGAAAAATATTATGAGGGAAAAA
>NZ_JAKRFY010000060.1:0-1467 GCF_022347805.1 Pseudoalteromonas sp. Of7M-16 | reverse complement strand
TGAGTTTACTCGTGCAATGGGGGGGAGTTCATCTCAAGCACTCAGAGCAGGAGTAATCGGAGGCTTAACGGCTCAAGCATTTTATGGGGTTGGGCAGCATTTTAAGACTGAATTCGGCATAAAAAAAGGTTTTGGGTTTGCTGATTTAGATTTAGGCCAGCAATTACAGTGGGCAGGAAGTCACGCCTTGGTTGGAGGGATTTCCTCAGTTGCTTCTGGTGGAAAGTTTGGTCATGGCTTTGTATCGGCAGGCTTTACCAAAATGGCCATGGGTAATGCTGGTTTCAATATGGACAACCGAAACTGGGATGCAATTGCCGGGAGGACGGCTGTAGCGGCGATTGTTGGTGGTACAGCGAGTGCGCTTACTGGTGGTAAGTTTGCTAATGGTGCTAGGACTGCGGCGATGATGCATGCGCTGAATGCGGAGATGAGGGCAGCGCTTCGAAAAGAAGTAGCTAGTCGTGCTATGAATGAAGAAAAGTCTTTGCCTGAATTGGTGGTTGATGGTGCAATATCATTTGTTTCAGATTCATGGCATGTAACAAAGCATGCAGGTAAATTTTACTATTACGGTGCATGTTCATTGGCCACAGGATCACAAAGTTGTGCTGCAAACTTTGATATATTATACAATGACTCTGCAAGAATTGGGGGCGCAATTTATGAGTATTTACACGAGCCTAATACTCAAGCAGAGGTCAATAAAGGCTTATATGATTTATATGATATTTCCGCACAAAATGATGCATCTCAGGCCTACTTAACTGGACGAATTTCTATGACAATGGGTGTGAAATATTATGCTGGAGGACCTGCCGCATCTTTGGCTTTATTTGGAGGTATGCTGAGAGCATCTCAAACATATGGGGATAATTTGAACGTAGAGCATTTAATTCAAAATGGGATTGGCATTTATGGTGAATAGCTGTAGAAATTGTAATAAAAATCTTACATTCAAAGCTTTTTTTGCATGTGAACTTTTCCCTTTCAAGTGCAAGAATTGTGGTTTTGTTTATTATAGAAAATATAGGACTGTAGGTTGGGTATCTTTTATTTCATTACTATTATCTCCACTTTTTTTAGTGCTGTACTCAATTGACTCTTTATTTGTTATTTTAGGAATAGTTTTCTTAGTTTCAATGTCAGTATTAGTGGACGTTAAGCTTTCCCCTTTAATCTTTATTTCTCAAGAAGATTATCGCATTAAAAATAGAAGGAAAGATAAAAAACTGTTGCTATTTATACTTGTTACTGCGGTATTGTTCTATCTGATAGAAAATGGTTATATTGGTTGAAAAAAGAAATACATGTGACACCCATTCCAATTTGGGAATAGTCTAATAAGCCGTCTATGCTTTACTGAACGTTAAAGTATGGATGGCTTTTTTATGGCAATAGCAAGGAAGAGACAAATAAGCTTGGTGGATACCAAGTATTATCACTGTATATCACGATGCGTAAGGC
>NZ_JAKRFY010000059.1:0-1519 GCF_022347805.1 Pseudoalteromonas sp. Of7M-16 | reverse complement strand
GTTGGAGGTGTGTTTTTACCCGGTGGTGGAGACTTAAAGCTGAGCCAAATTGTAAAAGGCACGGTTATTTCAGCGATAATTGGTGGTACAGTATCGGAGCTTACAGGTGGAAAATTTGCCAATGGTGCTCGTACTGGGGCAATGCAGTATGTGTTGAATCAGACGGCTGAGTCGATTAGGGAGATTTATAATGCTTTTGGTGTTGGAAATCAAAACCCCTCTAGGGAAAAGATTGAAAAAAAACTTAGAGCTCTGTCGGTAGAATACGACGTTCCAGAACGAGCACTTGTTGCTATGGTATCGGCAGAATCAGATTTTAGACAATTCGAAAGTGATGGCACACCGCTAATTACGCCAGATCCAAATTCTAGCGCTGCTGGTCTTGGACAAGTTACACGGTATACAGCTGGTCTTTATGGAGAGAGTTACGATAGACTGCTTCATTATTGGGAATATAACCTAGAGGTTTCCGTTAAGGTTTTTGCCGCTGGATATCATCACTCTTGGAATCGTTCAGGCGATTTGAGGTTAAGAGCTGCTAGAGCATATGGTATCTATCATGATGGCTATTTTCCAAAGGGGATGCCATCTTACAATTCAAATAGAGGTTATCAGAACTCCTCATGGGAAACGCGTTTTTTATCGAGGTATGATTAATGAAAGTAATACTAGTTTTATTTTTATCATTTTTTTCAATAACTGCTTGTGCCAACTCCTTAAGGCTATCTCCAATAGATAATTATAGAGTTAAACACGGGTTGAGTAGCTTCGAAGGAGGAGGGTTTCTTAATTCTTATTACTTACCTGACAAGAAGTTTAAAATAAAAAAGGTTTATTATCGGAGCGGAAAGTTTACTGAAAGTAAAGTTGATCTATCTCATTTGGATACCAAAGCCATAAGAAGCAAACATGTTGCAGCTATGAATGGCATTTTAGAAAATGTATTGAATTTCAAGGAAAGTGTGAAGTTGGGTGGTGATTATGCTTTATGGAGAAGTCTTCATAATGGTAACTACAAAATATCATTAAATTTCAACTTTGGCATGATTTCATCATTGCTCATTATTAATAATGAAAGCTATGAGTTCGAAGGAGGGGTTGTAGACAATATTTATGAGTTTGAGGATGATACCATTGTTATTTCCTTATTATATTGTGGCGCTACATCTTGCTCTTCAGAATTAAAGTCGTTTAAAAAGTAATATAGATGACTGTATGCATACTTCATTTATTTCAATTCATAAATATAGGAAACAATAAATAAAAAACACCCATTCAAAAGCCCCAGCATTAGCTGGAAGCAATACATGTGACACCCACTCAAATTTGGGAAGACAAAATTTGAGGTGACATCCATTCAAAATTGGCGCTCAGTGAGCGCCTTTTTTCTGTACAATCACGCCAGCGCGGTGTGCAGTGGAAAGCCGAATTCAACATGCAAGTGCACCAAGTATAAAAACAAGATAGAAATAAGGCACTTCTCAGCTTCTGCTAATGTAAATGTGCGACCACTTACATT
>NZ_JAKRFY010000058.1:0-1597 GCF_022347805.1 Pseudoalteromonas sp. Of7M-16 | reverse complement strand
AATTAATAGCCGGCCCAGAAAAAGTTTAGATTATCAGACGCCGAAAGAAGCCTTTTCACTTGAAAATATGAGTGGTGCACTTGGAACTTGAATTCGGGTGTTAAATTCTTTAGGATTTACTACCAAGATCAAGATTGATGTTATGAAAAAGGCAGAACTGAAAAAAATTGTTGAAAGTTATGGGTTTATAAAAGGTCCGTCGGTTGATAGTTCCCTTATATATTTTTATCGTATCGATGAACGATACTCTATTGGGGTTATTATATCTATCCATAAAGTAGGGAGTGTTCCACGAGTTCAATACGGCATTTATGATAGTTGCCTTGCAAAGGTATGGGGGAAAGTTAGTGATTTTGACATGGCGGAAGACTATTGTTTAACAACCCAGCACCCATTGAATTATCGAGTTTTGCGAGATGGCAGGGTATTACCTATTGAACAAGTTTTTGATGAAAAATTCTTTAGAGCTTTTATAGAAAGCTTTATAGAAAAAAAAGATGAGTTAGTTGAACAGTATGTGGCTTCAGTAAAAGAACCAAATAGGACAGGCACAAATTCTTTGCATAAATTAGGTTGCTTGACTACTGTTTAAATACCCAGCTTTATTTGAGTTGAATAGATATGACAAGAGCAAGGAAAGCACTGATAGATCTGTCGTCGACGTCTTATTATCACTTGATAGCACGGTGTGTACGCCGTGCTTTTTTGTGCGGAGACGATAAGTATACAGGCAAAAACTTTGACCATAGACGGACATGGTTAGTCGAGAGAGTAAAACTGCTAAGTCGTGTATTTGCGATTGAAATAGCAGCATATGCCATCATGAGTAATCATTATCATTTGGTGGTCAAAGTGAATAGTCAGCAAGCACTTAGTTGGTCAGATAACGAGGTAATATCTAGATGGTATAAGTTGTACAAGGGTAGTCCCATCATAGATAAGCAGCGAAACGGTGATGCTCTTAGTGAGGCAGACCAACAGCTTGTATCTGAGTTAGTTGAAAAGTGGCGAGCTAGGCTGTTTGACATTAGTTGGTTTATGAAAAACCTTAATGAGTACATTGCAAAAGAAGCAAACAAAGAAGATAACTGCACGGGTAAATACTGGGAAGGGCGATATAAGTCTCAAGCCTTACTCGACGAAACAGCGCTGCTCAGTTGTATGGCCTATGTAGACTTAAATCCAATTCGTGCCAACATGGCAAATAATCTTGAGAATAGTGACTTTACATCGATTCAAGAGCGCATAAAGCACTTCAAAAACACCAAATCAAACGCAAAGAAATCAAATCTAAATGAAGCCAAGAGCCAAGCTAAACAACCTAAATCACTAAAACCGTTTGGTGCGAGGGAGCATGCAAACACATTGCCCTTTTCATTATTAGATTATCTTGAGCTAGTTGACTGGACGGGTCGCCATGTCCACCCCAAAAAGAGAGGATATATACCAAAGAGCATGCCCAATATTCTAATATCACTGAAAATTGAAGAAGTGACCTGGCTGGATAGGATACAAAGTTTTAGAAGTCACTACGGTAACTTTGCGGGTTCGCAAACTGTGTTAAGAGCACATGCCGCTAAAAATGATGTGCATTGGT
>NZ_JAKRFY010000057.1:0-1644 GCF_022347805.1 Pseudoalteromonas sp. Of7M-16 | reverse complement strand
CTGCCACTGTGGTTTAGGTAGGGCTTTTCTATCAATTTTACCATTGCTATTGTGTGGCATTGTATCCAGCACCACTATCAGCGCTGGCACCATATAATCTGGTAATCGCTCACTGAGCGCTGCACCTATGGTCTCTGTATCCAACTGCTCACCAGATACATAGCCCACTAACTGTGTACTGCCCGTGCTGTCATCATCAACTACCACCGCTTCACTGACACCTACGCAGCGATACAGCTGGGCTTCAATGTCGCCCAACTCTATGCGATAACCCCGGATCTTAACTTGATGATCTGTTCGACCTAGATATTCTAGTTCACCTTGATGATTCCAACGCACCAAATCGCCGGTACGATATAAACGACTGCCATCATCCGCAAACGGGTTTGCCACAAAACGTTCAGCACTGAGCTCTGGACGAGACAAGTACCCGCGCGCCAATCCGGCTCCCGCGATATACAGCTCACCCGCCACCCTCTGTGGACACAGATTCAGTTGATTATCTAACACATACAATTGCGTATTCAGCGTTGCCTCACCCAAGTGCACCGGTGTCTGCGTAACCGGGTAACAACTGGACCAAATCGTGGTTTCCGTCGGTCCGTACATGTTCCAAAGTGTGACCCCCGTTGCCGCCAAGTCATCGACCAATTCTGCCGGCAGTGCTTCTCCCCCGCACAAGGCGAATTTGCCCTGTACTGCGGTGAGTAAATCCAGTTCCAGTAGACTGCGCCAGCCCGCTGGTGTCGCTTGCAATAGATCTTGCTCGGCCAATAATTCTGGCGTGAGGGTGGTGGCGTTTTGTGCCACGGTTACTGTGCCACCACTTATCAGTGGCAAGTATATTTCCAACCCGGAAATGTCAAAGGACAATGAGGTCAACGCCAGTGCATTCTGCGCCCCTTTAAGACCCAATTGTTGCTGCATGCCCAATAAGAAATTAAGTAGGTTGCCATGACTGATGGCCACCCCTTTCGGCAGTCCTGTCGATCCCGAGGTATACAGCGTATACACCAGCTGGTCATGATGGCGCACCGCGCTCGGTTTGCTTTGCGGGTAGGTATCGAATGACAGCTCCGCCACATTTAAGCAAGTCACCTCATCGGCAAATGCCATAGCGGTATTCGTCAGTGCCAGCTTCGCGCCACTGTGTTGGCAAATATAATCTCGGCGCTCGTCCGGTAGTTCCACTGCGATTGGCACATATACACCACCGGCTTTGCTCACCGCTAAAATCGCCAAGATCATTTCAATGCCTCGGGTCATGCTCACCGCCACCGGCATCTCTGCGGTTAACCCGGCTGCCAGCAACCCATGGGCTAGCTGGTTCGCACGATCATCAAGCTCGGCATAACTTATCTGCGCGTTGTGTTCATTGCGCACCGCAATGGCCGCTGGCGTGTGCTTTGCCTGCTGTTCAAACAGCGCCAATGCATCCTGTTGTGGTAATACTTGCTGCTGGCCAACCCCCAGTTGTTGCACACTTGCCTGCGCCTGTGCATCTAATAATTGAATGTGGCCCAGCGGTTTATCCACCTGTGATTGCAACGCCTCTAGCAAGCGCGCCAAATTGGTGGCAAGTTGCGCAACCAACTTGGCACTTAAACGCCAACCTTGATAGGCAAAGTTGACAGTCAAACCCTG
>NZ_JAKRFY010000056.1:0-1765 GCF_022347805.1 Pseudoalteromonas sp. Of7M-16 | reverse complement strand
GTTGGAGGTGTGTTTTTACCCGGTGGTGGAGACTTAAAGCTGAGCCAAATTGTAAAAGGCACGGTTATTTCAGCGATAATTGGTGGTACAGTATCGGAGATAACAGGCGGAAAGTTTTCTAATGGCGCTCGTACTGGGGCAATGCAGTATGTGTTGAATCAGGCGAGCATGAGTATTCAGCAAGGTGAGGCTAATTGTAATAAGTGTTATCCAAATGGTGCAGTTCACAAGACAGAAAGACCGGACTGGTTATTGGAGCTTGAAGAGGGTCTAAGTACAATTGCTTATAACCGCATGACTGGAAAATGGGCAGAGCAAGAAGTATTTGATATGCTTGTCTTGGATGAAGGTCAGTATGCAGTGCTTGGTGGAGTGACACTAAGGGTAGGTAGTGATTTCGAACTCAGGTATCCTGATATTACGATCTTTAATGCTAATGGATCACCTTATGCTTTTATCGAAGTGAAGTCTGGTTGGGCAGTACCAACGAGTAGGCAGATTAGGCTAGATACTATTATTCAATCATCCGGAGGATATATTAGCAGAGCTCCTACCATACCGCATGTCGGGAGTCCCAATAGAGTTTTTGGACCTACTCAAGTGGAATTATTTACAGTTCCAATACCTGGATTATAGTTATGAATGAAAATAAAACTAAACAAGAACTTGCTGAAATAGAGGCTGTGTTAAAAGCTTTTGGCTTGAAAAGAGTCTTAAATGAAAAAGGTCACCGAGTTTTTAGTTTACATGGTGCAGAGAACATATCGATTGCTGTAGATCTTAATTGGGATAAATATGGAGATACGCCGTTAGTTTCTATAGGTATTGTAGATAATGACGTCGCACAGGCAATGAATATTCTTACAGGCATTCCAATAAAACTTGTGCAAAATCGATTGTCTTTTGGGATCGCTTGTCAAGCCTCATCCATTAATGAAGGTAAATTTGGTGTTACTGAAGATTTGCAAGAAACCATAACACGGCTTAAATCTTGGTTAACTTATATTAAGAGCAATAGTGAGAGTATAGTTAATGACTATATTCATTCTGTAGAGCTTTATAAATTGCCAACATTTTTCACTGATTGCGCCTTATCATTTGGAGATCGTGATACATATTGGCTCACAGCGGATTTATATCTAATTAGCTTAAAAAAGAAAATAGCTAATAATACTCTAACTGCGCCTTCTTTTGAAGATACGCTTCATTCGGCTAAAGAAAATGGCTATGACATAGAGTCAAATTATGAATTAGGCTTAATTAAGAGTTATGTTTGCAAGAATATTTAAGGTAAACATATAAAAAACATCCAACCCAAAGCCCCAGCACTTGCTGGGGCTTTTTTGTTTCTGGTCGCGTTTCGCCGATTTTTTGGTCACGCCTATTTGACCTGTGTGGTCGTATCTATCAAATTTGTGGTCCATGTGGAGTGCTATATACAGGTGTATATGCCGAATTCAATATGCAAGTGGAAATACATGTGACACCCAACCAAATTTGGGAATAGTCTAATAAGCCGTCTATGCTTTACTAAACGTTAAAGTATGGATGGCTTTTTTTATGGCGATTGCAAGGAAGAGACAAGTTAGTTTGGTACGACAGAAATACATGTGACACCCATTCCAATTTGGGAATAGTGTAAGAAGCCGTCTATGCTTTAATGAATGTTAAAGTATGGATGGCTTTTTTATGGCAATAGCAAGGAAGAGACAAATAAGCTTGGTGGATACCAAGTATTATCACTGTATATCACGATGCGTAAGGC
>NZ_JAKRFY010000055.1:0-2453 GCF_022347805.1 Pseudoalteromonas sp. Of7M-16 | reverse complement strand
CTCTTATACACCACATTTAGTTTTTCCTCTTAGAAACCATGAGCAATAAGTTAACAATAAACAGGAGGAAACCCAAAGCACCTATAACAAACTGACCGTCAGTTTTTTCAAAAAAGTGTTCAGTAATTGAAAAGCTTGTGTATAGTGCGAAAAACTGAACAAAATATATGGCTTTGTGTCTTCGGCTTTCTGCCGATAATTTAAGGAAAAAATGTACACCTGTTAAAATTACAGCAATTAAAATTATCAGAATTTCGTACATATCAATTCCCATTATTAAGCTGATGAGTACTGCTGAAGACAAGCCTAGAGTTTTTAAAAAATGAACGTAACATATGTCAACATGTATTTATAGCTAGCAAAGGTGGTTTTTTATTACTATTGATGCAATTAGCTATAGATTAGAAATTGGTATTAATTTAAGCGCTGAAGCTGCCTTGACGAATAGCCTTTATTAAATTCCTATGCACATCATTCGCATTATTAACTTTCTTATATTTTACGGAATTAAATATCGTTAAAAGCTCAGAAGAGTATGGAGCTACCATAGCCCACGTTTCATGAGAAAATATTGCTACGAACATTTAATCTAAAAAGATTAAAGGGCACACAGTCTTACATTTACGGTGCCCATGTATTATGTTTAATTACGCCTTTTTGGTGTTACCAAACAAAAGTCCCCTGAATCGGGTAACTACCAGACATCTCAATCTCACGCGAAATAGTGAACGTGTCTAAGTCAATTTCAAGAATTCGACCATCGTCACTCGCAGCTGTATAAAAATATCTATCATTTTTTGGATCAAAAGAAGATGTATGCGACTGAGTTTTTCGGCTTTTTGAAGAAGCTGGCGGGCTCACCTCAATATCTGTCACCTTTTTGTGTGTATTTAAATCTATCACCGTCATATAAGTATCAGTGTGGTTGGTTGACACTGCCAACATACGACCTGGGATCATTGTTGTATGACCATTGCCTTTACCCGTTTCGATAGTGGAAATTACTTCCATTGATACGCTATTAATGACAAAGGTTGTGCCTTCGTTTGATCCTAAATAAATATGAACGCCATCGGGGTGAAAAGAAGCGTGATGTGCACCCATTGTCTCAACATTTGTAGCCGTAGTTGGCATATGTTTAATCTGCTTTTGATACAGTTTATTATCAGATAGTTCAAATGCCATAATACCTGGCGCTACACCATTTTTTGGTGAGCCTTCCAATACCGCATAGAAGACATTTTTATTCCAGCCAGTTGCATTAGGTGTAGACATTATATGATGCACAGAAGTAGGTGTAGCTAGTGTATATTTATGCGAAATAACAAAACTGTCTTGTTCAATCCCAACTTCATAGAGCTCTAATGTTCTGCGAGCTCTGTCCAAAATCAAAAACTGTGTTTCACTTACCCAAAATGGATGCCCGGTGGCTAGGCCTCCACCAAAGTCATTGACTGTTAGCGTAGTTTCGTTACCAACCGTTGCAATCACTTCGTTGCTCGTTGTATCAATGATGCTTGTTACCGCTTTTTTGGTACCCGATACAGCTGCCAACTTTTTACTTTTATTATAAGTTACAGAACGAGGAAAGTGGTTTAGGGGGATCACACCACCTATTTCTAACGTTTGGCTAGAAATTACATCCAAAGATTGCGTGTTTCTGGTAGTCACATAGACCTGTCCATCGCCAGCTTTGTCGATAGGATATGGGCTATCCCCTATTGAGTTGATGACTTCTTTGATTTTCATCGATTGAGGCTCAAACGTCAGTACTTGGTTGTTATCTTTATCTGCATAAAACCCTGTACTATGCGCCATCGCCGCTTGAATGTTCAACGCTGAGAGTACGGAAAGTAGTAGAATTGGCTTTTTTCCATACAAGTACAGCTAGATGATATTAGATTTACATCCCTAACATCCACTAATTTCCACAATAAAGGTAATAAAATGAAATTAAATCACGTTGATTATTCCATTTTATTTATTAATGCCTTTTCAGTTATATTCCCTCGCAACCTCAAAGATATAATTAAGATTGAATGGCAGTTATAGAGCCCCTTTATTTTAAGCCTAAGACACCCCGCAAAATATTTACAGGTTGAACCTTTACTCTCAGGACTGTTCCATTCGCAATAAAAAATCAAACTGGCTAAAAGAGAAATATTTGACAAAAAAAATGACTGAAAAAAAGAAAAATTGGACAGACACATAAAAGCTAGACAGGCAGACACATAAAAGCTAGACAGGCGCATTTTTAATAATTGGCGGAATTACAACCAAACACCTTCAACGTTATATCTACAATATAAAAATTCACTGTCTATTTATGTTCACTGGGGGAGAAAAATCACAATTAGGAATATTTTAATATTAATAAAAAAGTCCAACTCTAGATTGACTCAGAACGAAAAATCAACTCAATATTACCCCGCGCCTTTATACCAATACATATC
>NZ_JAKRFY010000054.1:0-2327 GCF_022347805.1 Pseudoalteromonas sp. Of7M-16 | reverse complement strand
TCGACGCGAATTGAGCATTTTTTAGAGGTTTATTTCTGATTTGAAACTAGCAGGGATGTAGTTGTGGTATAAATAGGATTGGGTGTCATGTTAATGTTACAATTTTAAGAACGCTGGCTAAAGTACCAGTCCTTAATGCCGCTGTTCAGGTTGGGATTGGGATAGCATGTAATGCAGCGGCGCCGACTTGTTTGGGGATATACAATACTGCGCAAAGCTATGCTGTGACGGGGGATGTTGGTTCTGCGTTAAAGAGTGGTGCTATTGCGGCGGTCTCTGCTCTCGCATTCCAGCAAATAGGTAAACACTTTAAAGCTGAATTCGGTATTAAGCCAGGATCAAATTTATCATTCGGAGACTTGGAACTGGGCCAGCAATTGCAATGGGCTGGAAGTCATGCAGTTGTGGGTGGAGTATCTAGTGTCCTGTCAGGTGGTAAATTCGGCCATGGATTTATTTCGGCTGGCTTTACCAAGATGGCAATGGGTAATGCCGGGTTTAATTTGAATAACCGTGCATGGCCAGCAATTGCAGGGCGGACAGCGATAGCGGCTATTGTTGGTGGTACAGCGAGTGCGCTTACTGGTGGTAAGTTCTCAAATGGCGCAAGGAGTGCTGCGATGATGCATTTGTTGAATCAGGAAGCGAGGGCTGCACTTACTTGGGACAAAGGGCCTACGACTTTAGATGACCTTAAAGAAAAGTATGGCTGGAAAAAAGGACAAACTAAAATATTTTATGGTAAAAGAGAGCTTGGTGGATTTGCGTATATCGAAAGTGGTTCAACTAGAGCTAATGACATTAACAACCAAGAAGTATTACATGAACATATGTTCATAATAGATAAGAATGGTGCGCTTCATAATAGAGGTTTTACAGGTGCTAAGTATGGGGTGGGTGATGATTTTGAATTAAATAAGACCTCAATTGGAGACTTTTACTATAGCAGCAAAGCTTTTACTAGAGGCTCTAGTTTTAATGTGGACTCTTTTAAGAATCATTATAATGCAGGCAATGGTTGGGCTGCTAGTGACTACAGACTTTTTTCTCATAATTGTCAAGACTACGCCTCTGCTACAAGAAGGCTATTATCAAACGGACGGTATTAATGATTAGGCTAATCTTTATATTATTTATTATTGTAACGGCTGATGCGCAAGCAGCTTCTTTAAAAGGATCTTTCTTAAAAGACAATGTTCTTACGATTGTTGATATTCAGAGCGGAAAGAAGCTGGAAAATTTCAACGTCGAAACATTGACTGAATTTGGTCAGGTTAATAAAGTATTTTTACTCGATGAAGTATCATACATAGCTGAGGTGACGAATAATAATGGTTTAGGAAAGATCTACCTTGTTGACGCTCAATCTGGGGAGATTATAGTAGATTTAGATGGGAAAGGTTTAAATGTTATTAATGAAAAAATTATTTTTTTTGTTTGTGATAATAAATACCCCTGTTTATATGATTTTAACACTAAGGTTATAACCCCAATAATTGGTGTTGAGTCTAAGTTTTCTAGTCAGAGCTATATGCAGCCATTTTTAGCGAAAGTTCATAATTCGAAATTATATATATCCCTTGGGTATCCTTATGGTATTGGTGTTTTTAAAAGTGTGGGAGGGAGGTATAATTTTCAAAGTCTGATTAATGAATTAGAGCTTGTTGATGTTGGCAGTCAGGGAGTACTAGCAAGAAGTGAACTTGGAAAATATTACTTTGTTTATAAAGGTGAAAAGGTTGAGTTAATTTCAGAGGATTTGGCAAGAGTAAACCTTATAAAACTAGTTGAAGATAATGTTTTTGGTACGAAGAGAGAGTTTTCTTTTTGGCATCTATCGGAGGTTAGAAAAGTAATATCCTTTGATATAAGATCAAGAAGTTTAACTAAAACTTTTAACTATGAAAAATATGGTGCATTTTTAAATTTCTTTGAGTAAGGTCAAAGGTGAAATACATGTTGTGAAATACATGTGACACCCAACCAAATTTGGGAATAGTCTAATAAGCCGTCTATGCTTTACTGAACGTTAAAG
Organism: Pseudoalteromonas sp. Of7M-16; assembly: GCF_022347805.1. NCBI lineage: Bacteria > Pseudomonadati > Pseudomonadota > Gammaproteobacteria > Alteromonadales > Pseudoalteromonadaceae > Pseudoalteromonas > Pseudoalteromonas sp. Of7M-16. Next base: position 292 of record NZ_JAKRFY010000054.1, on the reverse strand, counting down.
TATGGATGGCTTTTTTTATGGCAATAGCAAGGAATAAGAATACAGTTGACATCCACCCCAATTCCCTTCTAGTAAAGATGTGCGCATATCTCCATCTCTTGCATCAGTCGATAGCAGCCAGTGTGTTGTACAACTGTCAACATTTGATGAATTTGGCAGGGTGTTCCAACAATTTGATGACTACCGTCGGCTTAAACAAAGAAATGAATACATAGAAGCACAAGGTGTTCATTTTACCTATCGAGCGGGCCAAGTTGTCATAAAGAAAGAAGCAAGAGAGGGTGCTAACGGC
>NZ_JAKRFY010000053.1:0-6476 GCF_022347805.1 Pseudoalteromonas sp. Of7M-16 | reverse complement strand
TGTTGAAGTGTTGAAGTGTTGAAGTGTTGAAGTGTTGAAGTGTTGAAGTGTTGAAGTGTTGAAGTGTTGAAGTGTTGAAGTGTTGAAGTGTTGAAGTGTGCGAGAACTGCGCCTAGAGACATCCAGGCGCAGTGGTTGAAAACTTATTTGTTGAATTTTTCAGCTAAATACAACCAAGTTTCTAATACTGTGTCAGGGTTAAGAGATACCGTGTCAATACCCTGCTCTACCAACCAAGCGGCAAAGTCCTCATGATCCGATGGGCCCTGTCCACAAATCCCGACATACTTACCTTTTTCTTTGGCTGTTTTTATAGCCATAGAAAGTAACTTTTTGATTGCCGGGTTTCTTTCGTCAAACAAGTGCGCGATAAGGCCCGAGTCTCTATCCAAACCTAGCGTCAGCTGAGTAAGGTCGTTTGAACCGATTGAGAATCCATCAAAATATTCTAAAAACTCATCTGCTAATAATGCATTTGATGGCAGCTCACACATCATTATAACGCGTAAACCATTCTCGCCACGTTTTAACCCATGCTCTTCTAGAAGCTCAATAACTCTAGCGGCTTCCTCTAACGTTCTAACAAATGGAATCATGATTTCAACATTTGTCAGACCCATTTCGTTACGAACACGCTTGATAGCTTCGCATTCAAGTGCAAAACATTCTCTGAAATCTTCAGAGATGTAACGAGATGCACCACGGAAACCGATCATTGGGTTTTCTTCTTCCGGCTCATACTGTTGGCCACCGATCAAGTTTGCGTATTCGTTTGACTTAAAGTCTGACATACGAACGATAACTTTTTCTGGTGCGAATGCTGCGCCTAAAGTAGAAATACCTTCTACTAGTTTTGCAATATAGAATTCTACTGGCGATTCATAACCAGCAATAATATCTGTGATCTCAGACTTAAGTTCTTCAGACTGAGTATCAAAGTTAATCAGTGCTTTTGGATGAACACCGATCATTCTATTAATGATAAATTCTAGACGCGCTAAGCCGATACCTGCGTGAGGTAACTTTGCAAAATCAAATGCGCGATCTGGATTACCAACATTCATCATTATTTTCAATGGTAAGTCAGGCATTGAATCAATACGAGAAGAAATTACTTCGTATTTTAACTGACCTTTATAGATGTATCCCGTATCACCTTCAGCACAAGATACTGTTACTGCGTCGCCGTGCTTAATAGTAGCAGTCGCATTTCCGCAACCTACAACAGCAGGAATACCTAGTTCACGAGCAATAATTGCTGCGTGACATGTTCTTCCACCGCGGTTTGTAACAATAGCAGAAGCGCGTTTCATGATTGGTTCCCAGTCAGGGTCAGTCATGTCTGTAACTAGTACATCGCCTTGCTGTACTTTATCCATTTCATCAATAGATGATAATACGCGTACTACACCGGTGCCGATTTTGTGGCCGATAGCTCTGCCTTCACATACAACCTCAGATTTCTCTTGCAGCTGGAAGCGTTCCATTACATTTGAATCTTCGTTTGAACGTACTGTCTCTGGTCTTGCTTGAACAATGTACAGTTTGCCGTCATTACCATCTTTAGCCCACTCGATATCCATCGGTCTGCCGTAGTGGTTTTCGATGATTACAGCTTGTTTTGCTAGCTCTTGTACTTCTTCGTCGGTAATAGAAAATTTATTTGAAAGTGCAGGATCCATATCTACAATTTCAACTTGTTTACCATGAGATTCGTCAGAAGAGTAGATCATTTGGATCGCTTTAGAGCCAATATTTCTGCGAACAACAGCAGGCTTATTGTTGGCTAAAGTTGGTTTATGAACATAAAACTCGTCTGGATTTACAGCACCTTGAACTACCATTTCACCAAGACCGTAGCTTGATGTAACGAAAACTACATCTTCAAACCCTGATTCAGTGTCAATTGAGAACATAACACCTGAAGATGCTTTGTCTGAACGGACCATTCTCTGGATACCAGCAGATAGTGCAACACCTCTGTGGTCATAGCCTTGGTGCACGCGATACGAAATTGCACGGTCATTGAAAAGAGATGCGAAAACGTGTTTGATAGCTACCATTACCGCATCAATACCACGTACGTTTAAGAAAGTCTCTTGTTGTCCAGCAAATGAAGCGTCTGGCATATCTTCAGCTGTCGCAGAAGATCTTACAGCAAATGATACATCATTGCTTTGGTCGCCATGAAGGGATAAATATGCTTCGCGAATTGCTTTGTCTAATTCTGGTTGGAAAGGAGTGTCGATTACCCATTGTCTGATTTGGCTACCTACTTTTGCCAGCTCATTGACGTCTTCAACGTCTAGGGTGTCTAAAATGGTGTGAATTTTTTCGTTTAATCCTGATTGCTCAAGGAATTCATTAAAAGCTTCTGCCGTGGTTGCGAAACCACCAGGCACTTGTACACCAGCGTTAGCAAGGTTAGATATCATTTCACCTAGAGAAGCGTTTTTACCACCAACTCGAGGTACGTCTTGCATACCCAATTCTTGATACCAGAGAACGTAGTCTTGCACGGAACTGTCTCCAAAAACAAATTGTAATAAATGTGAGAGATTAATTGACCTTCCTTTAGGTCGAAGGCATTCTACAACGGTAAGTATAGCTACGTAAACCAAGACTTGAAAAAATACTAAAAAAGTAATGAAAAGGTTAAGATGAGAACAGCTTTTTATATATCTGATGGCACGGCCATTACAGCAGAAGTTTTTGGACATGCAACTTTATCGATGTTTCCTGTCGAATTTGAACATAAGACACTGCCGTTTATTGAGTCTGTGGAAAAAGCACAAGCAGTTAAAGCGACAATAGATAAGTTGGCAGAATCAAGTGGGCAACCACCGTTAGTGTTTTTTACATTCGTAAACCCAGAATTGTCCGATATTATTTTATCTTCTAAAGGGGTTTGCTATGACTTTTTGTCTTACGCGAGTGAAATAGTTAAACGAGAGTTAAAAGTCAAACCTGTACCAAAAGTACATAGAACGCACAGTATTCATGAAAAGACCTATGATTTCCGTATTTCGGCGGTAAATTATGCGCTTGCAAATGATGACGGTGCAAATATTAAAGATTATGACGAAGCCGATATTATTTTGGTGGGTGTCAGTCGAAGCGGTAAAACTCCAGCGAGCCTATATCTAGCGTTACAGTACGGGATAAAAGCAGCAAACTACCCTATCACAGAAGATGACCTTGAGAAGGGTAATTTTCCTCGATTTCTCATAGATCATAAGAATAAACTCTTTGGTTTAACAATCGATCCAGAAAGGCTGGCCTCTATAAGGCAAGAGAGAATGGCCAATTCTAAATATGCGTCAATAAGGCAATGCAGAATAGAAGTAAGGGAAGTTGAGATGTTGTTTAAAAAGCATAAAACACCATTTCTGAATTCAACAAAGTTTTCAGTTGAAGAAATATCGGCGAAAATAATAGCTGAAGCAGGGTTATCACGAAACAAATATTAAAAAAGCCGCTTAAAGCGGCTTTCTTTTAAACTCTATCTCTTGCATCTTTGAGTAAGTCTGCAACTAAGAAACCCAACTCTAATACTTGGTCAGCATTTAATCTCGGGTCACATTGTGTTCTGTACCTTTGAGCAAGGTCTTCATCAGAAAGGCCATATGCACCACCGATACATTCTGTTACGTGTTGTCCAGTCATTTCTAAATGAACGCCTCCTGGGTACGTTCCTTCTGATTTGTGTACTGCGAAAAATTGGCTAATTTCACGTAATATATTATTGAAACTTCGAGTTTTGTAACCGGTACTCGCTTTTTCAGTATTGCCGTGCATCGGGTCGGAAGACCAAACAACATTGCGACCTTCACTCTTAACTTTGCGAACCAAGTTAGGTAGCTTTTCTGGCAACACATCTGCACCCATACGTGTGATAAGAGTCAATCTACCAGGAATATTGTCCGGGTTTAATGCATCAATAAGTCTGATCAACTCGTCCGGATCCATACCCGGACCAACTTTAACACCAATCGGGTTCTTTATTCCTCTAAAGAACTCAATATGCGCATGATCTAGCTGTCTGGTTCTTTCTCCGATCCAAACAAAATGAGCTGAACAGTCGTACCAATCTCCTGACAAGTGATCTCGTCTGGTAAGTGCTTGTTCATAACCAAGAAGCAATGCTTCATGCGAAGTATATAGATGAGTCTCTTTAAGACTTGGTGCTACATTTGCATCAATGCCACAGACTTCCATAAATTCCAGTGCATCTTGAATTCGGTTTGCCATTTGTTGGAACTTATCTCTAAGAGGATTAGCTGCAACAAAACTCATATTCCAGCGACTTACTTGGTGTAAATCAGCTAAACCACCTTGAGCAAAAGCCCTTAATAAGTTTAATGTCGACGCACTATGATGGTAAGCCTTCATTAGCCTATTTGGATCTGGGATCCGAGCTTCTTCAGTAAATTCAAAATTATTTATAATGTCGCCACGGTAAGATGGTAAAGAGACTCCGTTTATCGTTTCATAATCTGAAGAACGTGGTTTAGCATATTGACCGGCCATTCGCGCAATTTTTACGACTGGGCATTTACCACCGTAAGTTAAAACAACTGCCATTTGAAGCAGAGTTTTAAATGTATCTCTTATATTTGTTGCACTAAAGTCTGAAAAAGACTCTGCGCAGTCTCCGCCCTGTAACAAAAACGCCTTTCCATTACATACATCGGCTAAATTTTTATACAAGCTCCTTGTTTCTTCAGCAAAAACAAGTGGTGGCGCAGCATTAAGCTCTGACTCAACATTAGTCAGTAATTTTTTGTCTGGATATTCTGGTTGTTGGACGATTGGGAAATCTCTCCAACTGTCTGGACTCCAAGGTTTCATTTCTCATTCCTCATTAGTTACCTCACCATGCACGTTAACGTATAGGACGGCTGGCTTCAAGCACAAATTAGTGAAATATCAAATAATTTACTAATTCAAAAACAAGCGGTTCATTTTTGATCCATAGTCATGATTTTTGACTCTAAAGATAATCAAGAACACATCATACATTTACACTTTTTAAGCAACATAGACATCTGAGAAAATTTGTAGAAATAATTAATCAAGACAAAAACACGCAGGCAATATTTTGTGTCGATATTCACCAATCTAATATTGGAAGTGTTTGCAAAAATCTCTATTTACACATCTATTTGATGTCTACATTTTGTACAACTTATTTGCCGTTATAATGTACATTTCTGCCAGCTTATATTTATGCACTTAAGAAGCCAAGTTGCTGCCATATTTTGCAAAGCTCACAATAGCTTGAGTTATATGGAATAATTGAGTTTCTATTTTGTTTGTGCTGTGTTTCAAGTTTGATATTTAAATCTTCATTTAGCATAATTCATTTGGCGATTTAGCAGTGTATAGAACAAAATGGCCAGCTCAGAAACGTGAGTAATTTTACTTACCAATAATGTGGAGAAAAATTTATCAGCCTACAGACGAACTACGCCATAAAACCCCTACTTTGTTGCGCATTTTCATTTAGTATGTAAAAACTAGTCTACTGAGACAGTTTTAACTATGGAATACACTTGGAAACCAATATCAGAAAAAGTTTTAACTGCTAAATTAACCGGGTTAATAATTAATTTTGTTTTATCAAAAATCTCGATTATATGAATAAATATAGCCCAAAGCTGGCTAATGCAATTTATTCTGTTTCCGCTCTTGCGATCAAATAATTACATTTGGGATGTCTTTCTTTAAGGCTTTTATGCTTCACGTGGTTTTGTGAATAATTAAAGCACTATCCTTATGCCTGTAAGTAAGTGGGTATTTACTTATCTTTAATTAACCTATTACTTTAGGAAAATATCAACTGCATGCTTGGGTTGAAAATATGGGCTTTACTGAAGTCCAATTTTTCAACCACTTAAACGACGAAATAGAACTTACAAAAACCATGCTTTCAATAGTTACCAGGATTAGATTTAAAAGTATAGATTCGATATTTCAGGTTAAACTACATAGGATAGGTTGCTTTTAGAAATGTAATGAAAATTTGTGTATTCATTCCAAAACAGAACCAATGTAGTATTTATGATTTTCAGTAGGCTCTTTACTTTCATTGATATTTATCTTCCTATTTTTTGTTATTCCCCTTCTATCTACCTTTTGAAACTTTACTATGGAAAAACATAAACCAGAGAAACTTGGCAAAGCAATGATCACTTGATTTGAGCGCGTTTAGATGACAAAATTAAAGGAACACATCATACCTAGTTGACTTAAGTAATTTCTCAGCAATCATATACCCTATTTGAAAATAGCCATCAACAAGACTAATTTTAATGAATTGGGTTAATTCTCAGAAGACATAAACTAAGGATTTCTCACAACTACGTTATGTTAAATTCTAACCTAAACTTCTAACCTAAACTTCTAACCTAAACTTCTAACCTAAACTTCTAACCTAAACTTCTAACCTAAACTTCTAACCTAAACTTCTAACC
>NZ_JAKRFY010000052.1:0-10145 GCF_022347805.1 Pseudoalteromonas sp. Of7M-16 | reverse complement strand
AAAGTTGATATTTTGATCATTTTTGAATATTTATCTATGGCTACGTTAATTCTTCAAATATCAAACCAGTTAATCCGCTTTCAGCTACGGCATCCACGAATTCTTGTGTCGCAATAGGAGGGTGGGTTATGTGGTTCTCAATTTTAAACAGTGCGGGAGGGCAGTGTGTTATTGCCTTGAATACAATACTTCTGATGTCGGTAATGTAACCATCAAACATTGACACTTCAGATTTTTCCAAGTCTAAGATGTCTTCAGTGCTTGTTGTATTAAAATAATACACCTTCTTCCCACGAAAGAGCATAGGAACCCATTGACCACATGATGAAAGTTTATCGTTAAAGTTTTTTTCTCACAAAGCGTATATCGGTATCATTCTTAACAGTTAAGAATTTATACGCTTCATCAAATAATATACGATAAAGTTTCATGTGTTTTATTGTTCCCAGAATTTATAGCCATTAGATAACTCACCTCTAATGCCATTTAATATTGCCCGAGTGTGACCTTTGTCTACACCCATTTGAACTCTAGAATTGACGGCGCTGATAGCCTTATAAGAGTGCAGCCCTTCCCCTCTATGGGCAACCGAAATAGTACCATAACTAGTCTTTACTCTGGTGTTGGCTGGTAGCCACACTAAGTTGTCAGCACTATTGATGCCTATCCCTACTTCACTCAATGCATCTCTGGCAGCCTTTGCATCGACATGACTGTGCCCCCAGAAAACAATGTGATGAGCTTCCCAACCTTCCCCGGGTTTAGGGTTGCCAGCATCAGTTAATGCTTTTTCTAGAGATTTTGAGCTAGGCCTTCTAACCTCTGCTACAACTTCTTTTACTGCGGCTCCTAGCTTTGCTGCAAGTTTCTTTTCAGCAGCTAGTTGCTCAGGGGTTTTTGGTATAGGTAGTGGTGGCAATCCGGGGAAAAAAGGTATAGTTGATGCCGTTTCAGTCCCATTAAAGTTAGGAGGGCCACTTGTTGGATTACCGTCTTGGTCTGTCCATCCACTTTGATTGGTACCATTATCCCCAACATCGCTTTTCTTTGCAACCTCACTTTGCGACAGTATACCTGTTATCGACTTCGCACTGTTAATACTCTCATTCTGCTGTTGCGCACCACTATTCAAATCTGAGTAAGTCTCGCGCATAGCATTTGCAACCACTTGCTCTCCCATCATGGTTGCTTGTTTTCCAGCAGATAGTTCAATCTCGCCGAATGTTGCACAAAATGGTTGATGCTTACCTTTAATTGATGTACCACAATACCCCGTTGGGTCTATCCCCGCCAGCGGATTATTCATTATATATGAATACGGGTTAACGGATTGCGAGTTTCCTGGCGACTGAATCACGGGGTCAACACTCATAAACCTACCTAGATTATAGTCGTACACCCGGCCATTCATATGAATGAGTTCTAATTCATCTAAATGCTCGTGATCAGTAAATCCACGGCTAGTTTTTGCTGTATCAATATCATCTAACTTTGCAGTGAACTTTAAAGCACCCGATGCTGCACGCGGTTTACCAAATGGGTCAAAGTTACGTTCAGTAACCACATAACCATTGGAATTGGTGATAAGCCTTGCACTGCCTAGGCGGTCTTTATGCAGATAGCGAATATACGGGCTTGCGCCTGATTTAGTTGAAATAACCGCAACATCACCAATGTAGGCGCGCGTTGTGGTGTTACCACCTTCAACGTCAATTTCATAATGTTTGCCCGCATAATAGGTGGTTTTACCCGCTTGAACTTGCTTGAAGCGCATATGGTCTGCACCATAAACAAAGTCTGCTGTGATCCCATTTTTAGTAATACGTGTCGGTTTATCCATGGCGTTGTAGGACGCTGCGCTAAGGCCATCACCTTTTATCATATTACCGCGACCATCATAACTAAAGCCTACCCAACGTCCGTTTTTGTATACTTTCTTGACCGCATTTGCGCCACCACCACTGTAGCCTGATATATGGGTTGAATAATTGTAGGCGGTAGCATAGTCAGACTTTTTCGTGATATTACCCACAGCATCGTAATCATAGCTAATGGTTGTATAGCCTTGAATTTGATTTGATTTTAGACGATGCAAATGATCGTATTGATAGGTCTCATCATATTCATTTCGCGCACCGAGTTTACCCGACGCTACTGACATGCCTTTTAGGTTACCAAACCCATCATATGCGGTGTACTGAATGGTTAACAGGTTAGTGTTATTTTTATGGGTATAGTGCTCGACCATTTGGCCGGTTTGACGGCTATAGTAGGTATTGGTTTTTAAACCGTTACCCAAAGTTTGAGATTGAATCGCACCAAAAACATCTCGTGCTGTTACCTGTTGGAAACGATAACCACTGGCCTTGTTTCTAATTTCTGACTGATACCCTTTGTTGTCATAAATATATTCCAAAGTCAGGTTATTTGGATAACGTACCCCTTTAATACGACCATAATTTGCATCATAGAATGTCTTCGTTGTAAAACTACGATTATCACCGCTCACCGTATGTGAAATAGCGCGGCCTAGTCCATCATAGCTATAAGAGTGCGTAACCCCATTGCCCGCGGTACTAGACAACTGACCGTATGAATTTGTATCAAAGGTGTAGGTATAGGTCTTCTCACCGGTAGCACTTCTTCTAATAACGCGACCTAACGTATCAACGTTGTAATGCACAGATTTAGAATTACTGCGTGTTTCTCGCTGTACTTCCCCAAAACCGTTACTTACAAAGTTTGTGCTACCTTGATTTGGATCTACAACACGGAGTTTATTACCAAAGGCGTCATATTTGGCTAAAATATTGTACCCATTGGCATCTTGTATCACAATTGGCAGGCCTTGACCATTATAGGCGTAGCGAGTACGACCACCGAGTGCGTCAACTGTTTCAATCAATTGATTTAAACCGTTATGGCTACGGCTCATTTCACCTAAGTGAATGTTGTAACACGACTCAGACACGTTAATATTGGTCTTAAAACCAGTATAAGCGTATTCAGCAGTCATAGTACCACTTGAAAATGGACTACATTGTTGGTCAGTCACTTTACGGTCAATACGACCCAACACGTCATAGTTTCCATAGTGCACACCGTACTTGACCTGCCCCCATTTATACGGCTGAGACTCAAATAGCGGATACCCTTTTGTGTTAAAAGTAGCGTCTGTAAAAATCCAAGCACCATCTTGCCCCATAGCCATAGTACGAATGGTCCGGCCCAGCTTGTCAATGAATGCCACTTGTTCAGGCGTACCAGCGGCAACTGTTCTGATTTGCTTAACGGCATCTCTAGGCGCATAGCTTCCCGCCCTTTGCACAGCAGTGTAAACCGTGGGAGAACCCTCTACTTTTTGGCTATATGGGCGCAAGTAATTATCGTATGTATAGTCCGTAGTTAGGTAATCAGCTGAGTTTACTTTTTTATGAACTAATTTTTTTTGACCTGTTTTAGGGTCAGTGATAGTACGAACCAAGTGCCCTTTCGTATTGATTACATCAAAAACATAGTAGCCGGTCTCATGAGCTGAGGTGCCATTGAGCGTATAAGATATTGACTGAACGCGGCTTTGGTCAGTCCATCTTGCATCATTGTAAATCCGAGCCGTCTTAGTGATTTTAGTCGGCAGACCATAGCTATTGAACTGATATTCGGTCCGGTGACCAGCGCCTGACGATCCACTCACAATGACTCTTTGTGCTTTTCGAGCGCTACTAAAGTTACTGTAACTCGTAGTGATTGTGGTGCTGCTATCTAAAGGCTTTTCGCTCCCTCCATACAGTCTGTATGGATCGTTTGCGCTTCGCCTTGAAACAGACTCTTTAGTAACAACGCTGCTCCTTAGTATATTTAACCACCAATCCGAGGTATTGGCCTCATACCTGTTCACAGTGGTTGTTTTGACCAAGCCACTACTATCTTCAAGGCTCTGCTCTGACTTAATTATATTTCCATTTCTGTCGATAGAATGCACCTTAGTGCGCTTTTCAACAAGTATGTTCTTAGTGTCTAAATCACGCGTTACTTCATAACTTGAATTGGCATAAATACTATAAACATTTGAGATGCTATGGTTTGCATTGTCCATCCAGGACGTTTCTGACTGGCTAATTGCTCGGTCTTCAATTGGGTCTAGAGGACGACCATTTTTAGGGTATTCAGATAGTGCAAATGTTGCTTTTCTCTTTAGCTTGCCTGTATATGGGAAGTGCTGACGGAACTCAGACTGTGTGATAAGCCCCTTGGTAATGTCCGCTTCAATTATTGCCCTAAAACCAGAAAATCCTCTACCTTGGTTATTAAACAAAGCACCGCGATAAGCATACCTGCGAACGAAATCTCCACCTATACCATTGTCTTGTTTAAACTCATTGACAACATACATACTAGAAGTAAAGTTTTGGTAGCCTTCAGTAATACTCCTGTCGCTCTGATATAGCTTTGAGAGCCCGGTAATACCTGTGCTAACAGACGACGAAAGTGGACGATACTGCCATTCACTTTTTAGGCCTTCCCCGTTTGTTACTGAGTTCAACAAGTCTAATGGACGATAGCGACTACCATTGGTGCCAGAGCCCGTACCATAGTTGCGACTAACGTTGACTTTGCCTTGCGCATAACCAGTTGGTGTTGAATCTAAGAAGCGACAAAAAGATCCACCTGAGCCGCTCTCACAACCATAATTGAACACAAGATCAGGTAGGCCATCACCTTGCGCATCAACCATTGCAGACTGATAAACAGACCCGATAAAGTCTGTACTTGATTTAACGAAGCTGCCATTTTTTAATTCTAGTTTTGAGAATGAATAGATACTGCGATCATAACTACCAGTAACAGACTTTACTTGCCCTTCACCGCTTGGAACAGTCCCTGTGTAAATTTCTTCGCCGCATAGCTCAGTAATTCTTTCCCCACGATAACGGTAGTGAGGGACGTTGTAACAACCTCTCACTTTGATGCCGCTCGGTATCAACAGTTCTTCTTTACCATCGGCATCGATATCCGCTACTTTAATAGCATCGCCGTATTTAGGTATTTTAGCGCTTCTTATGCTTTCTCTATCACCACCAAAGCCAAAACGCTCTTCAAAAATAAAGGTACGACTAAACACGCTCGAGCCCGTATAAACCGGGGCAGTAAAAGACCCATTCCCTGTGCTATATCTAACAAACAGTTTGCTGCTGTTGGTTCTTGGCTTGTACCAACCAAACCAGTCTTTGAGCCCGTCACCATTTAAGTCTGCGAAACGATAGTAGCGACCCCATGCATTTTCGTGCCTGTATGTGTAGTCACTTTCATCATCCCAATTTATGGCTTTAGAATATGAAGTCAAAAGTTTGCCATCAGCTGACATGAGCTGAATTGATGCTAATTTTCCCTGCCCTCTATCGTTGGAGCTGTGGGATACACGATAGAAGTCCGAAATGCCGTTGCCATCGAAGTCCCCACCCAGTGAGTAAGATTCGGAAGGTGTTGCTGTATTCGCACGTTTATTCACAGAAAACAGTTTTTGTTTATATGACGATGAATACGGCGAAGAAAAGTTACCAGTGTGGTAATAGAAGTTTATCGAGTCAGCACTATATGAGTTTGTTTTTTCGTAGATTACAAGGTCAGGTAAACTATCGCCATTCATATCACCTACATGTAAAAATGAAGACAACTGCGGTATTTCAATATAAGTATTGATCTTAGTCGCAGTGCCGTTAGCATTACTGCGATAAAGGACCAGCTTTTTCTTAGAGCCAGATGAGCCTGCGTCAAAGTCAAAATCGTCTGTCAGTCCATCTAAGTTGTAATCTGCAGTTTGGGAGTTGCAGTTTACCTTTTCGCCGCTGGTACCTGAAAATTCACAATCCGTCAAAGGGTGGGTATTACTTGAAGTATTACCTTCAGCGTCAATATAAAAACCAGGCCAATCTCTTGCACCGTCGCCGTTTCGATCGCCATTTGGTAATACCGCCGCGATGCTCTTCCCAGCGTTAATATTAACAAACGTACCTCTTACCTTAGTTGCTTGGTCTGCCCAATCAAATGTGGTTTTAGGTAAACAATAGCTACCTGTTGCGCCGTAACACAACTCAACAGAAGCAAGTAGGTCTAAACCTGAGGCCTGACTAGTATTGTAGGCTAGTGTATATTCTCGAGTTTGAAGCGTGTTATGTTTTGTTGTAATACGCTTAAGTCGTTGTGTGTTTTCATAGGACACACCATGGTGATATTTGGTGGTTGGATCAGTGGCTTGTTCATATTCAAAATGGATATTATGGAGCCCTTCATGAGCGCTACTGTTACCGGTGTAATTAATTTTATCCAACAGTTTTTCATTATTACCGTAACTTACATAATTGTAATGAATAAAGTTTTTCTTGGTTGCATCATGTGTGTAGTCAATTAGCCAAGCGTATGGCCCTTTACTTTGACTACGGATATCACGACTATTGCTGGAACCACCAAAAGCACTCACATGGCCATTTTTATATTTTACAATAAAGTAGCTAGAATTTGAGTTCAAAGCGCCACTTTGCGTCACAAGTGCAAAGCTGTCCATTTCAGTTCTATACTGAGTGCCACTTTGGCCATATTGACCGCTGACGGCCACAAGCTTTTGGCCATTTAAGCACAACCTGTCACTGTTACTATATTGTGGGTTTTGGCTATAGCCTTCTTGTGCATAGGTAGCAGCGCAGCGCGTAATTGCAGAGCCTGCCGACAATGACCATCCTTTACCCGCTAATCCACCACCTGAGCGCGAAGAATAACTCAATGATACTTTCGGTTGCATGCCAGCACGTCCAGCAGTTAATTCAATAGGTATAGAATATGTTGCTCCGCCACCACTTACACCTGCACCGCCTTTGATCGTGCCAACGTTATCTACACGAGGTGCGCTAGGGCTTATAAATGATGCGTTGTCAGGTACTAATGCAGTCAGTTCAGCATATTTAGTATCAAATATGTTTTGAACTACACTGCCAGAGGCGATGCGTGAACAGCTACTGCGATAGCACAAAGCCACTCGAACTTGTGCAAAGTCGTTAAACCTGTCATCAAGCCTGACCGAATTCTCAGTGGTGTATAGTAGATTTTCCCATTGACCGTTTTCATTTAATACTTGAATCGCATACTTTTCAGCCCTCAGAGCTGCAGACCAAGTAAGCAGTCGCCCTTGATTATCGGCAATGATTTTTGCGCTGTATTCACTGGCACTAATAGGCCTTGGGACCATGACTGGTTGACCCCATAAACCGATAGGCATAAATAAGTTGCCAGATTTAGCATGTGCTATTGAGGCAAAAGCTGTCATTTGCATAAAGCACAAAATAGCGATTGCATAGAGTAACTTAGGTTTGTGTAGTACGCTAATCAATGCGTAAGACTCCTTTTAAATATTCGCAATAATAAAGCCTGTTCTAACCAATATTGACATAGACATGATCGTAAATTTGCAAAAATCACCGCGATAAAATGTAGTTATTGAGGAAATAACCACCAACTTTGTTAATTTAAATCCGCGCAATATACATAAAAGCACATCAATAAACAAGATTAGAAAAGTCAATAATTACAACACTCTATGATGTAATGAAATATTTATTGTTAAATTTATTTCAATTCTGAATATCTGCTAAATCGTCTTTGCCCATTTCAAAGTTTGCTAATGCAGGTTTGCAAACTTATAAGGTGCAAATACACCATTTAATAAAAGTGAGCAGCAAACATAAATCAATAGAAAAGTAACAATTCAAACGGAATTTCCCTTATTGCATCTCAGGCCTTTCAAATGTGCCTCGCAATAATAACCCGCTCGGCTACGTTGCCTGTATATTTAATGAGCACACCAATAGCATGGATACAAAAATCATTCGTTCATAGTCACTATATGTGGCGAGACACATTGCTCAAATTTTTATTTATGGTCGGATTTTTTGGAGATGACCTGATAACTTTTAATTGGTGAAAGTTGAGTCGAGTATTCAAATAAGTATTACTGGCGAAGAAAGTAATTTCTACTCTGAGTTAAGTTAGAGCAGCGGTTTTACCTTCTGAGCCTTTAAACACTTTCGTAAATTTAGTGCTCAGCTTTGTCCAAAGCTCAGGGCGTATATTGGGAGTTATGGTCAACTAATTCCAGGCAGTGATGTCAGTTGCTCTTCCACAACTGCAAGTGTCTTCATATCATTGTAACTATACCCTTTTCGAGATGCAGGAGCACATCAGATCACGCTTCATACATCACTCTAATCATAATTAATCAACCGATTTAGAGTATTCCATTATTTCTATCGTACTAGTGCCGACTCTATCAATTGTTTAATAGAATAAAAAATATGCTACATTCTCTTTGTTTAAAATTTATCGATAAGCTTGTTGTGCCCTAAACGATGAGGAGTTCAGCACTGGTGGCACGACAAAAGGGCTTATATTTTATGCACTATTTAGGGAGAATTTTGTGAAATTAGAGTCTATTGCGTTACATGAAGGTTATACATCAGAGCAAACCACTAAGTCTGCCGCTGTTCCCATTTACCAAACCACTTCATACACCTTTGACAATACAGAGCATGGTGCTGACCTTTTTAACCTTGCGGTACCGGGCAACATTTACACCCGTATTATGAATCCAACTAATGATGTATTGGAAAAGCGCCTTGCTGCAATGGAGGGCGGCATAGGCGCTTTGGCCGTGTCGTCCGGTATGGCTGCAATTACCTATGCAATTCAATGCCTCACACAAGTGGGGGACAATATTGTTAGCACTAGCCAATTATACGGGGGTACCTACAACTTATTTGCACATACTCTACCTAGACAAGGTGTAGAGGTAAAATTGGTTTCATATGATGATTTTGATGGGTTTGAATCCGCGATTGATAGAAACACTAAAGCTATTTTTTGCGAGTCTATCGGCAATCCTGCAGGCAACATTGTGGATATTAATCGTTTAGCTAAAATAGCGCATAAACACGGTGTTCCTGTGATAGTAGACAATACTGTCGCAACGCCTTATCTATGTCGCCCTTTTGAACTGGGTGCAGATATCGTCGTACACTCATTAACGAAATACATCGGAGGTCATGGCACCTCAATTGGCGGTATTATTGTTGACTCAGGTAAGTTTGACTGGGTAGCCAACAAAGAGCGCTTTGCAGTTTTAAATGAGCCCGACCCATCTTACCATGGCGTTGTTTACACTGAAGCTTTTGGACCAGCGGCGTATATCGGGCGATGTCGCGTTGCTCCATTAAGAAACACGGGGGCTGCACTGTCGCCGATGAATGCCTTTCAAATTCTTCAAGGGCTTGAAACACTGGGCTTAAGAATGGATCGCCACTGCGAAAATGCAGAAAAACTCGCCGAGTTTTTAAAGCACCACCCAAAAGTAGAGTGGGTAAACTATGCAGCGCTCAATGATAGTCCTGATAACGAGAATTGCCATAAGATAACTAGTGGCAAAGCTTCAGGCATACTCAGCTTTGGTATAAAAGGTGGTATTGAAGCATGTTCAAAGTTTATTGATGCATTAAATATGGTTCTTCGTTTGGTTAATATCGGTGATGTAAAGTCATTGGCGTGTCACCCTGCATCCACAACACATAGACAACTAAATCAAGCAGAGCTTGCCTCGGCTGGCGTCAGCGAAGATCTAGTTCGTATCTCGGTTGGCATTGAGCATATCGATGATATTATTGAAGATGTTTCTCAAGCATTGGAAAAAGCTTAGAGCGCTACTTCTGGTCGCGATTTGTAAGATTCGACCAATGTAACTACACTGAGTCAGTTTAAATTGGCTCAGTGCCGTGAGGCCTATTAACGTAACTTGTTAATCCTAAAGGTTTCTGGAAAGTGGTTAAAATATCTTGAGAATTTACATACAGTGCTATCCCAACGGGTAGTGAACCAACCTTTCATTCTCGTTTCAATGGCTATTTTGTAAAAAATATATTTCAACGCGCCGTCAACAATTGCGAGAGCTCTAAAAAGGTTTTATGACTAATTACAATACAACACTCCTCTAAAGTAAAAAGTCAGCACTCTTATACACCACATTTAGTTTTTCCTCTTAGAAACCATGAGCAATAAGTTAACAATAAACAGGAGGAAACCCAAAGCACCTATAACAAACTGACCGT
>NZ_JAKRFY010000051.1:0-11420 GCF_022347805.1 Pseudoalteromonas sp. Of7M-16 | reverse complement strand
CTTGTGAATATGGATTGCGGGGCAAGCCCACAATGACGACGTTTGTATAATGAAAGGCGATGGTAAACTTTTTTTGGATACATACCCCTCGCTCTGCACCTAACTAGGTCACTCTGCAGTCAATCCCGTCACACAGGTCATAACCCCGTCATCCTTGATCTCGATCTCGCCACACAGGTCATAACCCTGTCATATTTGAACTCGATCTCGTCACACAGATCGTAACCCTGTCATCCTTGAACTAAACCTCGTCACCCTAAACTTGTTTCAGGGTCCACTTGCTTTCAAGCGCAGCGCCGATCATTCAACCTGCTTATGAATAATGGATTGCGGGGCGACTTGTGAATATGGATTGCGGGGCAAGCCCACAATGACGACGTTTGTATAATGAAAGGCGATGGTAAACTTTTTTTGGATACATACCCCTCGCTCTGCACTTAACTAGGTCACTCTGCAGTCAATCCCGTCGCACAGGTCGTAACCCCGTCATCTTTGAACTCGATCTTGTCACACAGGTTGTAACCCTGTCACCCTGAACTCGATCTCGTCACACAGGTTGTAACCCCGTCATCCTGAACTCAATCTCGTCACACAGATCGTAACCCTGTCATCCTTGAACTAAACCTCGTCACCCTGAACTTGTTTCAGGGTCCACTTGCTTTCAAGCGCAGCGCCGATCATTCAACCTGCTTGTGAAAATGGATTGCGGGGCGAGCCCACAATGACGAAAGGGGGTGTTGCTGTTGATTTCAGGGCCCACTTGCTTTCTCGCGCAGCGCCAATCATTCAACCTGCTTGTGAAAATGGATTGCGGGGCAAGCCCACAATGACGAAAGGGGGTAGTGATTGTTGATTTCAGGGTCTAGTGGCTTGACCACATGAACTCATAAAAAAAATGTGCTCTGCGCAATCTTATTTATTTTTAAAATAATTTATTTCCTCACGCTTTGTTAGGCAAAATTCTCCTGTTGTTTTGACGTGTGTGTTGCTGTATTTTATTGTGGTTTTTACATTTATTTTCAGGTGTGTCATCTGATGACTTTACTCGCACTGTTTGATAAAAAGCCTAAATTCAGAGTGTTTTTATCGTTTCCTATTTGTTGCTGAAAATTGTTTGTACTAGGTCCAAACTTAGAAAGAGAGTATTTCCGTGCCACCAATGCCAGAGTTAGAATTATATAATTTAATTGCGCTCAGAGGGTTTCAAGTTTGTGTGTTTAGCATTGCTATATACTTTGCTTTTGTTGCAAAGCAAAAAGGAATCGCGTTCTTATATGACAAACGCTTTAAGCTCGACTCTGACTACAATATAAAACAAGTATCATATTGGATTACATTTGGGGTGATTTTTGTGCTTCACCTTGGTGATGAGCAAATTAACTATGCAATTATTACCGCAGACTTGGACTATATATTTAGGAGGCGGCTGTTCTATCTAGTTAGAGTGTGGATCGTACTGATGTTTTTGACATCTGTATACGCACTACATTCGCTCAGAGGCTGCCCTTTTTCACAGACAACGAGATGGGTTTATTATCTTTCTATACTTGTTGCAACAATAAGCTTTGCACAATTTATTTTGAGAGGGTATCTACACACGGATATCTTAAGCCCTGTTTATCGAGGGTTTAATGCGGTTCACTACTTTTTTCTTTCTATTACATTATTGTCTTACCCTGTAAGAGATCTCTATCAATCTTATCGAATTCGAGCGAGTTAAGTTTTAGTGATGTATTGCGGGTTAAATGCACAAGGTCAGAGATATGCTCAATGGTATTAAATAGTCATACTAGAGGGGAATACATGGTGTTTTGAGCCCGCTAAGTAGTGAAAGGAAATATTACGAGTTTGGCATAGTTGGCACTCTAGGAGGTGAGTTTACTATCCGTATTTAGCATATAAGAACTCTAAGTTGTATTTGCGCGAATGTTGTTGTATTTTGTTGTGGTTTTTACATTTATTTAGAGCCTGTTATTGAGTTGCATTTTGATTGGCATAAACCCAGAGTTAAAAAGTAGAACCCACTTTGACTCTATCTTGTCCGGATTAGTGGGAAACAAATAGCTACTTCCCAAGCCTAAACGTAGAAAGAGAGTGCTTCCGTGTCACAAATGCCAGAAATGGAACTATACGATTTTGTTGCGCTCAGAGGTTTTCACCTTAGCGTGTTTTGCGTTGCTATATATTTTGCTTTTGTAGCAAAGCAAAAAGGTATCGCATTTTTGTATGACAAGCGCTTTAAGCTCGACTCTGACTACAATATAAAACAAGTATCCTATTGGATTACATTTGGTGTGATTTTCGTATTTCACTTTAGCTTCGATAAGATAAACTATGCAATTATTCCCCTAGATTTGGATTATATGTTTAGGAGGCGGCTGTTCTATCTAGTTAGAGTGTGGATTGTACTGATGTTCTTGACATCGATATATGCATTACATTCGCTCAGAGGTTGCCCTTTTTCATCGACAACGCGGATGATTTTTTATATTACCATATCCATTGCGACATTGAGTTTTGTGCAGCTAGTTTTGAGAGGGTATTTGCATACAGATATCTTCAGCCCTGTCTATCGGGGAGTTACCGCTGTTCACAATGTTTTAATTTCTACAACTTTGCTGTCATACCCTGCAAAGGAGCTGTATCAATCTTATCGAAGGCGAACGGCTTAAGCTTTGATGATGCTTTCCATGCCCAAAATATGCCCTAAGTGATACCTGCGCTGCGTTTATAAATGACCAAGCGAGAACAGAATACATGGTTTTCCGTGTTCGCTAGTTATTAATGTTCCCTGAGTACGAAAAATAGCATGCTGATAGTATAGTTAATTCTTATTGTGTGGTGAGGTGGTGAATTTAATATTCTCACAACGTAAACAGAAGTACTGAGTTGTTTTTGCATCAGTGTTGGTGTATTTTGTTGTGGTTTTTACATTTATTTAGAACCTGTTATTGAGTTGCATTTTGATTGGCATAAACCCAGAGTTAAAAAGTAGAACCCACTTTGACTCTATCGTGTCCAGATTAGTGGGAAACAAATAGCTACTTCCCAAGCCTAAACGTAGAAAGAGAGTGTTTCCGTGTCACAAATGCCAGAAATGGAACTATACGATTTTGTTGCGCTTAGAGGACTTCACCTTAGCGTGTTTTGCATTGCTATATATTTTGCTTTTGTAGCAAAGCAAAAAGGTATTGCATTTTTATATGATAAACGCTTTAAACTAAATTCTGACGACAACATAAAACTAGTATCCTATTGGGTTACTTTCGGGGTGATTTTTGTTCTTCTCCTCGGCTTCGACAAGATTAACTATGCTATTATTACGGCAGATTTGGATTATATGTTTAGGAGGCGGCTTTTCTATCTGGTTAAAGTGTGGATTGTACTGATGTTCTTGGCATCGATATATGCATTACATTCGCTCAGAGGTTGCCCTTTTTCAAAGTCAACGCGGTTGATTTTTTATATTTATATATCCATTGCGACATTGAGCTTTGTACAGCTAGTTTTGAGAGGGTACTTACATACAGATATCTTAATGCCCGCCTATAGGGTGTTTAATGCGGTTCACAATGTTTTGATTTCTATTACTTTACTGTCATACCCCGCAAAGGAGCTGTATCAATCTTATCGAATTCGAACTGGTTAATTTGCACTCGATGTGATATCGCAGTGTCCTGATTATTTGCTGATTGAACGTAGCTTAGTATTTGGTAGAAAGTGAGAATTAACAGTGTTCCAGTACATATTTGAAAACTACCCTGCAGTTCCATTTAGAACCTTTCAAGTCATTATGACTGTTACCTTGTTCTATTTTATTTATGAAGTAAAACGTCATGATATATCCATGTTTTACGATAGGACTAGAGAGTTAAAAAGCGATGATGATAAAGATCTAGTCTCTTGGGGAATAACATTTTGTGTTGTCTATATTATGCAGTTTATTGATAACCCTATGCATATCGCTATTATTGGATTGGATATGGACTATATTTTGAGGCGTAGACTCTTTTATCTCCTTAAAATTTGTACAGGCCTTGTAATCTTTTTTGCAATTTATGCTCTGCATGTCTTAAGAGGGTGTTCATTCTCTCAAGCAACAAGATTTATTTACTACATTTACTTATTGCTGATAACAGTACACTTTTTGCAGTTTATCTTGAGGGGGTATATGGAAACAAATATTCTAAGCCCTTTATATCGAGCTAATGCGTTTCTATGTTATTTATACCTAACCATAACAATACTGACTTTACCCATATCAAGGCTTTACCGACGTTGGTATGCTGCAAGAAAAAAGCTAATTAAAGGCTAAAATTGCTTTAAACTAGAGTTTAAGTTCAATTTCCCAGTACTGAAAAAACTACAAAACAAGGACTTTACTGTAATATAAGGCCCGCAATGAAAAGAGATATACTGAGAATTCATCTATGATACGACTGGACCAAATAGAACTTGCAACAATAGCATATTGGGGCTACCGAACTGCGGTATATACGGCATTCTTTTACTTTATTTTACAAGCTTACAGGCGTGGCATCGCAGTCTTTTATGATAAGCGTTTAAAATTAACAGATACGTCAGATAAAGATCTAGTTTCATGGGGAATAACTATTTCAGTCATGTTTGTCCTGCAATGGATTGATCATTTACTCCACTTCTCATTGATTGGGCTCGAGATGGATTATCTATTGAGGCGAAGATTGTTTTACGTAATAAAATTGTCCTTGGCTTTGTTTTTTATCTTTATCATCATAGCATTGCATACACTCCGAGGGTGTACGTTTTCTCGTCTTTCTAGACTTTCCATGTATTTGGTCATACCTAGCGCTACCGTGAATTTTATGCAACTGATTTTTCGAGGCTACTTGGAATCAGAGGCTTTACGGCCTTGGATTGTAATAGTAATAGTGAGTGTTCAGATATGTTATTTTGTTGCCATATTTTCATATTTAGCAATGCAACTATTTGCCGATTACAAGCGATATATAAGAGGTCGAAAAAATGACCAAGAAGAGTGTTAGATCGACTGAGGCTATGCTGTGGCACAATCTTTAGAACCCGAGTTGTACAACTGGATCGCAGTAAGAACCTATCAATTGGTCGTGCCTGTTGTTTTTATATACCTGATTTTCATGCTAAAAAAGAAAGGCGTGAGATTCTTCTATGATAGAAATCAAGCTGTAAAAACAGACTCTGAGAAAAGTTTGATCTCCTGGAGCATCACTGTTTGGACCATAGTTATGTTGTATATGACAGATGGGTATGTGAACCAAGCAATCCTTGATGCTGATATGGATTATTTGGTTCGAAGGCGACTATTTTATTTTACTAAAATGTGCTTTTTAACCGCATTTATGATTTGTATATACACGCTTCACAGACTGCGAAATATCAGTTTTTCTCAATCTACCCGCGTAGTTTTCTATAGCAGCACCTGCACCATTACAATGTTTTTTGCTCAGTTTATATTACGCGGTTATTTGGAAAATGACATTTTGTTGGCCGCTTACCGGCAAGTATCAGCGATTCATTACATTGTCTGTTGTTTGGCGATATTATATTTACCTCTTCGTTTGTTTATCGCGGATGTTAAGCTACGTAAAAGGGATTACTGACAGAATAGTATTAAATGGCAACCTCTTTTGCATAAACAATAGTGTATTTGGCACAGTTCTGGTTATCTTGCCAACCAGTTTGTTTAGTGACATGCAATGGCACACCATAGAATTGTGCCATTCCAGCAAGTACACCCTCTACTAAATCAAACATTCTCCTCGGTGACGTGTATATCAAGTTAGCTTCGATGGGAGATAGTGCACAATATTGAAATTTAGGTGGCTGCGCGTCAGGGTAGAGCTTTTTTAATTCTACGTGGTGTAAGTCGTCCAATTGTTTTAGCACATATGCTGGGTGTGCGTAGTCTGTAAATTGCTTTGGAAGCAAGCCCGAAAGACGTGGGTATAACCACTTTCCAAAATCAAAATGTGCCTTCTCTAGGCTGATCCCCGCTTTTTTGATCACAGTGTCGACCAATTCGATGAGTTGCTCGTCCGGGTAGTTTTCCGTACGCACAAAACCTGTACTGGTATCAAACGAGCAAGCTTCTAATGCATCATATAATAACGCTTCACCCGCGACTTCGCTGACAAATTCTTCGAGTAAGATAAATATATGTCCTTTCATGATACGGATTCCTGTGCCAACGGCAGGCTAATGGTAAAAACTGTCCCTTCACCTTCCGTACTTTCAACGGCAATGCGGCCCCTATGTTGTTGAATTATTTTGTATGAAATAGACAGCCCTAGGCCAGTGCCTTTTCCAACGGGTTTAGTAGTAAAAAAGGGGTCAAAGATGTTTCGTAAGTTTTGTGCTGAGATCCCAATGCCATTGTCCGCGATGGTGACATAAATGTTTTTGTCATCGAAACTACTTGTTATGTCGATCTTGCCGAGCTTTTCTATGGCTTGCCCGGCATTAATTAAGAGGTTTAAGAACACTTGGCATAGCTTGTTACCACTACAACTGAGCTTGGGTAATTGGCTAAGTTGTGTGTTTAATGTCGCATGATGTTTAAAGCTGCTTTGTGCTAGATTAATGGCTTGATCTAACACCAAGTTAAGATCTTCAGGTGCCATCTCTTCGTTGTCAATGTGTGTATAGTTTCTCAGTTCAGTGACGATAGAAGCAATTTTGTTGAGCCCACACAAAGACTCGTCCATTAAATCGGGAATATCATCTTGGATAATGGCGACGTCGTAACTGGACTTTAGCGTCAGCATCTGCTGCTCGTTGGGGACCATTTTTTCAAGGTCATCTTGGTAAGCTAACAGAGTGACTAAGTACATTTTTAGCGTTTCGATATTTGACCTTGCATAGCCTGTAGGTGTATTGAGCTCATGTGCCACCCCCGCAGAAAGTTGACCTAAAGATGCCATTTTTTCTTGCTGGATCAATTGCTCTTCTTGCTTTTTTAGCGCATCGAGCGCCGCACAAAGCTCCTCGTTTGCTTTGTACAAACTGCGCGACTTTGACTCAAGCAGGTCTTCAGCGTGTGCTTTGCCAGCCAGCGCACGCTGCAACTTTTTCTCGAGTAGCGCGATTGTGTTATTTGCTTCTAGTGTTGTCATGCAAATCCAATTCAGTCGTTACACTTAGTTACTTACAAGCAAGAATGGCTCCATATTATTTAGCATGGGTTGTCTAAGATGTTTTATTCATTTAAATCAGAAGGTAACAATGAGTGTTTGGCTTTTCTTAGACTGGCTTCTTTGGCTTATTTGCATTTTGCAAACATGGAACAAGAGGGAGGTTTTTTCCAAAATGCGAAAACAAAGGTTTGTTAAGTCAATTTGCGAAAAGCAAAGTTATTTTGCAATTTGTTACTGGCAATATCCGCCAAATTACTCGCCATTAGTGCCATAAAACTCTGTGGCGGAATATCTTCACTTTTCTTACTTATTTGCTTTCTAGGCTCCTCAAAGTGGTCAAATAAAGGAATAAAAGGCCTTTTTATCAATTACTTTGGGGATACAAAATGACATTTAAAAAAAGGGCAATCTGCGCTGCTTTAACTTTAGGTTTGTCGAATTATGCGTTAGCGGGCTGCGGTGGTTTAAGTGATGGGGCTTCTGCATATATTGATGGTGACACTCTAAAAATTAGTGGTACGAATAGCAGCGAAAAGTTTACTTTAAGCATGTCTGGTGACGATTTAACAGTGACTAGAAAATCAGGCAGCAGCTCGAGCTGCGACAAGTTTTATCTAAGCCAAGTTAATGTGATCCAGGCATCTTTGAACAGCGGCAATGACACCTACAACGGCAAAGATATAGCAGTTGTGCAAAAGGTATATGGCGGTAATGGCAATGACAATATCACAACAGGTCGAAAAAACGATTACATTCGTGGCGGTAACGACAACGATAAAATATTTGGCAGCAGCGGCAATGACTTTCTGATTGGAGACCATGGTAATGACGAAATAGATGGTGGCTACGGCAATGATAGGATCAGCGGTGGTAACGGTCATGACACACTTTTTGGCTCCTACAACAACGACATTATTACAGGGGAAAATGGTGGCGACCTGATCATGGGCGGTCAGGGCTCCGACACCCTATATGGTGGTAATGGTAACGACTATATTGGTGGAGGCTGCACGCTAGAAAATGCTAATGGCGCGAACATTTATGAGCAGTCAGCATGTAATGATGGTGATGACCGAGCAGACAAACTGTATGGTGGGGACGGTCATGATGTTCTGAGCGGGGGCAGTGGCAGCGACACCTTATACGGTGACGACGGACATGACTATTTAACAGGCAACAGTGGCCGAGAAGACCGGCTTTATGGCGGGGAAGGAGATGATGCGCTGTTTGAAAACGGTGATGGAAACCCGAACAACCAGCGTTGGCACAAGGCATGGGGCAATGGTGGTGATGACATTATTGTCACAAATGGAGAAAACTCTAACCAAGAAGGCGGTGGAGGTAATGACGTAATTATTGCACTTTCTACGAACTTTGATGCCAAAATACATGGTGGTAAGAACGGTGACTACATATGGACTGGCGACAGCGCACCCGAAGGCACATGCGGAAAAGGGGAAGACAAAGGCATGGCGTTTCTTAATAGCTGCGAAAGCACGACATGGGTAAAAGACTATCAAGGGTTACTATCTAAAGTGGATAAGAAAAAGAACTTCGATAATCCATATTACGATGCCGCAAATGCCGCTGTTGAGTTAGATGGCTCTCATACCGGCTTTAAAAAAGGCTGGAGAGATTACGGTAAAAACCAAAAGCCCTCGGTACTTTACGACATTGTCTCTCCAGCAGTATTTAAACGCTGGCAGTCAAATAAAAATACAGCTCCATACTCCTATTATGAATGGAATGTGACGTTTAGGTCCGGCTATGGCGCATATGGTACTTACACCAACTGCGTAGAAAATAAAGTAGCTTACTATTGTAAGTTTCAATTGGGCTACTCTCAGTCATGCTATGACAAAGATGGTGACTCCGTAGCGTGCAGCAACTAATCTAATCTGGCAATTAGATGTTAAGTTCAAAGCCCACGGTTGTGGGCTTTTTTGGTTGGAGTGCTCGAATAATATGGCTAGCGTGGCCTATAGTCGTCTTAAATATTCTGTATCACACATATCTAATATCCGTAATCATTTTTTCAGTAAATACAGCTTTTACAAATGAACAATTTTTTATAGAGTTCACAGAGGGGATATTACTTCTAAAGGATATGAGAATGCACAAGTGCTGCTATGTACACAAAGAGCTTACAGTTGGAGAAGAAACTTGGGATCCGGAAAAAGATGGTGGCGACGGTTGCCAATATTCTGAATTAGAAAAAAGCTTGGTAGAGATTGAGTATTTTAACGTTGATGGGAAAGATTGGTGTGAGTTTCACTGTCCAATATTTGATAAAAATGGACACCCTACGCAAAAGTCAAAATGGAGTGATGAGCGAAAAGAAGAATTCGAAAAGAAACTATTTTTAATTGCTGGTAAGAATAAGGATGTGTTTGAACATGAGCACATTGATTACAGTGGCACAATATTTAATACCCCTTTAGATTTTAGTTCATGTATACATAACGATTACCCCAACTTTTCATATTGCGTTTTCTATCAAGAGGTTGATTTTAGCAATTGCAGGTTTACAGGTGACGTCACATTCAGAGGGGCTGTATTTCATAAAGAGGTTTCTTTTTATAAAACTAGATTTGATGAAGGTCTTGATTTCATCTCATGTACTTTCTACGACTCTTTTAACGTTCAATTTTCCCTAAAATCGACTTTTGAAGACAATGAAGAGCGGGAGCTTATAAAGAGCATTGACTTCAAGGGGAGTACTTTTTTTGATCAGGCTAAGTTTGACAATCGTAAATTTAAAGGACACAGTGACTTTACAGCTTGTATATTTCATAAAGCACCTACTTTTTTCAATTGTGAGCTGCATCAAGAGACTGACTTCCCACCTTTTTCTAACTTTTTAGATACCGCTCCAGAAGCAATCAAAGCTTACAGAGTTTTAAAGCTTTCGATGGAAAATGTTAGGAACCGACATGATGAAGCTTCTTTTTTTGCTTTAGAGCAACTCTGTATAAGAAAATCAAAAAAGAAATTGGGTTATATATCAATTGGGTATTTATACGAATTATCAAGTTTATACGGATTAAGTACTATTCGGCCACTTACTTGGATTACTATCGTTACAGCAGCTTCTTTTTTTCTGTATTTTATAGCCTTTCAAATGCAGCATAATTATGGTCTTGAGGCTGTAGATTTTGCTATGAAGCAAATATTCAGACCGTTTTCAATTTGGTCTCATAAAGAAACTATGTATTTGCAATCTCAGTATGAAATTACTACTTTGATAACTTTAAAACTAATAGCATCAGTGCAATCGATACTGACTTTCTCACTATTAAGTATTTTTTTCATTACAATAAGGTGGAAGTTTAAAAGGGGATGAGGTTAGATATACGGCAAGGAAACTTGGTAAGCGTATTTGTTCTGAGCATCTAAAAAGGGCTAGATAGGGACTTTACTCATGTTATTTTCACTGGTCGATATCTAGTCTAAAGTTTTGTAGAAGATTTCCCGTTTGATTTCGCTTTCAAGGGAAATACCTGCGTTTGCTCCAGAAAATAACTCGCTTTGGCTCAGTCCAGTTTGTGGGAATATGTATTTGCTGTAGCTTGGTAAATCACACGAAATTGGGTTTTGCTTGTCAAACAGGGCCGTGAGGATGCGACCTTGTGAATCAATGAGGTTTTCACTGATTAATTGCTCGTCTTTGATGTGATCTTTTAACCAAAATACCAGTTTATTAGCCAGTTCGATTTGCTTGGTGATGCGGTTGTCATCACTATTTTGGATGGCATCAATGGCATCAATGGCATGGGCGACCAGTTTTGAGAGAAAGCGAGATAGCCACACAGAGGCTTCGCTTGATTCAAGCTGACGTTCACCAATGTAAAATTGTTCGCGGTTTAAGTTTTGCTCTACCACTTGAGTAATCAGCTGCTCGTAAATGCCAATTTGCTGCACGACCAAATCCTGTTGTTTTTATTCTAACTAATTGATAGCAAATGTATCTTATCGTTTTTTACCGCATTGGACCAGGAGAGTGTTTTTGCGTTTACGCAAAGCACTTTCTCTCCCTCGTCATTGTTAGCTCGTCCCGCAATCAAGGTTGTTGGTCATTGGACCTTGAAACAAGTTCAGTGAGAGGGGGTGGGGAATGGTGTGGGTTATGTGATTGAAGATTCTAAATGGTTAATGTTTGTAGAGTTTTAACTTTTTGCGTTTGTATAGTTTAAAAGTTAGCGCTTTTGTTACTCTCCGTCATTGTGGGCTTGTTCCGCAATCTAGGCCCATTGATTAATGGGCCCTGAA
>NZ_JAKRFY010000006.1:0-235107 GCF_022347805.1 Pseudoalteromonas sp. Of7M-16 | reverse complement strand
TGGTTTTAAGGATAAAAATCTTACATTGTTGGAAAGCTCTTTCAGCCGATTAATCTATAAAGGTCGAGCACAATATATGTTTTAGCGTAGCGCGCCGTTGGTGATGGACCCTGAGTCAAGCTCAGGGCGACGAGGTTAGAGCTGTATGACGGTGTTAGGGCAGGGGGGCGAGGTTGGAACAGGGAGACGGCGCTGGAACTGGGTGACGTCGGATGTCGGGAGTTACCATAGTGCTTAGCATTTGTATCCATCGTCATTGTGGGCTTGCCCCGCAATCCATGTTTTAGTGTAGCGCGCCGTTGTTGATGGACCCTGAGTCAAGCTCAGGGCGACGAGGTTAGAGCTGTATGACGGTGTTAGGGCTGGGGGGCGAGGTTGGAACAGGGAGACGAGGTTGGGACAGGAAGGCGGCGCTGGAACTGGGTGACGTCGGACGTCGAAAGTACCGTAGTGCTTAGCATTTGTATCCATCGTCATTGTGGGCTTGCCCCGCAATCTATGTTTTTGCATTCGCAGCTCCGTTGAGATTGGAGTATAAAAGATGAAGTACAAATTACTGCCAAATATTTGAACCTTGGCTAGAATTATAAGCAGTGGGCTTGCAAGCGCAGCTCTTTGCTGGCAGTCTTGGCTTTGGCGTCTTTTGATTAGATTTTTGTATGAAACTCATTGTATTTATTGTTTTATTTACTCTTTTGTCCGGTTGTAACTCGATTCAAAAACCTGTTGCTCCTCACCTGCTATTTCACCAGCCAAATGATGTATCAACCGATGCGCTTGTAGCTCAAAGCTATTTATTGCTATCTCAAGAGGCTTACCGACTAAAAGATCATGACTATGAGTTTGAATTACTGAATGAACTAGCTGACTACGAATACGGGCCTGCTCAGTTAGAAATTGCGAAAAAGCTATTAAAAGGGCACGGTAAAGAGTATGTACAAGGTACGCCTCTTGAGTGGACAGTTAAGGCTGCTGAGCGAGATTATATTCCCGCTATTTTGTTTCTAGCACAGTGGTATCGCTATGGGGGGGATGGTGTTGATGTAGATCTAAAGGAGGCAATGAATTTATATGCTCGTGCCATTGAGTTGGGGGATTATTCAGCAGCTACCGAATTAGGATACATATTTATAAGGCATTGGCGAGAAGAGAAAGGCTATGAAACAGCGCAGCAGCTTTTCGCTAACGCAGCATACCATGGTGATGTCAAATCGTTATGTGGTCTAGGTATAGTTTACCGTGAGTCAAAGGAACTTAGAGATTTAGATAAAGCCGCTGACTATTTTCAAGTGAGTTATGTACGAGGTTACAAAGAATGTGCATTTGAACTTGGATATCTTTATCACAGAAGTAAACCTGACACACAGCAAGCCTTAAGATGGTATCAGGTTGCGGCAAAAAACGGGTCGCGAGATGCACTTAATAATCTAGGCATGATGTATAACAACGGTGACGGTGTAGACATCGACTATAGTCGTGCAAAAAGCTATTTTGAGCAGGCTGTGGAACTTGGCAGTAGACTGAGTTTTGGAAATTTAGGTAGCTTATATGAGCTAGGCAAAGGCGTAGAGCGGGATTATGACAAAGCGATCTATTGGTATCAAAAAGGGATAGATAGGCAAGATGCTCAGTCAATGCACAATTTAGGGACTTTATACAATTTAGGGAGAGGAATCGAAAAGGACCGAGCAAAGGCGCTAACTCTCTTTGAGCAGGCTGCCGATTTAGGTAATCGCTTTTCGGCTTTTAACATAGCCAATGCCTACTTTTATGCAGATGGCAAAGAACAAAGCGATGAGTTAGCACTGGAGTATTACCTAGTTTCAGCTAGGTCTGGCTATGCCCCCGCGTTTTGCCAAGCGGCAGAAGTTGCGTTAAAAGAGAGTTGGGCATTGGCTAGACCTTATTTCCATGAGGGCGCAAAACTTGGACAGGAAAGTTGCTTGAAAAGCTTAGTTAAAGGTATGCGCGCCAATAAAGAGCGAGACATACCTGTTGTTGGGTTGTTAAAAGCATTTGCTAATCGCGATGTCGCATTTGCAAATGAAATGCTTGGCCACATATATCAATTTGGTGAATTTGGTCTGCTCATCAGCTTTAAAAAAGCGCGATCGTTTTATTTGAAAGCCGGTGAGTTAGGCGCTGGCAATGCATTTGCAAATTTAGGCTTTTTGTACGAACAAGGTGAGTTAGTTGAACGAGATTTAGACACTGCGGTTTCTTTTTATCAAAAAGCAGCTGACATGGGTTCTGCCCTAGGAAAAAATAACCTCGCAACTTTTTACTTAAATGGCGTGGCTGTTAAAAAGGATAGAACTAAGGCCATAGAGTTATATAAAGAAGCTGCTGAACAACATAATATCGCTGCCCTAATCAACCTCGGCGATATTTATTTAGAGTATAACTCCAAAGACTATCAGGAAAAGGCGTGTACTCTGTTCAAAAAAGCATATGAGTTAGGCGCTAAACGGGCGGCCATAAATCATAGCCGTTGCATAATTGAGCAAAAAGGTGATATTCAATCAGCGTTTCAATTACTTGAAGAGAGTCGGGGACAAGACTGTAATTTATGTGTTGTAAAACAAGCTGAGCTGATTTTGAACAAGCAACTAGCGGGCAAGCAACAACTAGACGCGTTTAGTATGCTGCAAAATGCAGCGCAGGCTGGCAATGCTGCTGCTGCATATAAACTTGCTAGCTTATATGAAAGTGATGATATCGAACCTCAAGATCTAACCCTCGCATTTAACTGGTATAGAACCTCAGTAACCTTGGGAAAGGTGGATGCTCTTAATAAAATTGCTGAGTTTTATTGGATTGGAAAAGGGGTTGATAAAAGCGAAGATGATGCTGTAGAGGCAATATCTCAGTTAGCGAAAGCGAAAAACTTTAATGTTGCATCATTCATTGGAGAACACTTCTATCACGGTGTTAACGTCGATATAGATTTCAACAAAGCCAGATACTATTTTATGAAAGCTGCGCAACAAAATGATGGTATGGCGCTAAACTCACTTGGCGTGATCTATCGAGATGGTTTGCGTGTTGCAGTAGATACTGAGCGAGCAAAAGACTACTTTGAACGTTCTGCAAATTTGGGGGTGCCAGATGCTATGCATAACTTAGGTGCACTAAACCTGTCTCAGAATCAAGAAAAAGACGGGCTTGAGTGGTTGCAGCGGGCGGCAGATAAACAATTTGTTAAAAGCTATATCTTACTGGGCGATTATTACGCTCGCCATGATACAAGTGAAGAGTCCATGCGCAAAGCAGTAAAATGGTTGCAATTAGCTGCAGATGAAAAAGTCCCTGACGGCATGTACAAGTTGGCAATGTTACTTAAAAAGCAAGATCACAACAAATTTACTACCGAGATCCAAATGTGGTTGAAAGCAGCTGCTTCTGGTGGTCATCAAGCAGCGGTTAGCGAGCTTGAAGAGTATAAATTACAGAGGCGATAAACGGGGCAGTTTGTTTGGCTATTGTCAATGAAAAAGTAAATATTTATGTAAAGTGCTTTCAAATATATTTTAATCTAAATAAGTGTTATTTTTTGATTTTCTCATCGTTTATACTTGGTGTGCACATAAAAATAGAATTTAATTAAAACTAAATTTTACATTAGTATTCGATAGTTGCCGTTGAAAAAATACGTAGTTCGATGTTACTCAATAGCTACTTGACGCTATTACATCTTGTTCCGTTTGGTGGAGAAGGAGGATTTGATTTTTAAATCCATAGGACTCATTTCCCCTGATTTTTATTGCACTTTTTTATGGGTTTATATTTTTTGATTTAGCTAAAATGGAAACTGTACGTTATTTTTATGTATAAATAGCTTTGGCAGTCATGTATCATATTAATATAAACATAAAGGTTAAGTGGCTTGAAGGATTGCAAAGCATTAATAAAATTAAAGACGAGCTGTCTTTTTTATCTGAAAAACAGCCTGACCCATTTTTTATAGAAGGGTACATAGTTGGGTTAGGATTAACGCCACAAACAGTTTTACCAAGTGTTTGGATCCCTAAACTGTTTGGTGACGATACTCCTGATGATGAAATGCATTTAAGGTCGTTAATGGACTTTTATCATGTCTGCATGGATAGTGTGATGGAAGGTAATTTAACACTCCCCATTGAGTGCTCATTGTCGAAATTGGACCTACAAACAGCACTTCGAAACGACATGCCGCTACCGAACTACTGCATGGGCATGCTACTTTCCTTATCTTTTATTGAGCAAAACAGCCTTAGCCCTGTTCAAAGTTTTCAACTTAAAAAGTTAAGGCGCGTATTGAGTGGCTTGAAAAGTTATTTAAATGCTCAAAACACTTTCGGAGAAAGCCGCGACTTTCGTGATCAAGCACTATCGGCTCACAATGAATTAGGTCAATGTATAAGAGAAACAGCCTATGAAATGCGATTCTCAGATCAGTGTATTCAGGAAGCAGAAGAGACGAGTGCGCTGCCTGGGTTTAACCGCGACCAAATAGAAAGTCACCTAAATGATATTCTGAATAAAGACAGTCAAGCCACGCTTAAATTAATTAATGAACTTATCACTGTCATTGAGCGAGAGCTAATAACTGTAAATTTTATAGAGCAGTTCAGGGAGGAGATTGAAAACCTCCATGAAGCGCAGCCTTATTTTATATTGAAAACAAGAAAAGCGCAGATTCATTTTAATTTAGATGAATTTGATGTCGCTCAGCGTGTTTTAGAAGAGTTAATTGAGCTTGCACCAAACGACTACTATAAAAATCGATATCAGCTTTACAACTGCTATATTAAACAACAAAAATGGTCAAGTGTGAGCGTGCTTGTTGATAAGTTCGATTCTTGTAGTCTTCCCGATAGTGCAACCCAACTGCTATGTGAATATGCTCAAAATGGTAACAGTCAAAGAGCTCAAGATTTAAAAAGCCACATAAAACAGAGGTTTCCGGAATTTGTTGCTTTAGCTGGAGCTGACTCTCAAAGAGGAAATAACCAAATATCTGATGCGATGACTGAGTACATAGGCAAGGGAGGGTTGAAAGCCTGGCGCTCGGTAGAGGGGAGTTTGTTTTGGCTCAAGGCCTGACGAAAAAGCAGTCGGTTTCTTTGCAAGATTAAGAAACCGACAAACCGCCAGAAGGTTACATTGCTAGTTAAGCGGCCTCTTCTTGTTCTTGGGATAAGAATTCATTCATTGTCAGTGGTACAGATGCAAAATAGCCTTGAATGTATACATTCGCAAACCTCGTCATATATTGGTATTGAAATCTATTTTCAACCCCTTCAACAATAATCGTTTTGTTACTGTTTTGTGCTGACTTTATAATAGCATCTAGTCGCGGAGCTTGTGTTTCTTTGTCCTGAATATGCGTAATAAATGTTTTGTCAATTTTTACTGAATTGAAGTAGCGGCTGTTTAATAACTCATTGTTTCCTTTACCTTTGCCAAAATCATCTATCGCAAAACTAAACCCAAGATTAGACATTTTTCTCAACGTGTTTATCGCATTATCACTGAGTTTTAAGTCGTTCCCTTCAACTATTTCAAATGTGATAAATGCTGCAATTGACGGCGTATCTCGAATAACCTTTTTGAGATAGTTTAATATGCTTTCATCCTCTAATAACTGTGCCGAAATGTTCATATGAATAGGCTTTAATTTTTCGCGCGCTTCAAGCTTTATTTTTAACATAGAGTAAATCTGGTTGATGACAATTTTTGTCAATTCACTGTGCAGCTCAGGTTTATCCTCTATCATAGGCATAAAGGCTTTTGGGCCTAGGTTTTTGGTATTCCGCCATCGAATAAGTGCCTCGTAGCGCCGTGGTCTATCTATATTAGATGTTTTAAAAATTGGTTGAAAAACGAGGTAAAAATCATCTTGGTTAAATGAAATACTATTCATCAACTTGAGTAGCACATGTTTTCTATACATCTCTGCTTGATATATTTTTTCATTGTGAAAAAACGTACCTGATGGTGACTCCAATGCGTATTTCATTGAAAACGTCAGTCTGCGCTGTACTTTGTCTATACCATACAAGGAAGATTGACCCGTCAAACTCATAGAAGAAATTGCGTAGTCTATTGGAACTTGCGTATTGTTCACCCAAACTTGTTTGGGTAACTTTTCTAAAATTTCTTTTTGTTTTGCTTCAGCTTCTTTTTGGTTTGACCCTGTATCATGGGTGACAAACGCCATGACTAGATAATCGGAATCATGTAGTGCCAAGGCAAAAGGTTGGCAAGATTTACCTATCTCCTTGAACAACTGAGAAAGCGTATCTTGATTGTTTTCTATAGAGTCAAAAACCGGTGTTCTTCCGAGCTTAATTAAAGAGACATGAAATTTAGAAAACTTTCTATCCACTTTCATTAACTTTTGCATAAAGAACAAGTAGTTCGGGATATCGCTAGTGCCGTGATAAAGCACCGACTTACTTAGCGCATCTTTTGCTTTTTTTAGTTCATTTAAGACTTTTAAATCCTTTTTATGGAGTTGGTTAGTCCTTACGAGTGCAATGATGCTCATTGCGGCAATTATAATTGCTATGCTTAAATAAATATTGTTCATAAAAGAAAAATAGTTGAGAAAAGTACGTTCTGAATTTAAATACAGAAAAGTGGACGAAATATGTGTTTTTTGTTCATTAAGGGGTTAATTACATTACAGTCAATTACAGAACCGTTTTCTGACTGAATAAAATTCATGAATAAAATGCAATTTTAGATATGCTAATTGCCAAACGAGCGTTCAATATGTTCGTCAATTTCAAACTCGTGGTTGCGAAAAGATTTGAGTAGCTTATAGCTCAAGGGAAGGCGTCTGTGGGGCCTGGACTTTTTGACTTTTCTATATGAAGGGCTTTTATCAAGATCGATTAGGCCCATAGCCCATTTGCGAAAATTGCGCTTTTTAATTGGGTTACAAATCAGTGCTTCGACATTATTATGCCTTTTATCTTGTTTGATATGCTCGAACAGCTGCTCTACTTTAGGCTTTTCTCCTTCAATAACTTGCATAAAATGGTGGCCGTCGTAAAGTAGCATACCCGATATGCCTCGAAGTTGATTGGCTGCGGCGCACTGTCTGCGCAGGGATTCTAACTCTTCATCACACAGTGGGTTAGTCACCGTACTTATATAAATAAGCTCAATCAATTCCATGGTATTACTATATTTGTTGCAATATAAACAAAGATAGACAGCAATGTAGAGTTTTGCACTTTAAAAAGTGGGCAGGTGGTTGTGACGAGTTTAATTGAGGGGAAAGTCCCCTCAAAAAAGTCTTGTTATTTTAAGCCAATGCTATGTTTAACAGTCACTTCGCATGGCGAAGAGTTTTTACCAAATGCTGATTGCACGAACAGCTGATCGCCAGGTTTTAAGTTAGATAGGATTAACTTAGTTGTGTCATAGCGACGCTTAGCAACCTGATCATCCCAAGCACTTGAACTATCCTTATTTACATCATAATAGATCGAACAACCGCCTGTGGCGCCTTCATTGGTCGTCCAATTAAAGTTAATTGTGTAGTTAGAAATACTATAATTAAATTTAGCATTTTGATTTTGACCATAGCTGTCAGTGATGTTGACATATGTCCATCTGGCTTGTGGTACACCAGGACGTGGCTGCTCAGTAATATTAACACCTAAACTAGAGTCTGCATAAGCAGAAGCACCAACAGACATTGCAGCGGCTACGATGGCCAATTTTATATACTTCATTTTAAATTTCCTTTTTTATACTTTTCATTTTTATATTTCCAGTCAATCTCTAATTTATAAACTGTATTTCTGAGGTTGATTTGAAAACGAATTCAATTTAACACGCTAAGATTACAATTTAAATTCTCAATTGTAACATTTAATTATTCTGGATAACTTGGTGTTTTCTTTTGATGTGTGTTGTTTATCGCCTTGTGTGTTTCCAGTACCGGAAGAGGCGAGTTTTGTCGAAGCATCTGGCTTGGGTACTTTACTTTAAAGAATCCCTCTCCTACTTTTTTAGTAGTGGAAACCAAAAGGCTTTTTTGTGCAAAGAATAGGAGAGCAGTTTTAATGCTGACATTGTCAACGCAAACAATATTGCTAATGTGTGCAGTTGGTATTGTTGCGTCAGCAACTGCCCTTACTTTTTTATGGATGGCTAATAGAGACATTAAAGCAACTGCGTTTTGGGCTGTCGGTCCGTGGTTACTGGTTACCAACTTTTGCCTTTTTGCGGCTCAAAATTCGTTACCTTATTTTTTTAAACACATTGTTTCTAACTTTTGTGGTCAGCTGTCTTTAATCATGATGCTGGTTGGCTTGTATTATGCGGTTCAGAGGCGCCCGCCGTGGCGAATATTTGTGGTTTACTTGGGCGTCTTTCTAATATGTTTAGGTACTTTTACGTATTGGCATGACTCATACGCTTGGCGATTAAAGCTGTCTGTTTTGACAATTTTATGTACCTCAATTTGGATAGTCGCTATTTTAGTTGAACATCGTCGTAATAGATTTGAAGTCTCGGGTGCGCTCGTTGTTCTGGGGCTTGGATGTTTAAACACGGCTGGCATATTTCGGATAAGTGCTCCAATTAGTGATGGTTCAACCAGCATATTGACAGATACGAGTATCTATATTCAGCTGTTTTTTATCACCATCATGATCGCCCAGTTAGTGTTTAATTTCGGCTTTGCCATTATGGTTGGTGAGTTGCATAACTTTGCCAATAAGCGGGCCCAACAAGCGCTGCTCAACACCAACCATGAATTAGCTATTGCGAAGAAACGGGCAGAAGAAGCATCGCGGCATAAATCTGAGTTTTTGGCGAATATGAGCCATGAGATCCGCACTCCCATGAACGGTGTTATTGGCATGTTGGAGTTAGTAGAAAAAGAAGGGTTGAGTGAGGTACAGCACAATTATGTAATGACCGCAAAATCTAGCGCAGATGCCCTGATGGTTGTGATCAATGATATTCTGGATTTTTCTAAAATTGAAGCGGGTCGACTTGAAATTGAGCATGTTGAGTTTGATATCATTGAACATAGTGCTTCGCTTGTGCAAACGCATGCACATGCAGCTCACGGCAAGGGCCTAGAGTTGGTGCTTGATACCGTAGGTGTCACTTCGCGTTGGGTAAAAGGGGACCCTATTCGTTTTAAACAAGTCTTAGGAAACTTGGTAGGTAACGCGTTGAAATTTACGAGCCAAGGAGATGTAACCGTGACTTTGGTCACAGAGTTACACAACGATAAAGTAAGGTTAATAGGGCATGTCAAAGATACTGGGATCGGTATTGAATTAGATAAACAAGAAAAGTTATTCCAGTCATTTTCTCAAGTTGACTCTACAACCACGAGAAGGTTTGGCGGAACGGGTCTAGGCCTCGCAATTGTAAAAACCCTATGTCAACTAATGGGGGGAAATACATCGCTGCAAAGCGAGATGGGTGTGGGTAGTGTGTTTAGCTTTGAGATCTTACTTGAATCGGTTAAAAAGTTAGACCTAGAACCCGAAGCTCGATTGCAGTCTGTGTTGATTGTTGACAGCTCAGAAACCTCAGCTGAATTACTCAAAAAGATGTTTTGTTCATTTGCACATG
The DNA here is from genome assembly GCF_022347805.1 of Pseudoalteromonas sp. Of7M-16. Classification (NCBI taxonomy): domain Bacteria; kingdom Pseudomonadati; phylum Pseudomonadota; class Gammaproteobacteria; order Alteromonadales; family Pseudoalteromonadaceae; genus Pseudoalteromonas; species Pseudoalteromonas sp. Of7M-16. The sequence goes on along the minus strand of NZ_JAKRFY010000006.1, from coordinate 225,513 downwards.
AGGTGGTTGTTGCCACCAACTTCAAAGACGCGCAAGCGTGCCTACGAGCAGACACTGAGTTGCTCCTGTTGAGCCGCTATGTGGCGGGAAAAAAGACCGACAATTGGTTGAAAAAGTGGAAAGTCAGTTCTAGGACTACCGCGGTTATTTTAACTTTACTCAGTGATACACACAGCAGTGGGTATTTTAAAAAGCTCGGGTTTTCAAGTCGTGTGAACAAACCATTTACGCAAAAAGAACTTGAGAGCACACTTGAATCCATGAACTCGAGACAAGGCACTGCTACAGATATTGAGTCGTCTATTAAACGCTCTTTTTCTCATCAAATGGTTTTATTGGTAGAAGATAACCCGGTTAATCAACTCGTAGCTAAAAAAATGCTAGACTCCATCGGCTTGATTGTTGATTTGGCGGGCCACGGTCAAGAAGCAATTGAAAAACTAAGAGAGCAGGAGCATGACTACCAGTTAGTCTTGATGGATTGCCAGATGCCGTTTATGGACGGGTTCGAAGCAACGCGTCGGATCCGAAATGGTGAAGCGGGAGAGGCTTTTTTAGATATTCCAATATTGGCACTTACGGCAAATGCCATGAAAGGAGATCGGGAGGCTTGCATTGACGCGGGGATGAATGATTACATCACCAAGCCAATTCAGATGGAAAGTCTAATGGGGGCCTTGTCTAGATACTTATCACCAGAGCTGTCTCGCTAATAATTAATAGGACCATTCAGAAGCTGAAATACTTTCCTTTTGAGGGGATGTGGAAGCAGTTAAATCTTTGCGCAATGTGTATCTTGTCAACATAGTTATATGTCTACTTTTCGTGGTGATGACTTTATTTCTTTTTAATGATACTTGCTCGTAAAGCTCAATTTTGTTCGTCTTACGTAATGCAAGCATGACCAAAAGTTGATGGTAAGTTGGGTCCGTTGTGTTAGCCAATACACGAAAAATTACAGCAAGCTGCGCAGCCCTCGCAATCCAAAGGCTGGCGCTTGATCATACCCGAAAGGCACAAGCTAAATTCGTATGCAGGTGATTTCCCAGAGAATTGAAAACATGGGACATTGTCCATATTATGTTTTTATTCAATCGCAATGAGGAACTCCCATGATAGATTTTCGCTCGGATACGGTCACACAACCTTGCAAAAATATGAGGCGGCTAATGAGCAATGCTATGGTTGGTGATGACGTATACGGTGACGACCCTACCGTAAATGAGCTTGAACACTACAGCTCCGTTAAACATGGCTTTGACGATTCTTTATTCGTAACTTCAGGTACACAGGCTAATTTACTGGCAATTCTCGCACATTGTGAACGTGGTGATGAGTATATTTGTGGCCAAGATGCACATAATTATAAATATGAAGCGGGTGGAGCTGCTGTTCTCGGCTCTGTGCAACCTCAACCTTTAGAAAACCTACCCAATGGTGAAATCTGTTTAGATAAGATTGTTGCGGCGATTAAACCAAACGATTTTCACTTTGCAAAAACTAAACTGTTGAGTTTGGAAAACACGATTGGCGGTAAGGTCTTGAGTTTATCGTACCTAAGTGAAGTTCGCTCTTTGACTAAAAAGTATGGACTGCAGCATCACTTAGACGGGGCACGCGTGTACAATGCCGCCGTTGCCTTGGGTGTTGATATCAAAGAGATCAGTCAACACTTTGATTCAATGACTGTGTGTTTATCTAAAGGTTTGGGAGCGCCTGTTGGCTCGCTGCTAATGGGCAACAGCGCATTCATCGAAAAGGCTAGGCGGCTTAGAAAAATGCTGGGTGGCGGCATGCGTCAAGCGGGTATTCTCGCCGCAGCGGGTTTATACGCATTAAAAAATAATGTTGAACGGTTGGAGCAAGATCATGAGCATGCCCGTTATTTGGCCGGCAGGATCAATGAGCTGCCAGGGTTTGATAGCACGTCATACGAAGTTCAAACCAACTTAGTATTTTTGAATGTTGATAACAGCGTTGATATACAGGCATTTACCAAAGCTATGTATGAAAAGGGAATAAATATGACGCCGGGTTATCAGGGAATGCGGTTAGTGACCCATTCAGGTATTGAGAAAAGTGATATTGACAGTTTTATTGATATTGCAAAGGCGCATTTAGCTTGATTGAAAAGTCATTTCTTATTGTGCATAACAACATTACTGAGGCGATCACGGGACCTTGTACGATATACAAGGCCCCATTCTTCTATAAACGGAGCTGTGTGTCTCAGGCTTGTGCAACGCTCATTACAGTTTAAACCTGCCAAGCTCCTCGGTGAGTTGATGACTATCTTTATTTACTGTCTCTAGCATGCGTATAACTTTGTCTAATTCTGCAATCGAGTCGCCAGCCAAATCTCGAAGTCGTATGATATTTGAATCCATCTCTAATGAAGCGTCTGACTGCTGGACCATAGCTTGAGCGATGTTATCGACAGCTGCATTTGCATCGTGCTCTAGCTCCATAGCCTTGTTCAACTGTTCTGATACATCTCTGACTTCATCCCGAGTTTCGTCGGTCAGCTTATTGCCATTTTCAACTTTTTCTACAGCTTCACTACCGATACGTTGCAGCGCGTTAACGGTGCCTTGGATTTGGTCAATGGACTGTTGAGTTCTGTGAGCTAAAGCTCTTACTTCGTCCGCAACAACAGCAAAGCCTCTACCTTGCTCTCCAGCTCTTGCAGCCTCGATTGCTGCATTTAGTGCCAAGAGGTTAGTCTGTTCGGCGATTGATTTGATCACATCTAATACGACCCCTATCTCTTTACTCTCTGAACTTAGGCTTGTTATTACACTGACCAGTTCTGACATCTCGTTTGATAAAGAATCGATGTTTTCTACTGAATGCCGCATTTGCTCACTGGCTGATACTAAATTCTTATCCGTTTCGTTGGTGCTTTGTGCTGCATGATCGGCATTACTAGAAATGTCTTTGATGCTGACTGTCACTTGATTTATCGCTGACGCAATTGACTGTGTTTGTAATTCCTGTTCTTGTATTTTTGAATGTATATTGCTTGTCGCGTTTCTGACATTATTGACAGATACTTCAAGATGATTTGCTGTGTGTACAATGGACTCAATCAAGGATTTGAACTTCCCTTGAAAGTGATTAAATTGAACAGCGACACTGCCAATCTCATCGTCATCATCTACTTCTATAAACTTCGTTAAATCACTTTGACCTGATGCTAAGTTGGCAAGTGAATCTTCTAGTTTTTTGGTTCGACGAAGTACAAATCGCTCAAACATCATAACCAAAGTGACAATGAGCAGTATTAAAACTAACAGGGAGCCGATCAAGATATAATTTCGAATGTTCGAAGTCAGGGCGGTTACATTTTCCAATGGCTTGGTAACTTCGAGGACGCCTCTCACATCACCCTCTTTCCAACCGACTTTCGGCGTCAAAGGGTGCGTATTGTGGCAATTTACGCAGGCTTGTGCTTGCATTGTATCTGCCACTGCAATCCTTAAATATTGATTGTTATTTGACTCAATTATTTTTGAATAAACCTCTTTGGGGTTGGAGGAAAGGTATTTCCATGCCTCCTTTTGAAACTCGTCAAGCTGCCTGTGTTTACGATTTGGAAATGGGTATTCACTATAAAGCTGTATTTTGGTGCCTGATCGAGATAGGAGTTCACTCAATTCATGGATGAGTGTTGCAGGCAGAGGGATCGCATTGTTGTCATTGCGGTGTTCAAAATGAGGTGACATCCCAAAGGCTTTGGCTTTTGAGATCACATTTTTGGTGTAATAGCCTCTTAGAGTTTTAAACTGATTAACCGTTACAATTGCATCGTCAGAGGTAATTTGTAACATGGTTGATTTTATAATAGATGGGAGTGTAGTTGCGACTAGGATGGCGACAACGACCATCATTAACCCAAGCGGGAGAACAAACCGTCGTGTCATGGACTGACTGCTCATGGCTATGTTCACTTCCTTTAAAAATACTTTGTTTAAGCATAGTACATATGGCGTAAATGCAATGCTTTAAGGCATGCATATTTTGATTTTTCAGTCCCTAAACAATACCGTCATTACGAGCGGTAATAATTGCAATTTCTCATCTTAAGCCTTGTGGATATATGCAAATATGAATTCGTAGAGGCGAGTACAATCAAATAGAATTTTAGTGTGCTTGGAAAGCTGGCTTTCTTGCTCAGTTAAAGCCCGCTCATAACTGCTCATGTATCAATCTTTTGCGAGCTTTGTACATGGTATAAACGTCACAATTATATGGCGTAGAGAAGTTATATTTATTTGATACTTATGGTTATTATTTTTTTTCATAGAAAATCGTGTGCATTGTTTTTTCCTTTTTATGTAAATGAATGTAAAAACACGGTCCGGATTCTACTTATATTTGACTGATATTTGCTATGTCATTGAACACATTCATACGGATTTAGCTCAACCCTGTCACTAGTATTATCTGCATGACATTCTTGGAGGTACTTTCGATGAAAAAACAACTTTTAATGGCCACATTGGCTTTATGTGCAACGCAAGTGCAAGCAGCTAATTTAAGTAAATCTTACTTAGAGATTGGATATTCAACAACTGAGTTCACAGACAATACTTATTTTGACAAAAAAACAGATTTAGACTTACTTGGACATCAAATTAGCTTAAGTTATGAGTTTGAAAATGGCTTTTATAGTGGTCTACATTTTAAGCGACATAGAGATACGTTCATAATATATTTTCTTGATCAAGATGTTGATTATGATGAAAATCTTCTTGAATTGGGGTATGTCTTAAATAAAACTGAAAAAGGACGGCTCTCTGTAGGGGCGTATATCGGTGAAATGGATATTGCTATTAAAGATAATAACAGTGATGCAAATATATATCGACTATATACAGAGTATGACCATGGTTTTAATAAGTACTTTTCTGCTTTTGCAAAGGTCGGATACGAGTCTATCGACGGGGATAATTCTACTAAAGAAGATGGCTTTTGGGCGCAAGCCGGTATCCGTGCGCACTTGGGAGCATCTAGCTTGTCGTGGGGGTTCTCTAGAGGGGAGGTGGCAGAGCAAATAGCCTTTGCATATCGATACTCATTTTAAAACATGATCAATTCGCAGGCCCGTCTGTTGGCCTGCGCTATTAACTGCTGATTCCCTTTCTACCCTTGTTGCAATTTAGCACTACAACTTAATATAACCTCGAAGGTTAAGCTTGAAATTCAGTACAAATACCTAGTATTTACTATCAATAGATAAAGATTGCTGCATCTTGAGACACTTTGATACAGACCTCTTTTTTTGACTGGTGTAGCATTTTTTCATCAGTTAAATTAGGGGTTTAAGAAATGAAAAATAAAATACTTTTTGCCGTTTTTTCAGCGATTGGCTTTAATGTACAAGCAGCAGATTTAAATAAAACATATTTTGAGCTTGGCTATTCACACAGTGATATGGGGAACAGAAATAGTCCGCAGCCCAGTGGTATTCAATTTGGCTTTGGTTACGAATTTGAAAATGGATTATATGCTGGGTTTAATGCCAAAAGACAACGAGATACTTTAGAGCGACCCAATTATCAATTAGATGTGGATTTGGACGAAAACTTATTGGAACTCGGCTATATTGCCTATGCAACACAAAGCGGACGTTTTTCTTTTGGTGCCACTTTGGGGGAAATGAGCTTATCCTTAGAGGATCGGACTAGGGATGGTTCGTTTTATCGGTTCCACACAGAGTATGAACATAGTTTTAATCAATACTTTTCTGCATTTGCTAGGCTTGGGTATGAGTACTTTGACCCTGAACAGGCTAAAAATGACGAAGGGGCGTGGGCTGAGTTGGGCATAACCGCGCGTCTGGGCGTATCGAGTCTGACATGGAAATATCATAATGGACAAGGGATCGACCGCTTAGGTTTAGTTTACCGCTATCACTTTTAAAACGGCTAATTGAAGCAACGAGATTACAATTGGGCTAGGGTCTTTAAAATTCGTTAGCCCTAGCCCCAAGAACACGAAACTTGAACTTTTTGCCGAGAGAAAACTGGATGTCGCGAAGAAGTAATTCGCTTTGGAGTTAGACATTGTCATCTATCTTTTCTGTCTCCCATTGCGTACCAGTTACCCATCCGCCGGACAGTTTAACAAAGCTCAGTAATGTGTAGTACAGGAGGTTTAAATACATTTCCAAACGAAAAAACTGTAAGCATAGCTATGTTTGGAAGTCGCTCAATTTAAGGTGTATTCAAGTGTACTATTATACCGTGATGTATAAAAAAGTGACTGTAGTCACTGGGCGTTAATCCAAGGCAGACGTTAGTGTATTAGCCATTTTGTTGTCAAATTTTTAATTAAACCAATCGCTTTTCTTCTGAGTATTTATTGTGGTATTACTATTTTTATTGGTTGTCAGAACAGCGTTAACAGTGTCGTATTAAGGAATCAAATATGAAAACGATAGGTCTACTTGGTGGAATGAGCTGGGAGTCTACTGCAAATTACTATAAGTATATTAATCAAGGGATTAAAGATTCTTTAGGCGGGTTGCATTCTGCAAAAATCATGATGAAAAGTATAGATTTTGCTCCTATTGCCGAACTTCAAAAGGCACAACGATGGGAGACTATGGCGCAAATGCTCAGTCAAGACCTCAAAGATGTCGAGCGGGCAGGTGCTGATTTTATTTTGATTTGTACCAACACCATGCATCTAGTGTATGAAGAAGTACAAGCAGCGGTAAACGTGCCTTTGATCCATATCGCTGATCCGACTGGTGAGCAAATCGTAAAGGATGGAAAAAAGAAAGTTGGCTTGCTGGGGACTCAATTCACAATGGCTGAGTCATTTTATAAAGATAGGCTTAAAAATAAGTTTGATATTGACGTAATTGTACCTGATGAAAATGCTCAGAAGGTGGTGCATAACATTATTTATAATGAATTGTGTTTAGGTCAAATCAAAAGGGGATCCAAACAAGCTTACCTAAACATTATCGAGCAACTACAAGCACAAGGTGCTGAAGCGATAATTTTGGGTTGTACTGAAATTGCCCTGCTTGTAACTGAAGATGATACTTCAGTTGCACTTTATGACACCGCAATTTTGCATGCAAATAGCGCAGTAACCGCTTCAATAAATGACTGATGAAAGCGGTTTAACTCGATGGCAAAAGGGAATGCTTTATACCTTTACTTTGATTTAAAGTAATAAAAAATTCATAAATTAGAGCTTTTATTTTAATTTTGTGTAAAAATTTACTCGTTTTAAAAGGAGTAATTATGAAATTAAAATATCTTTCATGTGTTGTAGCTGCAGTGGTTACTAGTTCATCGGCAATGGCATTTACGCAATTAGGTGGAGCTGGTGTAATGCCAATTGGCCATGAGTGGCTTACACGAACGGCAGCGCTTGAGCTAATGGGGCAAGATACTCGGGTCAGTGATCCGCAAGACCCAAGACTGACGTGGCAAAATGGCCTAGCGAAGTCCACTGAACTCAATGTAGCTCAACACGAAGTGGAAAGGATCTTATCAAAAGCAAACGAAGATGGGACCTATTGGTCAGAATATGATGCAGTTTTTGCTGCCATTGTTGGAGAAAGGTGGGTAGATATTGCCGGGTTTAATGTCACTTCGGCCAGTACCGACCCGACAGGACCTAACTGCTTCAATGCTGTGGCGCAGGAGCCTGCTGACTTGCAGCAAGATCACTTTATGCGCCGCTACGATGATATTGGTGGAATAGGAGGTGTGAATGCTGCAAAACGCGCACAACAGCGCTTCATTTCTCACTTTGTAAACGCAGCTATTGCAGAGTCAAAAAAGATCAAAGTTTGGGATGGGGGAGGATATGCCAAAGCGGTTGAGGTTGACCACAACTATTTTTTATTTGGTAGGGCCGTTCACTTATTTCAAGATTCATTTAGCCCAGAACATACTGTGCGCCTAGCTGCCGACAACTACGAAAAAATCTGGCAGGTAAAAGCGTATTTATGTTCAGAAGGTGCAGAGCAACATACGCATGATACAAAAGAAGCCATTAACTTCCAAAGTGGGGATGTAATTTGGAAGCCAGAATCTCGGGGGCAAAGTGGCTGGCAGGCCTACAAACCGAGCAATATAAAACCTGTTGCATTAGTTTCTCTCGAAGCCAGTAAAGATCTGTGGGCTGCTTTTATTCGCACCATGGCTTTGCCAGTAGAGGAGCGTAAATTGAAAGCGGAGCAGGAGGCAAGGCAATTGGTTGCTAATTGGTTGTCTTTTGATGAGCAAGCTATGCTGAGCTGGTACAACGACGAAGAAAAACGTGATCATACCTATGTATTGGCCCCAGGGGAGCGTGGAAAAGGAAAATCACTATTGCAATGCATGGCTGAGTTAAATGTCGGTACAACCGATCAGCTTGAGCGAGTTGCACAATTAGAAGAAGAGCGCCGGCATTGTTTGTACAATATCGAAGCAGAAACAGGGTATAGCGATGTAAGTGACCCCCTAATCAATATGCCATACAACTGGAAGTGGAAGTCATTAACTTGGAAAACACCACCAGAACAGTGGCAGCCGCAGCAACTTGATGCGGACACAGGAGAGGCTGTTCACATTCATAATGTGGCGACTGGTAAGGCGCTAGGCGCTCAATCTGGCGAAGAAAAAAATGCATTGTTAAATGCCAATGGCGTCAAAGCTGTTGAGTTTTTATTAATCAATGGCGGTGGCGAAGAGGTTTATTTTAGAACCAGAAATAACGCGGAGCTGTTCTTAAGCTATAAAAACAACTTTACTGGAGACGCTATGTTGTGGACAACGCCAGACAAAGCGTCATTTAACATCGAGTCATATGGCACAAATTTCAATCTCAAAAACAGCTATTGGCAACAATATGTTTGGGCGGACGTTAGCACGGGACAAGTGCATTTATCTCGAAAAGGCGAAGCACATAACAAAAACGCGCAGTGGCAGATGATTAAGCCCTAAGGGTGAATAAGCCCAAAGCATGTAGTTGCTTTGGGCGCTTACTAGTAATAGAGAAATGAGTCACAGTGACATTGTGGATCTGCTTTAAGTAAATCTGCATGTAAATCTATCTTCCGTTGACTTTTTTCGTCCCAAACTGTGACAACTTGATTGCGTCTATCTACGATTAAAACCTCAACTGGATGGTCTTGGTATTCAAGCCATTCGCCTTTTTGAATTTCTTCAATGTTCATTATTTCACTCCAGCACCTGCGCAGCTTATATATTCAGCACCTTTGTATTATCGCTAACAAGTGAAAGTCATTAATATTTGCAAAGAGTATTATCCGAAACTACTCACCAGCTTTATTACGCTTTAAAAGCGAGATTATGTAAAAAAGATGATTGAGCCCTTTTAAGTGTAGAAGGACACAGAAAAAAGCCCAACATAGAAGGTGATCCTCGTCGGGCTTTGGTCGTTAGTTTTCATGTTGCCCTAAATGTGTGGGCCAAATTTGGGATTAGAAGTTATATGCCACGCTAAATTTAACGCTTCGAGGCAAGATATAGCGTCCGTTAGCAGCAGCAGGATTACGTGGGTCGCCTTCTGTTAATCCTTGCTCATCTGTTAGGTTGTCAATGGCAATTTGTAATTGTACTTGCTCAGAAGGTTCCAAAGTGAACCCTATGTCAATTTTTTCGTAGCCATCAAGCACCGCACTCGGTGTATTTTGAATGTCGCTAAAACGAGAATCTACCGCAGAGAAAGTTCCGTAAACTGTTGCAAACATATCATTTAGCTCAAATTCATAGCTTGGTGTGATACGCAGCTGCCAGTCTGGGATGCGCTGTGATTTCTTACCCGTTAGGCTGGCATCAGGGCTTTGAGCCACTTCGCTGTTTTGTAATGTACCATTGAGGTTAACACTGAAACCTGATTCGTGGTTGTAGTTAAAATCAACCTCAATGCCCTGTGCTTCAGTCGTGAAACGCTGTGCAGGTAAGTCAGGGCGAACAGAGAATGATTCACCTTTTACTTCGTTGGCAAAAATGGTTGCGAAAAAGTCCATGTTTTCTCCCATGAACTTGTAACCGACTTCGCTTTGAGCCACTTCTTTGATTAACTGATCACCCGCCGAATATGCATCAAAGTTATCTCTAAAATCGTCAAAGTACGGCATTTTAAAGCCTTTGTTAAAACGAACAAATACACCGCTTTGCTGATCTAACTTATAATCTGCGCCTAGGGTCCAAGAAGTTTTGCGAGCGCTAAAATCGACAGATTTAGTGATTATGCCATCCAGTCCCTCATCGACAGAGTAGTCAACTTCATGACGCTCACTACGAAGGCCTAAATCTAACGTTAGACTGTCAGTTGCTTGGTAACTGTGAGTGGTGTAAAAAGCAAGTGTTGTGGCGTCACCGTTGCTATTAATATCATAGTTAAAGCCGCAGCCCTCAACTGAATCATTACAGGCGATACCGGTCAGCATTTCACCGCCCTGAGCTAAAACGTGATATGCGGTATTCCCTAAGCTCCACCAATCTTTAGCAGATGTCGTTGCTGTATAAACACCGAATGCGCTGTTAACAGTGCCAAAGTCTTTACTGATAGCGAGATCATTCGTAAATGCTTCTATATCTTTGTGCACAACCCAACGGCCATAATCCTGTACTCGTGTTTCTGCACCATACTCTTTACCTGTTACTGCACCTGTCGCACTAATGCCATTGTCAGCTACTTCTGATAAATTAACGGCATTGCCAGCAGGCACTAGACCGTATGTGTTGGCGTTACCTTGAGTTAAGCTAAAGCGATCGATAAAGTGCCAACCATTAGCCAATTCTAAAGAGATGCTTCCCCCGGAGACATGGCCATCCCAGCCGCGTCCTTCTGCTAGGTCGATATCAACTTTACCGTTACCTGCGTGTATGGTTGCTTGGCGGTTTAAAGTACCAAGTTGCGTAAACTCAGCATCTACACCGGCCTCATTAAGTGGCGTAGGCAAATACCAAGCGCCAGTGTCATCTGTTTGGCGCGTATAAACATTGATTTCGCCATTTTCAAGTTCTTTGGTCAACTTAATTGTAAATTGATGACCCTTCTCAGAAGTAAAACCGGCATCACGGATCCCTGATGAGCGCTTAATATACCCGCCCACCATATAATAAAGGTCTTCACTAAGCTCACCGCTTAACACACCATCTACACGCTGTAGGCCGTAGTCTGAGGTTGTGTATTTGAATGTGCCTTCAGTGTCTTCTTGGCCTCTTTTTAATCTAAAATTGGTTGTCAGTCCAGGTTGGCCATTAGACAACACAGGGTTAGGGCCGCCTCTAAGCCCTTCCATCATGGAGATGGTTTCATCGAGGCGAAAAATTGACGAATTTTCTAAAAAGGAGAGTGTAGGAGCAGGGTAAACTGGTGAGCCATCTAGGCTGACGGTTAGAAACGGTGCGTCACCACTTGATGTAAACCCTCTAACATTGATATTGGCACCAGACTCACCACCTGAGCTTTCTACCCAAACTCCAGGAATGGCCTTGAATAAGTCGGCTGTGCTTTTAGGTGCGAGTCTTTCAATTAAGGATTCGTCAACATTTGTAACGGCATAGGCTGCATCCACTTTTCGGATCCCCATACCGCCTGGAGTACCAGAGATTACAATAGTTTCTAGCTTTTCTTTGGCGTTATTTTTTTGCTCAGCATTGGCCACGTTAGAATAGGTTATCGCGGCCATAACCGCTGCTGCAAGTGCAGAATACTTCTTGCCTAAGTTCACAGGAGCTGCTCCCTTGGTTGTGTCATATGTGTTGTCATAATGACCGACTTGCACGTCGGCATCGCTTATCGCCTCAACTCAGAGTTATTTTAATTCGCTAACTCTGCATAATTTTAGTTGGATTGCACTGGGCGTTATTTTAAAATAGAACTTTGTGCAAACGTTTGCAATAGGAGTTTGCGATATTTTTTTACTTTGGGTTTACCTATGATGTTAAGTGCATGCTTTTTGATAACTTAGTTTTTAGCGTGGGAATAATAAAAACAAAGAGTTAATAAAATAGCGCTTATTTGATATTACAAAGGTGTAGAGGGTAATTCAATGTGGATGAATTACCTTGAGTAGTTTAATCTAATGGCTCTAATTTAGGGGGGAACCCTTAGAATGATGCCAAATCATCATAGATGTTTTCTGATGCAGTGAATGAGCAATGCCACATAAAAAATTGAAATTGGCAGATTTAGCCAAATTAGCGGGTGTATCAACATCTACAGCTTCTCGAGCTTTGAATGATAACCCATTGATAAAAAAAGAAACTCGAGAACGAGTTCAAAAACTAGCTAAAGAACACAACTTTAGCCTCAATGCTGCTGCGAGCCGTTTGCGTTTACAGAAAACCAAAGTCATTGCGGTGCTCATTAATCTTGATTCAGAAACAGAACAGTCTATTGATGATCCATTTTTACTGAAAGTTGTCAGCGACATTAACCTTGCTGTTAATCGACAGGGTTATGAGTTGCTACTATCTAATTCTTTTATGGCTGGGATTGATTGGTACGGTTACTTTATCGATGGTCGCCGGGCTGATGGTGTGATTGTCGTGGGTCAAGGGAAGCAACAAGCGCTTATCGATAATGCAGCAAAAGCTGGCATGCCTCTTGTGGTTTGGGGTGATCCAAAGACCGATGCTGATTATGTCGTGGTTGGAAGTGACAACTTTTTAGGTGGAGAATTAGCCGCAGAGCACCTCATTGCTAAAGGAGCTAAAAACCCCATGTTTTTAGGAGATCCCGCGCATGCTGAGCTCTCAGAGCGCTATAGTGGATTTTGTGCTGGGGCCGAGCGGGCAGGTGTAACTGCCACACAGCTCTTAAAAATTGACATTACAAGCCAAGCAGCTTACGACGCGATAAATCACAAGTTACGCAGTGACGGTCTTGATTTTGATGGGATTTTTGCGTGTAGTGATATGGTTGCGCTCGGTGCAATGAAAGCGTTGAAAGAACGCTACGTCAGTATTCCGAATGATGTGCATGTGGTTGGATTCGACGATATTGCAATGGCCGACATCAGCTTTCCGTCACTGACTACAATAAGACAAGATACTAGACAGGCGGGCGAGTTGCTGGTTAAAAAGCTCCTAGCTCAACTCAATGGTCAAAAAGTATCGTCTAGTCAGCTAGATATTGCCTTAATAGAGCGTCAATCGAGCTAATTGAGGGGGCAGCTACTTGCCTCAATTCGCAATGGCCTTGCTATATCCGTGTTAATGTCTGTTATTAAAACTTTAAATGCAAACGTTTGCAAAATTAACCTTTGAGCGCTAGACTGAATTAAACTTACAGTATTTACGAGTCTTTCAATGCACAATATGCGAACCATTTTGGCCATGGGGGCCTGTTACTTTTTATTTGCCATATTGCTCAATAGTGTTGGTACAGTTATTTTGCAAGCGATCAATACGTTTGGTGTATCTAAAGCGCAAGCGGCAAGTCTAGAGGGATTTAAAGATATACCCATTGCTATTGTTTCTTTTTTGGTCGCTTCATTCATTCCGAGAATTGGATACAAAATAGCCTTATTGGGTGGCCTTTCTTTAGTAACTTTTATGTGCCTAGTTACTCCCATGGTCGGCAATTTCTGGGCCCTCAAAGCACTTTTCGCTGCTGTTGGTTGTGCGTTTGCTATCGTCAAAGTCTCAGTTTACGCTCTCATAGGCCAAGTTACGGATTCAACGAAATCCCATTCTAGTTTGTTGAACACCATTGAAGGGATATTTATGGTGGGGGTACTGAGTGGCTACTGGGTGTTTGCTGCATTTTTGAGTGAGGATATCTCGTCAAACAACTGGTTAAACGTCTACTACCTTTTGGCTGGGCTTTCAGCGGTTACTTTGCTTTTAGTATGGTTTGCAAAAATCGAAAAAAGCACGTTGAAAACGCCGAGTTCAAGTAGTGCCAGCAGCGATTTTATTGCTATGCTGCGCTTAACCTATCAACCACTTGTGCTGGTGTTTATTATCAGTGCATTCCTATATGTTCTTATCGAACAAGGTGTTGGTACTTGGTTGCCGACTTTTAATAATCAGGTACTCAATTTACCCGTCGACGTCAGTGTTCAGCTCAGCAGTATTTTTGCTGCGAGCTTAGCGATTGGCAGATTGGCGGCGGGGCAAATTCTCAAAAAAGTCGACTGGTATATTTTCTTAAATATTTGCTTAATCGGTATGGCTATTTTGGTTTTACTCACTCTCCCGATGACCAAAAATTTACCTCAAAACGCAGTAACGAGCGTATTTGATGCACCATTGGCTGCCTATTTGATGCCATTGATTGGGCTACTTATGGCACCAATTTATCCAGTAATTAATTCGATTATGTTAAGTAGTTTGAAGAAGCATCGTCACGCGGCAATGACAGGGCTTATTGTTGTCTTTTCTGCTTTGGGTGGGACAACGGGGTCCTTGATCACTGGATTTGTATTTGAGTATATGAGTGGTCAACACGCATTTTACATGTCCCTGATCCCGATGGGAATTATCGTATTTACCTTATTTCTATTTAAAAAGCGTGCTCAACAAGTAGCGTGCTCGTCAGCAGTATAAGTCGAGGAATAATAATGAAGTTTGAGCACAGTCGCTTATTTAAGGACGTTCAGTTATCAGGGATGTTCATCGATAGTAAAGTTTTTTCTGATGCTATTCCAAAACAATCGTGGCAAGCAGCATGCGCTGAATATGACAAAACACAGCCGGCCGATTTAAAAACCTTTGTTGCAACTCATTTCGAATTTGCAGAGGCCCCTGAGTTACAGGCACTGAGTGATGTTAGGTCTGTTCCAGATTACATTGAACGACTTTGGGACAGGTTGGCAAGGCAAGGGAGTGAGCAAAACACCAGTTCTTTATTAGCATTACCTAAGCCATATATAGTCCCTGGTGGCAGGTTTAATGAGATTTATTACTGGGATAGTTATTTTACAGCGCTAGGATTGATGGACTCTGGTCGTGAAAAGCTTGTAGAAGACATGTTAGAGAACTTTTGTAGTCTAATTGAGTCGCTAGGCCATGTGCCCAATGGAAATCGAAGCTATTACGCAACGCGTTCCCAGCCCCCGGTTACAGCAATGATGGTCGACTTGCTCTGGGAAACAAAAAAAGACGACGAAAATTGGCTTACAAGAGTTACATCTTCATTGCAAAGAGAGTACGCGTTTTGGATGAAAGGCTGTGATAAGCTTAGCTCTGATCTTCTGCACTTTGACCGTGTGGTAATGATGCCTTGTGGCGGTATATTGAATCGATATTGGGATAATGACCCGTCGCCTAGACCTGAGTCATATAAAGAAGACATTGAAGACGCAAAACATCTAACTAACGATGAGAAGACTCATTTTTATAGAAATATTCGCGCAGCGTGCGAATCTGGTTGGGATTTTAGTAGCCGCTGGCTGCAAGAGTCGAATAATTTAAAAACCATTATGACAACGCACATTGTACCAGTTGATTTAAATGCGCTACTGTATTTTTTGGAAACCCAGTTGTCCCGCTGCTATCAAGCTACCAATAACAGCAAAGAATCACAGAAAATGGATAGGGCTGCAAAACGACGTGCAGCTTTGATCAATCAATATATGTGGGATGAACAAGCCAATTGGTATGTCGATTTTGACGTTGAACTCAACTGCAAACGCAATATCGTAACTATGGCAGGAGCAACGGCGTTGTTTTTCAACTTAGTGGAAGATTGTGCGCGCGCGCGCCAGATGTCACAAAAAATGATGTCCGAATTTTGTAAAGCGGGTGGGCTTGTGACCACACTGGCAGTAACCCCTCAGCAATGGGATAGTCCTAACGGCTGGGCTCCTTTACAGTGGTTTGGTGTTAAGGGGTTATTGAACTACGGCTTTACACAAGAGGCTAAAGAGGTCGCGAGCAAATGGTTAACAACACTTGAATCTAGCTTTAACGCCAACCAGTGTCTTTTGGAGAAATACAATGTCATTGAGCCAAATAAAAAGGCAGAGGGTGGTGAGTATATTGTTCAGCAAGGTTTTGGTTGGACAAATGGTGTGGCAAGTCGCTTTTATACTCTGTTTGGCAAAAGAGAGTAAACCGGAGTAGCAGAAATGAAAAAAGTGCCTTAAAAAAGGCACTTTGGCTCACAATCAAGAGACATACACGTGATACCCGGGAGTATTAATGTGCGTGTTCGCCTCCTTTTTCAATACCTAACCAAACTAGTCTGTCTGGTGTGAAATCTAGTTCAATTTCAACCTTTACTTCAGCGGTTTCAAGGTCATAACCTAATACGTGTTTTGCGTCTGAATCTGTAACGTAGACGATGTTTTCTGCACCTGAGAAGGCGAGTCTAAAAGTAACATCTTCAGGCAAAGCGGTTAGTTCATGGTCATGAACTTTCACAGTGTGTGCTACTTCCCAGTGATGCTCATCACCTTCGGCATGTTGTTCAAAGATAGTCAGAACACCTGCTGAATCTAAAACAGCTGCATGAGAGCCGTCATAGTTAAAGTCACCACCTGCAATGCTATGGTCTTTTGTAATAGTCCACTCAATTTTTTCAATTTCGCCGTGCTCAGCGTCGACAACAACCAGTTCAGTACCTGCAATACCTATGAATTGATGGCTATTTTCGTGGCCTCTTAACACACCGATACGTTGTTTCTCAGCAAAACTTTCTGGATTTGCGATTTTCTTCGCTGTGAATTCACCGTTTTCTTCTGTGATGATCACAACACCATCACCACATGCGAAAGAAATGTGCTCATGGTTTTGAGCGCTACCGTGAAGGGCTGGACAGCTCTGCTCAAATACTTTGTCTTGATCAAAGTGGTCGTCGTGTTTGTGGAATAGCCCGATTTGAGTCGGTAATGTAGAAGCTGTTTCTGGATCGCGAATGGTACTCAGTGTGTATTCGCCGCGAGATTGCGCTGCACCGTGCATGTTGGTGTCATAGTGGATCTCCGCAAGTTTATCTTTTTCACCACCAAGATAAGCTTCAGAGAAAACAGCTACTTGAGCATTGACGGCATCTTCACCGTTGCCATCGAAGAAGATTGCGGTGTTATTTTCGCCATTTGTAACGTGCGCAGGTTTAACGTGGTCAAAAGAAACGTCACTAAGCTTGGGCGTCTCTTGATAAGGGTGCATATGATCGCCATGATCTTCTTGCCAAATACCACCATCAACAAACTCTACCCGTCCGTTTTCAGACTGAACAAGTACAGCGTAACGGCTGTGCTCAGTTGCATATACTCTACCCGCATAGTTACTTGAAGCCAGTTCTGCAGCAACTTCTTTATGCTCAATGTCTAGCAAGTGTATAGAGTTAGACTCAGGAGAAGTCACCAATAGACGACCAGCTTCACTCACCGAACCATGGTCATGATCGTGCTCGTCATGTCCATCTTCCTTTTTAACAGGCTCAACGACTGGTGCATGTTCAACAATGGTCGTTTTGGTATCACCACAGGCCGTTAGTAATGCTGTTGCAACTGCAACGGAGAGTAATTTGTATGCGTGCTTCATATTTCTTTCAATTATTAGAGTAATAAATATGCAGATGTATTTCCGAAGATGCTCTGCATTTGAGATGTTATAAAATAACAATTTGAAAATATGTTATACTATAACGTATCTGCGACGCAAGCGGCAATTTGAACAATTCTGCAATTATGTACCTTCGTCGGGTGCCATGATGTTTTGTTCAGAGGGTCTGAAAGTAAGGTCTCAGTTGGGCAAACGCTTAACAGTTTACTGTTTGTGGCTTGGTTAGGTGATAAAGTGCGTTCTTAAGTTTGCTGAAGGAATGTTGGAGCTGACTCGCATTTTATTCTGATAAAAATATGACTCTAATTGCAATAGCAACAAAGACGATGAGGAGTAATATCACTTCAACCCTGTGTACTAGAGATTTTGTTTTTTTGTGCTTTTTTTGGTCCTTAAAAGGCATTTTGAACTCCTCATTTGGATGGCGCTTTTCATAAGCTGCATTGGCTTTTTTTGCAAATGCAGAACGTTTTTCCGGACTTAAGTTTTGATTCATCGAATCTTGGTAATCGACGACTTTTCCTTTCGCTGCTCTTGCTTTAGGTGCGCTACACATTACAACCTCTAACTACAAGTAACTAAAAAGAATTAACAACTCCGCAAAACCAACGCTTACACATACCTTAGGTCCGGGTAAGCATCTGTTGCTATCCGAATATTATAGTACTTTAAGGTTGAGTTGTCGTTTAATTTTCTAAATAAATAAGATTATTATCCGATAAAGAAAAGGCGTAGAATAAAAAACAAACAAAATGTGAGTTGTCGAAGTCAATGCAAAGAGGAGCGCAGTATTAGGAGAGCACCAAATGTGTAGATACGTGATTAAACTATTGATGAGTTGCTTGTTCATGTTGACTTTAATTAGTTGCGGGGAAGTGACTAAAAATCCACAGAGTGTGTTTTATCGGCTGAGTAAAACACCCATTGAGTTTGGCGTATTTTCCTCCGACGCTAAGCTGGCAACATTCGTATCTCAGGGAGTGTTAACCGTAACTAAAGCTGATGGCAGCGGTATTCTTCATCAATTTGAAATTGGCGGCAGCAAGGTGACGGGCCTTGCAATTTCTCAAGACAGTACACTACTTGCGGTCAGTTTTGAAAAGTTCATCGTGGTGTGGAATTTAGTGAGCGGCGCAGAGTTAGGCAAATTTAACATGTCTGGCAATTCTGAGTTTGCGAAGATTTCACATATTGCGCTTTACGCAAAACCTCTAAAACTACTGGTTGGCATGACTGATGGAACGCTGAACCTACTTGATTATGAAAATAGTTTGACTAAGCAAGTTAATTATCACGATGCACGAATAAGTTTTCTTGCACTAGGCCCACACAGACAGCTCATCATAAGTGCAGGTCATGATGGTTTGGTCAGTTTGCACGATGCCAATACATTGGCATCTACCTATCAGTATCGAATGTCAAAAAGGGTGACCAGCCTAGCGCACAATTTACAACACAATTTGTTGTTTGTATCTGATGCGTTAAATGATCAGGTATTGATAAACCCATTTGCCTCTCAGGTTGAGATAACAAAGTTAAAATATAAAGAGCGCTTCAGGTGGTTTCGGGCTGCGGCAATAAGTCCAGACGGGCAATATCTCGCGACCGGCTCGAGTAAATATTGGTGGACTTTATGGCATACCAAAAATGGGCAAGAAATTGGCGCTTTTGCAATTAAAGCGGCAAGTACAACAGCGCTGATTTTGGATATGCATATAGATAAGCAAAATATGTTGGCTACTTTGAATAGCGACGGAATTGTTGAACTTTGGGATATCAACACCTTATTAAAAATGAACCGCTAGTGGCGCAAACTTTGCTTATTTTGCGTACTTACGGTGCGGCAGGTGGGGCTGCATCAACAACAGGTAATAATACGCTGTACAAAACGTTAAAAGACTATACTATGTGCACCGCTTATTTATTGCCCTTTAACTTAGAGATCTTGAATCATGTTGTACAGACTATTTCCAATTATTATCGTGCTGATTTTAGCTGGCTGTGAAGACGATATCTCGTTGAGTAACGGAACGGTTAACCAGCTAGGTGACAAGGGCATTCTGATAGGGCATTTTTCACAAGATGGCAGTAAGTTAGTCACTGTAGACAGTTCGAACTCTCTCTCTGTATGGAATAGTGATACACGGGCACCAGAATTTACTGTGCCTCAAGATAAAATGCCAGATATGGTTAGAGAGGTTGTACTGTCTAAAGACAACAATATGTTAATAGTTGTCGGAGATAATCAACTCAGGTTTTGGTCTTTAGCAAGCAAAAAACTGGTAACTAAAGTCAATTTTACAGGAGTCAGTGGATACGCATATATATCTTCTGTGGCCTTATCTCCGGCGATGGACAAGATTGTTGTTGCTATGTCGGACGGCACAGTGAATATGGCGCATTTGCATACTCAAGTGAACAACCAGTTTGCTCCGCATAGTAGACCTGTTATGCATGTTGAGTGGGATGACAAGGGGGAGCTGTTTCTAACCGCAGCGCAAGATGGAAAACTGGCGTTGTGGCGATTTGGTTCGCCAGAGCCTGTATTCACAAAAGAGTTTAATCATAGAGTGACAAGTTTGGCGGTTAGAAACGACTTTTCAGAGTTTTTTGTCTCTGATGCACTTGATAATCAGGTTATCGCATCACTCATAGATGGTGCTGATAAAAGTGAGCTTAAGTATATGGCGCGTTTCAAAGTGTTTAGAAAAGCGCTGTTTATTGAGCAAAGTAGATTGTTGGCCACGTCTTCATCTAAATCTCAGTTGACTATATGGGATACCAAAAGTGGTAATGAGCTAGGTACATGGCAAATCAATACTGTGAATTCAGGCGCAACCATAGTTGATATGTATGCGCCAAGCAAAGAAAAGCTAGTAACACTAAGTAGTGATGGGCTATTAGAAGAGTGGGCATTAAATATGTTGGCCAATCGACGGTAACACAGTGGTGTACCTAGCCAACAGGTTAATAAGGTTATAGGTAATGTACAATGAACAGATGGATTTTGTTTTTACTCCTTTATGTGGGCACAAGCTCGGCTGAATCAGTGCAGCTCGATGTTTATCAATGTGATAGATACGCTGCAGAATTGGTCTTTTTGCAACAAAATACTGAGATGAAGCAATCGGACCAAGCTCGTATAACCCGCTTGATTGAAAGAATAGAGCACTATTGTGAATCTCCAACAGTGGCTAGAAAGCCCCCTGTTGAAGCGCGTGAACGGCAAAGTGTTTTTGGCCATGCGCACTACAGTGACCCTGAAATTTATGCTCAGTGGCAAGCTTTTTTCCAAAAACCAGCAATTTGTCATCATGGAGAGCAAAACTTTCAAAGTGCAGTAAAGTGTGCAGAAATGGTTGCAAAACAGAGGCAAGCATTCGAAAGCCGGCTTGATAAACAGAAAGAAGCCAAGGAACGCAATAGGCGTACTGAGCTAACGCGTGCAAGCAAAGAGATATCTCAAGAAACAACTACACCTCCTAGTGTTGCGTCCAAGCGAGATGATACCTCCTATCAGCTCAATACCGATATTGCCCTAGATAAAAACGCAGGCCACTTTTCTCGGTTTGGTTTTTGGTTGAGTATTGTACTGTGTGGCTATCTTTTCATAGAGCTTATCAAGCATATGAGTCGCAGCAGCAGTACAATAAACGATAACAAAAAAAGAAGTTTTAAGCCGACATATCATGCATTAACCAGCAAATTAGATAACAAAAAGTATATCATTGTGCATCGTAGTATGAGCCCATTGCTTGAAGAACTTGATATTGATGGGGTGGCATTGTCCCCTTTTGGGTTATTCGTTTTTGTCTCATGTCCTTATGTTGGAGAGATTGAAGCAAACCTCGAAAGTGAAATGTGGCATGTTACACGCGAAGGCGGTGCTCAGTATTTTTTAAACCCATTAAATGCAGTGAAAATACGAGCAAGTAAGCTTGCCGAATGTGTTGGAGCAAAAAGTGGGGTCAAATACATTGTCACATTTAATAGTGGATGCCAATTCTACCCTGGTAAGCCTGTCAACTGCTTTGAAATTGAACTGGTTGCATTTGAAGTTATGCGCTACACACAGTTTATTTTTAGCTATGAGCAGTTACGTTACTTCGAGCAGCGATTGTACTCACAAAGTCATGCATTAGAGACGTCGCACCAAATTGCGAGTTAAGTGCTGTTGAAGTGCGAACAAAAGATTCTATTTATTTGCTAAATATTGTTATTTTTGATGCGTCTGAAATGAAATAAGGTTACAATCACCGTCCTTTATCACAAGGCACCCTCTAATTTATAGTTACAAAGGTTTCTCAAGTTTCGAATGACCGATCTTACAACTCATGAGGCTTCTCGGAAGCGCCTACTCATTGCGCTTGCATTAACGTGCACGTTTATGGTTATACAGGTTATTGGCGCATATTTTGCCAATTCTTTAGCTGTACTAGCCGACGCAGGACATTTATTTGTTCACAATAGCTCTTTGCTTATCGCTTTAATTGCTTCAACGATTGCTGTCAAATTAGCGAATAGCTTCAATGAAGGTTATAAAAAGGCCGAATATACAGGCGGCTTAATTAATGGTGTTTTATACGTTTCTATCGCTATTGTTATTTTATTAGAAGCCACTGAGCGTATTGAGCTGCACTCTCAGGGACATACTCATGAAGTGAATACATTTGTGATGTCGAGCATTGCTGGAGTTGGCTTTTTATTTCACGGGGTTGCGGCCTGGGTGCTGTATAAAGGTCGAAAAGATAGCATCAACGTATATGCGGTATTCTTACACTCATTTTTCGATCTTTTATCAACGATTTCAACATTTATTGCAGGTATTCTGATCCACCTAACGGGGTGGAATATCATTGATGTGCTGTCAAGCATGCTGATTTCAAGTTTTGTTTTGTTTACTGGCTTTAAGGTCATTAAAACATGTTTATCAGGCTTGCTGGATAAAGGGCTTTCTTTGCCAGATGTGGAGGGCGTTGAGCAGGCGATAATCGCGACAGAGCATGTCGAAAGCGTTCACAATGTCACCGTGTCAAATTCGGATAATATTTTAATTGTTGGCGCACACATTGTACTAAAACATCATTGCACAATTGAAATGCATGATGATGCCTGTCGTTTTCAAGTCGAAGCGCGACTAAAACAGCTTTTTTCAGTCGAAAAGTGTGTACTTCAAATAGAAAGTCACGATTGTCCCCACCATTAAACTTGGCAAATTACCAGCTTTCCTTTATTTTTTAATAGAATATAAAGAGGAGCTGGTATTGCTAAATCAATTCGTTAAATTACCCAAAGTAATTATTGCACTTTTTTTAGGCGTGGTTGGCGGGATAGCGAACTTACTCCCTATTTGGTTCTTAGACAGTTCTGAGTTCTTGTTTGGGCAACTGTTTGTTATTTTATGTCTGCTTGCTTTAGGTTGGCGATATGCGATTATTGCGGTTGGTGTTGGCGCGCTGTTTTTACTTTACCGCTGGGGACATTGCTGGGCTTCGCTGGTATTTTTGTTTGAGATTCTCTGGCTGCAATTGTTCTGTATTCGAGCTAATAAACCTTTATTCATAAGAGGGCTCGGGTTTTGGGTATTGTTCGGCGTCCCCATTCTGTTTATCGTTGGTAAATTTGTACTTGGCTTAACTTTGCTAGTTATTTTTACTGCGCTAGCTAAGTACATGATCAATGCGGCGGTATACTTAGCAATTGTTGATTTGATTTCACTGTTTTTGTTCAAGCGGGTATGGCAAGCAAAATCACTTTATCAAATACTTAATTACATGATTAGCCAGTTGATTATTCTGGTTGTATTGATCACAACTATTGTCTTAACAAATAGTCATTACAAACGCATTGAATACGAGGTAACGGCACAGTTGCAAGATGCGTCAAATAGCGCTCTCAAGCAAATTGATGATTTTTTACAAAGCTATCGAAGGGCTATTATGGTTGCAGCCCAAGATATTCAATCAGGTGTGCAAAAGCAGCAGGTAATTAAGAGACTTGTAGAAACTTACCCAAATTTCCGCACAGCAATAGTGGCTGATCAAGGGGCGCTGGTTACGCACTATTACCCAAAAGCCCTCAAAGTGAGTCTAATTGGTGAAGTTCCCTCGGTTGCTGATCGCGAATACTTCATTCAAGCGCCTTACTATCCTAACGGCTTCGTGTCGGGTATTTTTCAAGGAAGAGGGTTTGGAAATGACCCAGTTGTGGCTATTTCAGCACCTCTATACGATGATGGTGAGTTTAAAGGGATTGTAGAGAGTTCCCTCTTTTTTGAGTCTTTTGAACAATTTATTCCAAAAGTATTGGCTCAAAAAGGGCATCTATTGATCTTGGATCATGAGGACAACATTGTTTATAGCTCTCTCAAGTCTGACTTTAATATTTTGGATAATGTTGCCGAGCTACAGTTAAAAGAGCTCACAGAGTCAACCGATCAAATTTATATTAGTAATAATCGAGATGTTTATTACAAACAGAGTGTACAGTCAGATATTTTTCAGTGGCGCGTTATTAGTTTAATTGAACGCAAACATGTCAATTTGGCCGTAGCTTCTGCTTGGATCCAGTCATTTATACTGGCGCTGTTTATCATTGCAATTAGTAGCTTCTTGGTAAACCGAATGACAAGGGTTTTTACTAAACCAATTGTCGATCTGAGTCATAGTATTAACTCTTTTGATCCGAGTAAAAAAATGTCAGAGGTGAACAACACCACCGAAGGCAGCTGTTTGGAAGTGATCATTTTACAACAGCAGTTTTCTCAATTGGCATTCAAGTTATCGATGAGCTTCACCAAGCTAAATACCGTTAACGACGAAAATGAACAACTCAATCGAAAACTACAAGATTTCAATAAAACCTTAGAGTTAGAGGTTCGGCAAAAAACGGAAGAGTTGATCGGTGCGCTTGAAAGTGCTAATAGAGCAAGCTCTGCGAAAAGTCAGTTTTTAGCGAATATGAGCCATGAAATTCGAACACCGCTGAACGGTATCATCGGTATGTCTGAAGCGCTTATTCAGTCAGAGTCTGACATTAAAACCAAAGAGCAGCTTGATATTATCTATCAATCAGCTCATAAACTATTACTGATTTTAAATGATATTTTAGATTACTCGAAAATTGAAGCTGGCGCCTTGCAGCTTTCAGTTCAAGATACGGATGTGAAGAAATTTGTGACCTCACTGTCGAGGGCGTTTGAAAAGTCAATTCAAAAGCCTGGGGTGAGTTTCACATTTAACCTTGCAGACGATGTCCCTGAAGTGTTGGAGTTAGATGATTTAAGGGTAGGGCAAGTTATAAATAACTTGTTGAGTAATGCAGGAAAGTTCACTGAGCAAGGCTATATACAATTTGATATTTATTATCAAAACGAGCAACTAAAACTTGTAGTAAAAGATACAGGAGTGGGTATTTCAGAGCTTGCGCAAAAGGACTTATTTGATGAATTTACTCAAGCCGACCTATCAACAACACGCAAATTCGGCGGTACGGGTTTAGGCCTCACCATTTGTAAGAGGTTGGTATCTTTGATGGAGGGGGAGCTCACCTTCACGTCTAAAGAGCATGTTGGCAGTGAGTTCGTGGTTAAAATCCCTGCGAAGGTTGGCGGTCGAGTTACAGTGCCTCAGGCGCGTGTTGGCATTCCAAATTTGCAACACTGTAAACTACTTCTGGTAGAGGACAATCCAATAAATCAAATTGTGGCAATGCAGATGTTAGCCAAAACAGGTGGGGAAATAAGTAAAGCGAATGATGGTTTACAGGCCTTAGACGCGCTGAAGGCACAACGATTTGATATTGTGCTAATGGATTGTCAAATGCCCAATATGGATGGGTTTGAATGTACTAGGTCGATAAGACGTCATCCAGAAGAATATGGACGACCGTATATAATGGCGATCACTGCGAATGCATTTAGTGAAGATCGTGCAAAATGCCTTCAGGCTGGAATGGACGATTTTATTGCAAAACCCATCGAGTCTGCTGAGTTATTTGAACGTTTAACGCGGTGGCATGAGTTGCACTTTGTGCAACAGAGTGGAAAAACGAACTAGGTAAAGTCATTTACAAGGTAGATGAGAGTGAGTACCCAAAAATAAAATTCTTTATCTATCAATGTTATTAGTAACTATTCGCATTTTTATGTGTAAGTTTGTTGATAACTATTTTTGTTTAGATTAAACTACTCCCAATTGATGTAATTGAGATTGGTTTTCATTCATGTATATTTGTATCTGCCACGGAATAACAGACAAAAAAATAGCGCAGACGATAGATGACGGTGCAAGATCTATGAGGGATCTAAGTAAAGAGTTGGGTGTAGGCACTCAATGTGGTAAGTGTTGTAACTGTACCAAAAAAATATTGAATGAAAAGCTAATCGATATCGTGGATGTGACTGAACAAGTTGCATAGCAAATCAAGTTTTGTAAAAAAGGGCGTTTATAAAACGCCCTTTTTTAATGGGTGAGATTACATCTGTGATTGGAGGTAGTTTTCTTGACCCATTGTTTTTAACAGCTGCTGCTGAGTTTCTAGCCAGTCAATTTGTTCTTCTTGCTCATTTTGGATGTTATCAAGCGCTTCACGGCTAATGTAGTCTTGCTTTTGCTCACATAAAGCAATGGCATCTTGTAGATCTTGCAAGGATGTTTGTTCGAATGTCATATTTGCGGCGATCATTTCAGCTACGTTTTCACCTATGTTTAAACGGCCTAAATCTTGCAGATTTGGCAGGCCTTCTAAAAATAAAATGCGCTCGATAAGTCTGTCAGCATTCTTCATTTTTTGGATAGACACTTTGTAATCTGCTTTATCTAGTTTCATAAAACCAAAATCTTTGAACATGCGCGCATGCAAAAAGTACTGGTTTATCCCAACTAACTCGTTAGCAAGTACCTTATTCAAGGCTACGATAACTTCTCTATTACCTTTCATATGCTTCTAATCCTATGCCAGTTGCGATTGTAGATAGTTTTGAATACCAATCTTTTCGATAAGGCCAATTTGTTGTTCTAGCCAATAAACGTGATCTTCTTCTGTATCGAACAATAACTTTTCTAATACTGCGCGAGATTGGTAGTCCTGCTCTTCTTCACAAGCTTTGATTGCATCCTTCACGCATGCAACAACTTCAAGCTCCAATGTCAGGTCATTTTCCATCATTGATTTCACATCTTGACCGATCAGCAGATCACGACGCTTGGTCATGTTCGGCACGCCCTCTAGGAATAAAATGCGTTTAATAAGCCAATCTGCATGAGTTGTTTCTTCTTCCATTTCATGGTTCAGACGCTCGTATAGCTTTGTTAGACCCATGTCTTCATACATGCGAGAGTGGATGAAATACTGATCAATTGCAGCAAGCTCGTTTGCCAGCAGCGCATTAAATGCATCAATGATTTTTTGTTTACCTTTCATAAGAGGTTCCTCAAACTCTGACTTTAGAAGGTATTCTATCTTTAGGAAAAAGATTGTCAATAAAAATCCTTTAAAATCAGTGGTTTAACAATTGATTCTTATTCTCATTATCGTTGCCTTTTATGCTTTAAGCAGCGCTTAAGTTTTTATCTCTTTGTAGCACTGACCCATAAAAAATTGGGAAATCAATTGGGATTTAGAGTAATAATTACAATAATGCAAATAAAAACAATTTGCATTAAGGTGTTTGTTTTGTTTATAGTTGTCGGGTGTAAAGCAATCTAAGGGGAGCGTAATGGCCCTAGTAGAACAACCGGAAACTTCAATGGATACTCCTTTAGAGTACGCCCTAGCACCATGGCAATATGCAATAAAAACAGGTAATCACGCATTTCAGCATGGTAAGTTCGATTCAGCACGCGACAAGTATCAAAGTGCATTAAATTTAGCTGGTCATTTATTAGAGCAGTTTGTCAAAAGCAAACCTTGCGATGAGCAGCTAACAGCAATTGAACATTGTTGCCCTGCATTAGTGGTTGCTGCACATAATTTGGCTGATTGTTTTCTTGCTTTGTCTAATCCAGAGCGTGCTTGCAAGCAGCTTATAGAAGTTCATTTGGTTATTCTTAATTTGGTCGAAAACGCATCCATTGAAATTGTGGAGATTGCTTGTCACCACTTACACAAAACAAGGCAGGAGTTGATAAATTTTGCTTCATGCCACCCCCATCTTCCAGAGCTGATTGAGAAAGTCAACACCGCGATGGAAGGGGGATTTACCCGCCCACATATCGTCCATTAAAGTAAATGAGGAAAGACCATGGCTTTTACATTGCCACAACTACCGTACGCTTATGATGCTTTAGAGCCACATATTGATACTAGAACAATGGAGATTCACCATACGCTTCACCACCAAACTTATGTTAGTAAGGCTAATGCTGCGCTAGAGGGAACTGAGTTTGCGGATCGCGGTGTCGAAGATCTCCTTGCAAATATTGAGTCACTACCAGAGAGCCTTAAAGGCGCGGTTAGAGATCACGTAGGTGGCCATCACAATCACAGTTTGTTTTGGACTATCATGTCGTCTGACGGTGGTAATCTTCACGACGGTGAGCTTGCAAAAGCAATTACAAATACCTTTGGCAGCTTTGACGCTTTTAAAGAACAGTTTACAGCGGCAGCTGTCAGTCGTTTCGGAAGTGGCTGGGCTTGGCTAGTGGTTGATGCTGAAGGCGAGCTGAAAGTAACAAGCTCGTTAAATCAAGACAGCCCATTAATGAATAACCAAATGCCAATTCTAGGATTGGATGTTTGGGAGCATGCGTATTATCTCAAATATCAAAACCGTCGTCCTGAATACATTGCTGCATTTTATAACGTGATCAACTGGACTGAGGTTGAGCGACGTTACCTAGAAACAAAATAATCTGAATTTTGGTTTAAGTACCTTATATGCTTATGAGGTACTTTTTGATGCTAAAAGTACGATTAACATCTCTTTTCCGGTAATTATCCGTAAAAACCCGTTTCCAACGACATTCGTTCAGCTGTAAGCTATAGTATATTTATAGCCAAGCATTTAACTCCAATGCTCACTTTTAATCTCGTTGTGAACTATATGCGTCTGTTAGCATTTTTACTGATAACATCGTGGTCATCTTTGGCCTATGCCACCACTTATATGACTTTGTGCTATGAAGACAAAAATATTCCCCCATTTTTTCTCGGCAGTGGCTTCGAAGTACCTGACGAACGCCCTGGCGCAACAATTGAAATTTTACGTAAGCTTCAGAGCAATGTACGTACGGTAAGGTTTAAATTTGTTCGCAAGCCTTGGCAAAGGTGTTTAAACGATATCCAAAAAAATAGGGTTGACGCTGTTATTGCCTCGTATCGTTCAGAAAGAGATAAGTTTTTGAACTTTCCCAGAAATGCTCAGGGGAGTGTAGATGAAAGCCTAGCAATTAGTATGTTAGGGACATGCTTAGTTGGGCAGCAGGGTTTAGGGCAAGATATCGCAAATAACAATTACCCTTTGAGTTTGGCTATCCCGAGAGGGTATTCTGTTTTACATGTGCTTCAACAAGACTTATACCGTGTCATTCAAACTGATTCGCAAGATGATGCTTACCAACTTGTATTGAAAGGCTTGGTTGATGGTTCTCTTGGTTTATGCCAAGTGTACGATGAGCAAGTTGCAGGGTTTCCTTATAGTGAATCCCTCGACCCTATTTTTCCGCCAATTGATATCAGCTACGGGTATCTGGCCTTATCAAAGGCATTTTTACAGCAAAACCCAGAGGTAGCACAGACTTTGTGGCGAGGGTTAGGCGCGATGCCTTTGCACGAATATTATTTAGACTACATTAAAAACCCAGTCGAACATAAAATTCCCAGATATTGAATATGGTCAGTATGCATAAGTTTCTGTAGACTAGCGTGCACTCTAAAATATCCTATCGTTATTATGGCACAACTTTATTTTTATTATTCGGCGATGAACGCTGGTAAATCGACCACCTTGCTTCAGTCTGCATTTAATTATCGAGAACGAGGTATGACCCCGTTTATTTTAACCGCTGCTATCGATAACCGCTCAGGTGTTGGCAAGGTTGCGTCACGAATAGGTCTTGAGGCTGATGCGAGTACATTTGAACCTTCAACCAATGTGTTTCAACTGGTTCAAGTTGAACACAACCAACACAAGCTAGATTGTATTTTGGTGGATGAAAGTCAATTTTTGTCAAAAGAGCAAGTTTCTCAATTGACGGATGTGGTCGATTCACTGGGTATTCCGGTTTTATGTTATGGACTGAGAACAGACTTCAGAGGTGAGTTGTTTGAGGGCGCGCAATACTTACTGGCATGGGCCGATAAATTGATTGAATTAAAAACAGTTTGTCATTGTGGTCGTAAAGCCAACCATGTTTTGAGGTTAGACGAGCAAGGTAATGCCATTGCAGACGGCGATCAAGTTGAAATTGGTGGCAATGACCGCTATGTTTCGGTATGCAGGAAACATTATAAAACAGAACTTAATAGGTTGTAATTTTAACATTTTTTGCCATGCTTAAGGCTATCATTGGACAAACTTGGTAGCCATGTCTAACTCACCTTTTTCTTTTCTTGCTAGTGAATCTTCACAAAATACGGAGAAACCCAAGCTGCCTCCTTGGAAGATTTTAATTGTTGATGATGAACCTGAGGTTCACAATGTGACCAAAATGGCATTATCAAGGTTTTCCTATGAGAATCGGGAATTGTCATTTTTTCATGCCTATTCGAAATCAGACGCCATTAAATACATGCTTGATGAGCAAGATATTTGTGTTGTGTTACTCGATGTCATTATGGAAACAGATAATGCGGGACTGGAGTGTGTTCATCAAATAAGGCAAGAACTTAAAAACTGCGATGTGAGGATTATCTTAAGAACAGGACAACCGAGTACGATCCCTGAACATGAAGTCATGTTGAAGTACGATATAAATGATTATAAAAACAAAGTGGATCTCACTAAATCGAAGTTATACATCACCATGACAAGTGCATTGCGGGCATATTGTGATATTAAAAAGCAGTCTAAGTTGGCTTCAGAATTGCAGGAACTCAATGATAATCTTGAAGCCAAAGTTGCAGCGAGGACGGCCGAGCTAACGCAATTAAATCAATCTCTTATGACTGCAAATGAAAAAATATTAGAGCAGCAAAACTCACTTCTTCAATCGGAAAAAATGGCATCTGTTGGGTATTTGGCGTCAGGTATGGCACATGAAATAAACAACCCGCTTGGTGCAATGAAATGTAACTTTTCGGTTCTAAAAGACTATATTAAAGGTCTCAGTCGCCATATTAGTGTGCTTAACAATGAGTCACTTAACGGTGATTTAATAGATATATCTGAACTGCTTGAAGACAACGAAATTGACTTAAATAGAATTGAGCAAATAGTAGCTGCATTGTCCGTATTTAATGGGATATCAGGTGAACAAGCGCAGTTGCATAACTTAACAGAAATATTCACGTGTTTTATTAATAACCTTAGTAAACCAGTCGTTTTAGATCATGACTCTAAAAACGACATCGAACTGCTATGTTGTAGAGAGCAGCTTTTAAAAGTGTTTGATATTTTACATACGAATGCTATCGAATCTGGCGCTCTACCACACGATATTTCAGTAAAAGTGTGCTTGCGTGAGGAAACTGTGTCTATCTCTTTTAAAGATCAAGGGGCAGGTATAGAGCCTACTAAATTGGGTCACATTTTTGATCCCTTTTATTCAAGTAAGCCCGTAGGGCAGAACGTTGGCTTAGGACTTACCATTGCATTGATGCTAATTAAAAATCATCATGGAGAGTTAACCGCGACGTCTGAGTTGGGGAAGGGGAGCTGTTTTGAAATTTGCATCCCAATTGAAACAAGCAGCTGACAAGGTATCAATAAAACATCAATTAAAAACCAGCTTTCTTCTTTACTAAATATTTTACTAATTGATTTTTAAACATTTTAATTCAGTTGTGTGAGATCATATTCTATATTCAGTTAGGCAAGCTAAAATGGTTTAACTCTGTTGAGCACAGGAAGTCATCATGTCACAAAGCATCAGCGCAGACTTAGAAAGCGAAAACAAAAAATTAAAATTAGCGCTTGAGAAAGTCACATATGAAAGAGACAAATACAAAAACCTCTTTGATGCATCTGGAGATGCGTTATCCATTATCGATCTAAAGTCCGGGAAGTTTATCGAGTGTAATGCCGCAGCGGTTGAAATGCACGGTGTTCAGAGTAAGGACAAATTTTTACAGCTTGGTCCTGCAGATATTTCCCCCGAGTATCAACCTTGTGGTCAGCTATCAGAGTCTTTGGCCAAAGGGTTTATTACAAAAGCGTATGATGAAGGGGCGCAATTATTTCAATGGACACATACTCGGCTAGATGGTTCGACTTTTCCTTGTTTAGTGTCACTTACGGCGGTTCAATTGCATGACGAAAACTTGGTCTTGGCAATAGGGCGAGATATAACAGAAATTGTCAGAACTCAGAAACAGCTAGATGAAGCCCACTCAGATTTAAAACGATATAAAAAAGCATACCAAAGAGAAAAACAAAAGTTTGAGCATTTTGTAAATTTAGCTCCAGTGGGAATAGCAATTAACTATATGAAGGATGGTAGCTTTCAGTACGTTAATCATGAGTTTAGCAAAATGACAGGGTATTCAGTAGAAGAGCTGAATAATATGGATTATTGGCAGCTAACTCCACGTAAATATGAAGAACAAGAGTACAAGCAGCTGGATGGCTTAAAACAACAAGGCCGATATGGTCCGTACGCTAAAGAATACATACATAAAGCGGGAAATACTTATCCTGTTTTACTGTCAGGAATAAAAATCACAGACGGTGACGGCGAGGACTTTATATGGTCCGTGGTCCAAGACACGACACAACAAAAAGCGATTGAAGCACAAATACAAAAAGCAAAAGAAGCTGCGGACTCTTTTGCGATTCGCATGCAATTAGCGAACGACTCTGCGGAGATCGGTGTATGGGAGTGGGATCTTGTTTCAAATGAGTTAATTTGGGATGACTGGATGTTTAAGCTGTATGGCGTAACTGAAGGTCAATTCTCTGGTGTCTATGAAGCATGGGTTAATAGCGTCCACCCTGATGACATTGGTTTCGCGAGTGCGAAATTGGAAGCTGCTGTAAAAGGAGAGGGCGTGTATGAACCAGAATTTAGAGTTGTGCACCCTAATGGCGTGGTTCGGACAATGAAAGCGAGTGCCGAAGTTATAAAAGATGAAATGGGCAGAGCAATCAAGGTTATCGGGGTTAACTATGATGTTACTGATAAAGTTAATGTGATTGAAAAGCTGGCCGCTGCAAAAACAGAAGCAGAGAATTCTGCCAAAGCCAAAAGCGATTTTGTCGCAAATATGAGTCACGAGATACGCACCCCTATGAATGCCATATTAGGCGGACTTCAGTTGCTTGAAACCGCTGAACTGAGTGCTGATTTTAGACAAATACTGTCAAACGCGTCTTTTTCCGCGCAAAGCTTGCTCACTATTATTAATGACATTTTGGATTATTCCAAAATAGAGTCAAATAAACTGGAACTAGAAAAAGCGCCACTCTCTTTCGAAGAGATAATAGAGTCTGTCAAGTACGATTTAGATTCGGTTATCAGTAACAAAGGGATTGAATTTCTTGTCACGATTGAGGACAACTTCGACGACAAATGGCTCGGCGATTTAGTTAGAGTAAAGCAAATCTTATTAAACCTAACCTCAAACGCGGTCAAATTTACAGACAAAGGCTCAGTAAAAATAACAGTTAGGTCTGGTCATTATGACGGAAAAGACGCCGTTAATTTAAAGATCACAGATACCGGCATAGGTATGAGTGAAGAGGCTCAAAAATGTATATTTGACCGGTTTTCTCAAGCAGATACTTCAACTACCAGAAAGTATGGTGGTACGGGTTTGGGTATGTCTATCACGGCAAGTTTAGTGAAGCTAATGAAAGGGCAAATTGAGCTAAAGAGTCAACAAGGTGAAGGTACAAGCATCGATCTTTGGCTACCATTGGAAAAGTCATCTCAGGAGTCCAATCTCAAACAATGCAGATCTTTATCTCCACCAAACCTAGCAGGGAAAAAAATACTGATTGCGGAAGACAATAAAATAAATCAAATACTGATAAAAACAATGCTCAAAGATACTTATGCTGAACTGACGCTTGTAGAAAATGGCCTAGAAGCAGTTGAAGCTTGCCAAAATGATCTTTATGACTTGGTTTTAATGGATATTCATATGCCAGAAATGGATGGCGTCGAAGCGCAAAAAAGAATCAACAGACAACATGCAAGCATGCCTGTCATTGCGCTGACAGCCAATGTCATGACAGGCGATGTGAAAAAGTATTTGGCTCAGGGGTTTGTCGCTCATATCGGCAAACCCATTGATTTGAGAAATTTATTTGGTGTTTTAAAAAACTATGCGGATTAGTGCAAGCAAACGTAATAGATAACTGATTAGTTAAAGCGCCAAGCTATAAAGCGACTTTGTTTGTTGCCTTGAACCATATTTATGACCTTATGTTGCTTAACACCGATTTGTGTCAGGCATTTGGTCAAGGCTGGCAAATTATCTTTTTTGGAGATTAAGCTTGTAAACCAACCGACTTGGTCTTTAAATTGCGCACTTTCATTCATCATGCCTCGAATAAATGCCAGCTCACCGCCTTTACACCAAAGCTCAGGTGCATGTCCGCCAAAATTAAGGTGCTTTGATGTTTTGGCAACACCCAAATTTTTCCACTTTCTGTCAGTGCCTTTTTTCGCTTCTTGTTCACTTGCGTGGAATGGCGGGTTGCACATAGTGAATTCAAAATAGTCGTCTTTGCCAATGATCCCGGTAAAATATGCTTCGCTATTGGCTTGATGTTTTACCTTTATGGGCAGCTTATTAGCTTTGACGATATTTTGGCTAACCTTTACTGCAATTGGGTTTATATCACTCCCTACAAACTGCCATTTATACTCAGAGTGCCCTAAAATCGGGTAAATCAAATTAGCGCCGGTCCCAATATCTAGGCACTTTATTTTTTTACCTGTAGGCACAATATCATTATGATCTTCGGCAAGTAAGTCGGCGAGTGCATGAATGTAATCGGCTCTTCCGGGCACTGGAGGACACAGAAACTGATCAGGTAAATCCCAAAAAGCGATACCATAATGTTTGAAAAGTAGGGCTTTGTTGAGGAGTATCACCGCCTTGGGGTCAGAGAAGTCGACGGTATCTTCACCGTATTGTTTTGTAACTAGATAATTTGCAAGTTCAGGAACTGCTTTTGTGAGTCCAGGAAAATCATAGCCTGAGGCGTGTTTGTTTCTAGGGTGCATGTTTGAAATTGTGTTTCACAGAATGACTAGTAAGAATTATACCTTAAATTCAATGTCTTCACTATTAGGGTTACTTTTTTACCTCTCAACTGGTACGATGAGATAAAAAATCTTGGATATACAATGATAAATCAAGAATCAATGCAAGTACCGTTAGCTGATGCAGGAGCATCTTTGCATTTGAGGTATATACACAACACCGAGAAGACGGGGCCGATTGTTTTGCTTCTCCATGGGGCGGTAGAGAATGGTAAGATTTTTTATACCCACAATAATAAAGGGTTGGCACCATTTTTAGCGACTCATGGCTATCGATGTTTTGTACTGGACTTACGAGGAAGAGGGGAGAGCATACCGCCAATCTCAAAAGGCCATGATTATGGTCAAACGGAATCTATTGTTGAAGATGTACCTGCTGCTGTAGTGTTTATTTCTAAGCTGCTCGGTGAGCGCCCAAAATTCTGGGTTGCACACTCGTGGGGGGGCGTGATTATGAATAGTGTATTTGCCCGTTTTCCTGAGGAAATAAAATACGTCGATGCATGTGCGTATTTTGGTTCCAAACGCAGTTTATACAACAATCACCCAGAAAAGCTGCTCAAGGCCAATATAATGTGGTATCGGCTTGCGTACTACTACACAAAAAAGCATGGTTATTTACCCGCTAAAAAACTGCGTTGGGGTTCGGATAGTGAAACAGCCAAGTCACATCGGCAAAGTGCTGAGTGGGCAAAAATAAGCCCTTGGGTAGATAGTGATGATGCTTTTGATTATGCCCATGAATTAAGTGACAAAAGGCTTCCGCCGACTTTGCACATTGCTGGAGTGAACGATAAAGCGTTGGCACAACCGATTGATATAAAAATGTTTATGAAAGAGTCTGGTGTAGGTACTCAAGCGTTAAATATATATGGCAAAAAATATGGCCATACACATAACTATGGCCATATTGATATGTTGACGCATCCAAATGCAGTAACAGAGCAATTTCAAGACGTGCTAAATTGGTTTCAGGAGCATCAAAGCTGATTGAATGAAGTTAATTTTTCTTTGGGGTAAGTTGCCCCAACTCTTTTTCTATATATGTTTCAAAAGCTTGCCAGCGTGTTAGGGAGCGGTTGTGAATAGGTTGCCGCACTTGGGTTTTGCTCAGCGTGGATACTTTGCTCCGGCTTTTGTAAAAGTCCATACATTCAGGTTCATATTTCAAATAAATAAAGTTTAAGAGCTTTTGGATTGTACGTTCTGGATCATCGATCAAGGTCTCATAACTGACATTAAAAATGCTTTTTTTAAGGTGAGAAGAAAAATGATCCATAACTTGCTGCTCTATGTCTGCATAGAGCTGGAATTCAGTTAAAGAACAAAAATAGGGCTCATTTTCTGCGAAATGATTGCTGTACACGGACCACGCATTAGCTTTAAAGTCGCGCGTTAAATGTATGAATCGGGCATTTGGGAATATTTTGTATATTAACCCTATGTTTTGAAAATTGGCTGGCAGCTTGTTTATCACGGCCTCTTCTTGCACTCTATTTTTCTTCACTTCATCTACATATACGCTGCGACAATAGTCCAGCATGGAGGTTGATGTTTCATATATACACTCAGGGAAATCACGCTCAGTTCGCATTTCAAGGTAGGGAACTATTTTGTCGCTGATTATGATGCTTTCGCCAATTGAGCCCACTTGAGAGTGCTGTGTAAGTATTTGTTCAAGTAGTGTTGACCCCGTCCTAGGTAGCCCAATGATGAAAACAGGCGTGAACGTCGATTTTACTTTGTCTATTGGCTTATCAAAAAAGTCGCTGTTGCAAGTTTCAAGTAGACGATTAAAAAAAGGCACCATGTCTGCTGTTTTAAATTCACATTGCTCAAATTGTAGCTTGTTAGCCTTTTCGTAAAACTCAAATGCTTCTTTATATTCTCCCAATGCCTGATGTGCAGTTGCAAAAGCATGATAAGCGATGATTTTAAATTTAGGGTGTTCGTATTTGCCCTCAAATTCAGTGAGTTTTTCCATTAACAGCGGGATTTCGTTGGTTGGTGCTAACTGCATCAGTTCGAATATAATGAATATAGAGACCCCGGAAGAAGGGCAGTCTAATCCTTTTTGAAACACCTGATAAGCATTGTCGATAAAACCATGGTCCAGATAAAATTGTCCTAGATGATAATGAATCTGCGCATTGTGTCTGGCTACGCTAAGCGCATACTCTAGTACAGTCTTTGCATCTACAGGCGAGCCTACAGCAATGAAAGCGTCAGCTAAAGCATACAGTGGGTCGAGCATTTTTGGCAGGTGTTCACATGCTCTTTTTAAGTAATAAATAGCATTGTCATACTGCTCTAAGCGCATACATATACGCCCTAAGCCAAATAAAGCTTTGCCATTTTTAGGGTTTTGTTTAAGCACTTGCTTGAACATAAACTCAGCTTCTCTAAGTCTATTTTCCAAGAGTAGCTCTGTGGCGCGATCTAAAAGTAACATGGTATTAAGCTGTTTATTTTCATGATAAAAATAAAAAGAGGAAAAAGCCATCGCTAATTCCTCTTTTGCTTCTGGGTTACAGATAAAGTTTAGAACGTATAAGTTGCTTTGACGTAGTAGAACCCACCATTAATTCCAAATGGAGAGGTTTCATAATACACCCCGCCCCAATTGTTAGAAGGCGTTAGTTCTGTTGCACCATCTTCAGCAAAGTTGATGACTTTCTCAGCATCTTGATCGAAGATGTTGTTAGCGCCCACTGTTAAGCTGATATTTTCTGTCGCATAGTAGGTTAGCTCGGCATCAAATGTGAATGTCGGATCAGCCATGATTGCGGTAGCATCATAGTCGACGTGCACACCTTGATACTCTCCGAAGTAGTTGTAGCGGATAAAGCCTGAGAAGTCTTCCCACTGTTGAGTCCAAGTGTAAGTTGCGCGATGTTGAGGTAAATCATTTTCTAAACGTTTTACCTTAAATTCGCCAGTAATTGCAGAGAACTTATCAACTTCGGTTTCATTCCAGTTGTACGCCATGCTAAACGTGGCAAATCCACCAAGTAAATCCATTGAATAGTTGGCAACTACATCAACACCTTGTGTTGTGGTATCAAAGTCATTGGTAAAGAATGACACTTGAGCAATGCTGTCTACATTAGGCACACCATCAGCTTTGAGAGCTTCTTTTTGTGCAGGTGTCAGATTGATTTTTTCAGATTGACTTAGTCTGTCTTCTACTTGGATGTTGTAATAGTCAATCGTTAAGAATAAATCACCGGTCTGATAAACAAAACCTAATGTGTAACTTTCTGACTCTTCAGGTTGTAGCTCTGTACCACCAAGTATTTCAGAAACTGGGTTTGTCGGTGGTAATAGTGCCGAGTCAACTAAAACGCCACTGCTTAAGTTTGTTTGAACATTACTTACATTTGCTTGACCAACTGTTGGTGCTCTGAAGCCTGTACTAATAGAGCCTCGCACAGATAAGTCATCGGTCAGTTGATATTGACCCATAATCTTGAAGTTGGTTGTGGAGCCAAATGAATCGTAATCCTCAAATCTAAGTGCCCAACCCATTAAAAATTCATCGGTGAATGGTGTCTCTACGTCAATGTATGCAGCGTAGTTACGACGAGAATACTCGCCTGCGGCTGAAGGTTGGAAACCCGGGAAGCCGTTAGAACCAATACCAAAGCCCTGTTGAGTTAATGGGCCTGCAATAAAGGAGGCTTCATCACCGGCTATTACTTCAAATGTTTCTTCATGCCATTCAAGACCAGTCGCCACGTTTACGTCGTAAGCAAGACCAAAATCAAACCCTTTAGAAACATCTAAGTTAAAGTTTTTCTCTAACTGAATGTATTTACCTGGGCTAAACTCCATTGGAGTTTCAGCACCAAGTGATGCGTTCACTGTGTTAGTGATGAAGTAGCGTGATTCATTGCGTCCTACAGAGCCACTGATGTCATAAAAACCGCCTTCCATAAAGCCTTCAGTGAAGTCACCTCTGGTACCGATGGTTAAAGACGTGTCTGTGATATTGCCGCCAAAGTTGGGCGTAAAACCACCTGGAAGTATTTCGTTAAAGGCAAAACAATTGCGGCCGAGTTCTGTATCTGCCGCTATTTGTTGATATGCAGCTATGGTTGCGACATTTTGAATACGATTTCCATCAGCATCTTTGAGGTTAATAGTTGGACAACCAATGCCTGTACCTACGCCATCTAGGTCAGCAACCAGCAGCGTATTACCACCGTCATTGGAATAAACTTGAGGACGAGTTTGAGGGTTACGATAATAGAAGCCACCCTTTACATCTCTTTCTGAATAGTTACCAAACATGTAAAACTCAGAGCTGTTGCTTAGCTCAAGACCTACGTTACCAAACAGCGTGATGTCGTCTTTAATTTCTGGAGCACCCCAAATTTGTGCAGGGTCTCTAATGCCTTCTACGTTGGCATCTGCATATGCCTGAGCATCAGGACGTTGTACACTTCTGCTAGTGGCATCAGCTTCTTTGTATTGGAAACTTAAATTAGCAAACCCTTGATCGGTAAATGGCAAGCCAACATTCCCTTCAAACGTGGTGGTATCCCCATCACCTTCGTAGTACTCACCCTGTTTAACAGAGAAGCTTCCGCCTTCTGAAGCGTCTTTTAATACAAAGTTCAAAACACCTGCAATAGCATCTGAACCATATTGAGCTGCTGCACCGTCACGAAGTACTTCTACTTGTTTTAATGCTACGCTCGGAATAACTGAAATATCGGGCCCTTGTGCACCATCGTTAATACCACCGCCTAAAAACGCAATGACAGAAGAACGGTGTCTGCGCTTACCGTTGAGTAGTATTAATGTAGAATCCGCTGGTAGACCTCTTAAGTTGGCAGGTCTCACTAAGCTTGCTGCATCACTGATAGGGTTGGCATGTACGTTGAGCGATGGCACAGAGCCTTTCAACAGCTCAAGCATGTCGTCACCGCCAGCCTTGCTCAGCTCATCACCGCCAATAATATCGATTGGGACCGGTGATTCACCGACGGATCTAGGTGCTGCCCTAGAACCTACCACGGCTATTTTTTCAATATCTTTGTTAGCTCCTTCTTCTCTGGCATCTGCTTGAGCGCCAAATGCAAGTAAAGCTGTGGTTGCTGCAGTTGTAGAAATCGCAAATCGAATTGCATTTCTTAGTTTGCATCTCTGTAGTTTCATCCTGTTTCCCCAGTTTTTCTAAACTTTTTTTGTAAACTAAATTGCAATATGCAATAACGTGCTTTCTCAAGAACTTATTCAATTGATTAACACATTTATAAAAATAGCAGCCAATTTACTAAGTTCAATCTTTTGTTTGATTTAATTGCACTTATTTCTAATTTGTGACGATTTTAGGTCTTTTTAGCTCACAAAATAAACACTGTTGTTTCTGAGGTGGGTATATTTTGTAATTTTTGTTAAACTCAAGGTGAGGGAACTGTCTAAACATTTAATATAAATATTGACTAAATCGGGATTTTATAACACAAAAAGAGCTAGATATAACGAGGTTGATAATTTTATGTAAACCGCTGCGTTGGGGATGTTGTAGAGTTATTTTGGACCAAATATCAACACGATTTTTGCATGGAACTTTGCTAGAATGACAAAAAATAAGTTGATTTCGGATATCGATGCGATTAATAAAAGTCGTTCATAAAGCGCCTATTCGGGTTGCACGGATAAGCAGAAGAAAGCAGAGGCTTAAAATAAGACGTACGCTTATTGCTTTAAAAGGGGCGCTTGCTCAAGAAAAGCAAGAGACAGAGGAAATGCTTGATATCTATAAGCGGTACACGCTAGGAAATGCGTCTAAATCAGAGCTAAAAATTGCAAACAAGCAATTTGTAGATGTGCTAAAAGGCTTAGGTTTAGGGGTTTTTGCAATTTTACCTTTTGCCCCCATCACGATCCCGCTAATTATCGCACTTGGTAATAAGTTTGGTGTCGAGGTTTTACCGAGCTCATTCGCTGAAAAAAAAGAGCCTAAAAAGAAATAGCACAGCCTATGCTTAGCCCTGTTAAGAGCTTTGCTATCAGCCAGTTAATTTTTGACATTACGTTTACAAAAATACAGAAAAAACTTACCCTTATGACAGTGAATTGTGCGCGCGTTATTGTTATCCTTGAGGCAATACAACTTAGAACAAGAGGCACGTATGAGTACTTTACTCGTTCACTCCCAAGAAGGAACACCAATTCATTTAACCACTGAGCCGCAACTAGATGGTTGGCTGTCAGAAAATGCACAAGCAGCTAAGAGCTTTGTGTTATCGACGCGCCAAGAAGGTCAAAATGTGTTGTTGATACCGGATTTGACCAGTGGAGCGCTATCAAGTGTTGTCTGTGTAGTTGATTCGCTTGATGATCAATGGCTAGCTGGTGATTTAGCCAAACAGCTACCACAAGGAGTGTATCAATTTATCGGCGACGAAGCATTGATTGAAAGGGCTGCGACTAGTTATATTCTTGGCGCATATAAGTATAGCGCTTATAAAAAGACTGCGCCCATTCAAGCTAAATTAGCCATTTCAGCTCCTGAGTTATATAAAAAAGTTGCTGATATTACAGCTGGTATTTACCTGGTTCGAGATTTAGTAAATACACCAGCAGCTGACATGATGCCGCAGCACTTGGCAGAGACGTTTATTGAACTTAGCGAGCAGTTTGGCGGTGAGTTTAAGCAATTTATCGGTGATGAGTTACTTGAGCATAATTACCCGACGATCCATATGGTTGGACGAGCAAGTGACAATAAACCGAGACTGTTAGACCTAACTTGGGGTGATGAAAGTGCACCTAAATTAACATTGGTAGGTAAAGGTGTATGTTTCGATTCAGGCGGCTTGGATCTAAAACCAGCAGCTGGGATGCGAAATATGAAAAAAGACATGGGCGGCGCGGCCCATGTACTTGGCCTTGCACATATGATCATGGCGGCAAATTTACCAGTTAGATTACGCGTATTGGTTCCAGCTGTTGAAAATGCGGTGTCAAAAAATGCCTTTAGACCTGGCGATGTGATTGTAACGCGCAAAGGTATTACAGTCGAAATCGACAACACTGATGCTGAAGGACGTTTGGTTTTATGTGATGCGCTGGCCGAAGCCCAAGCAGAGCAGCCGGATTTATTAATTGATTTTGCAACCTTGACGGGGGCATGTCGTATTGCACTGGGTACTGAATTGCCAGGTTTTTATAGCACTGATCAGCAAATTGCCAATGACATTATTGCCGAAGGTCTTGAGCTCAATGATCCGGTGTGGCAATTACCTTTGTTTGACCAATACAAAGCGCTGTTTAAAAGCGATATTGCGGATATCTCAAATTGCGGTTCAACGCCTTTTGGTGGGTCAATCACCGCAGCTTTGTATTTAAAAGAGTTTGTAGAGCCAGAAACAACACCTTGGCTTCACTTTGATGTGATGGCGTGGAATGTTCGCCATTTGCCTGGCAGACCAGTAGGTGGTGAAGGACTTGGACTGAGAGCAACCTTCTCATATTTGCAAAAACGCTTTGGTTAACCAAAAGCAAAAAAACGGCTCATTTAGAGCCGTTTTTTTATTATATTATTCAGCAGCTTTAAACGGAATATTTGAAAGCAAGGCTTTCATTTGTTGCCAATATAAGCCAACTGACTCAATGTGTACTTTTTCATCTGGAGAATGAGGGAACTTAATTGTTGGGCCGAATGAAATCATATCCATGTCTGGATACGGCTCTTTGAATAAACCACATTCTAAGCCTGCATGGATCACCATGATGTCAGGTTTCTTGCCATAAATGCCTTCATACATGTCTCTGAAGATATGTATTAGTTCTGACTCTGGTTCAGGTTTCCAACCCGGATACGCACCTGAAAGTTCAATTTTAGCACCAGCAAGTTCTGCTAGTGATGCCAAAGTTCCTTCGACGTCTTTTCGTCCGGAGTCGATCAATGAGCGGATCAAACAAAGAACTTCAATACTGTCAGTGTCAGTTGTGATCACACCTAGGTTTAATGAGGTTTCAACGACACCTTTAATATCATCACTCATGCGAACCACGCCGTTCGGGCACGCGTTGAGGAGTGAGAGTAGCTGTTGAGTACAGGCTGCTGTCAAAGGTGAAAGGTCGTTTTGAGTTTGTGTAGTTGCAAATGTGAGACCCGTTTCAATTGCAGATAGCTCTTGGCGCATAAGCGTCTGCACTTGCTCGATACACGCAACGACTTTATTAACATCGGCATCATTAATTGCTATTGTGGTATACGCCTCACGAGGGATTGCATTTCTCAATGAACCGCCTCTAAATTCAACGATTTGAAAGTCAATGCCATGGAGGTGATGTTTTAAAGTACGCGCAAGCAGTTTGTTGGCATTTGCACGTCCGGTATGAATATCAACA
This sequence comes from Pseudoalteromonas sp. Of7M-16, assembly GCF_022347805.1. Taxonomy (NCBI): domain Bacteria; kingdom Pseudomonadati; phylum Pseudomonadota; class Gammaproteobacteria; order Alteromonadales; family Pseudoalteromonadaceae; genus Pseudoalteromonas; species Pseudoalteromonas sp. Of7M-16. The sequence goes on along the minus strand of NZ_JAKRFY010000006.1, from coordinate 182,264 downwards.
CCTGAGTGTCCACCTTTTAAGCCTTTTAAAGAGATCTCTAAATAAACTTGCTCAGCACAAGCTGACTGTCTTTGGATGTCTAGCGTAAGGCTCGCATCAATGCCACCAGCGCAGCCCATGTAAATCTCACCTTCTTGCTCTGAATCTGTATTTAGCAGGATTTCTCCTTCCAACCAACCAGCTTCTAGGCCAAATGCACCAGTCATGCCGGCTTCTTCATCAACAGTTAATATGACTTCAAGTGGTCCGTGAGCCACATCGCTTGAAGCTAGCACAGCCAAGCAAGATGCCATACCAATTCCGTTGTCCGCCCCCAGCGTTGTGCCGTCAGCGGTTACCCACTCACCGTCAACATATGGTTTGATTGGATCGGTTACGAAGTCATGGTCAGTATCGTCATTTTTCTGTGGCACCATATCAATATGTGCTTGCAGTACAACTGGCTTTCTATTTTCCATGCCAGATGTCGCGGGTTTTTTGATAAATACGTTACCTGTTTTATCTCTGCGCACCGGTAGATTTTGGGATGTTGCCCAGTTGACAATAAATTGCGCTAACGCTTCTTCATGCTTAGATGGGTGCGGAATTGAACAGATTTGATCAAAAAATTGCCATACGACTTGTGGTTCAAGTTGGCTTATCTCTGAATGAGGTTTAAACACCATATTCCCCTAATTAACTCGTTTGTTGTCAGTAATTTAATTTTGGTAGCAAACATCAGTTGCTTTGTCACAGCTATGATCTTGAATGAGTCAAATGCGTTTTACAAATGTTAAGACGAGTTCTCGTCTTTAAAATTAGTTAGATAGGCATTATTTTTGATGGTTTTCAGTGACCTGTGACATGTTTTTAGCGAACACACATTTTTGCTGTATGGGTTGTATTTTAACAGCTATTTAGGGGTATATCGAGCAGCAACCTTGGGCTGCTGCTGGTTAGATTAGGTTAATCGGTATTTTGGCAAGCTAGCACCGCGTCATTGACTAGCTCGAGGCCGGTTTTTTCGCACTCTGGAAAGGTATAATCAGACGTTGAGATTGGCGTGACTCGCTCACCCCAGCGAATATAACTGGCAGCCCAAGTTAGTCCAGCCCCAAACGCCGCAGACATAATGTTTGCATGTGGCTTTACCATACCTTGTTCCACCGCTTCACACAGGGCTATGGCAATAGTAGCTGCCGAAGTATTACCGTAGTGATTGATGTTGACCATGACTCTTTCATCTTCAATGTCGAGCTTTTTCTGAATCGCTTGAATGATCCTTAAATTAGCTTGGTGCGGAATAAGTACGTCAATATCATCAAGATTTAAATTTGCCTTTAGCATTACATCGTCGCAGGCAATGCTCATGCCAGTGACAGCGCGCTTGAATATTTCTCTACCTTCGAAAAGTAGATCCGATGGGCCAACAGCTTCATACTTATTTAAATCGGTGCCATAGTTGGTAATATGTAAAATATCACGATCTTCAGTGTCACAGCCTGTTTTTGTGCCCATTAGACCGCTTGGTTCATCGCTCGCTTCTAAAATGACTGCACCTGCGCCGTCACCAAATAACACCGCACTGTCTCGTTTTGCCCAATTTACATACCAAGTCATGCGTTCAGCTGCAACGACGACTGCTTTTTTGATCATACCAGCTTGTATTTGCGCAGTCGCATTTTGTAACGCATAGAGAAAGCCTGAGCATGCTGCGTTGGTATCACAGGCCGCGGCACCGGAAGCGCCAATGTTTTTTTGAACTAATGATGCAGTATTTGCAACCATTGTTGAGGGAGTGCAAGTAGCAAGCAATACTAAATCAATGTCTTTTCCATCGATACCTGCGCAGGCCAGTGCTTGTTTACTGGCAATAGTCGCAAGCTCGGCAGTACTAACATGGCTGACGCGACGGGATTTTATACCAGTCCTTGTAGTGATCCATTCGTCATTGGTATCAACAATGTTACTGATTTCGTCATTGCTGATGGAAGCAGGTGGTATCGCTTTTCCCCAACCTGTAATTTTTGCATATATCATAGAGTCTCTTTATCAAATCCGACCACTTGGTGAGTTGCATATTTATAACAAACTATTGATTTACACACAAAGAATACCTTGTTGATTTAGTGTAATTGACTAGAATTAGGTGAGAAACAGGTCAAATATCAGCTGTTTATGATCCGAAAAATCACTCAGGAACTACTTGATGAACTTATCGCGTTAGAACGACTTCTGCTCGAGCCGCATGTGAGAGAATCAAAAGAAAGGCTATCCATGTTGTTGGATGACGATTTTTATGAAATATCGGCAAATGGCTTACTGTTTGATAAGCGGCATGTTCTGTCTCGGTTGCCCAGTGAAAAGGTGCCACAATTCTATAATCAGGACTTCCGCGGGCAAATGCTCAGTGACACATTAGCTCAGCTAACTTATCAAGCTGCGTATAGAAGAAATGCGTATAGTAATTTGCAATTTTCATTGCGGATGTCTCTTTGGCGGCAAAATAGCTCTGGTTGGCAATTACTGTTTCATCAAGGGACGCCTAGCCCTGAATTCTCGCTAAAATACGACTAAACATTGATTGCTACAAACGTTCTTTAAGTTGGTTCATCGATAGGGTAAAGTACGCATCATTTGTATTTAGGCGGACTCAATGGTTTTAGCGTTTTCTCCCCAATCGGCACTCGGCCAACTGTTGTTATTGCGCTCAATTGCGATCGTTTTACAACTCATTTTGGTGTTAATTTCAATCGTTTTATTGGACAAAAATATCCCGCACCAACCTGTATTTACAATTATTGCCTTAGAATCATTGTTTCAATTGTTCAGTATCATAATGTACCGCCGCAACAGAGAAATATCTGAGCGAGCAATGACGCTCCAGTTGGTGGCCGATATTGTCTTCTTGTCATTGTTGCTCTCTTTTTTGGGTGGGGCGAGTAACGCGTTTGTTTCATTGTTACTGTTGCCTTGCATAATTGCAGCGGTCACAGTGTCTATAGGGTACGTATTGTTCGTGTCTAGTAGTGCTTTGTTAGCATATGGATATTTGTATGTGGCAGTGACTATGCCAATGCATCACCATGGTATGCACATGGGAGAGCATTTACTGGGTATGTTTGTGAATTTTGTGTTCATGGTTGTGGTGACTGTAGGTGTTGTCGCTATTCTAGTAAAACGGATACGGGAGCGAGAGGCATTACTTGCAAAAACAAGAGAAAAGCAATTGCAACAAGAGCAACTATTGGCGCTGGGTAGTGCTGCTGCTCAAGTAACACATCAGTTAGCAACGCCAATCGCACATTTGAATTTGCTCTTGGAAGAACTCCAAGAAGATTTTCCTGAACATCCAGCTGTCGCAGAAATGAATTCACCAATATCCCAATGTCGGGTGCAACTAGAGGGCTTTAGGGCACAGACTGAGCTGCTGAAATTAAAACGTCAAGAGCAGTCTCAGTCGTCAAACTATGTCTTGGAGCAACTAGAGGAGTTGATGACGCTGCAATACCCAGAGCAGTCACTCACTATTTCTGAACAAACCTCGTCAGTTGATGTCAATGGGGATCCTATGCTTGTACCTGCTTTACTCAATCTTATTGTAAATGCAGCTAAGGCGAATGAACGTGCTGGCAAATTCAAGATTGAGCTGACAGCTTATGTCCGAAGAGGAAGTTGGCATTTGACGATTAAAGATCAAGGTAAAGGGATCGCACAACAAAAATTGGAAAACTTAGGCAAATTTGTGGTGGAGAGTGATACCGGGTTTGGTATGGCACTGCTGTTGACAAACGCAACCCTTGAGAGGGTAGACGGAGAGCTGCAACTAGAGAATTTGGATGAGGGTGGAGTTTTGTCTACCGTTGTATTACCGATAATAGGTGAACTATGAAATTATTGATCATTGAGGACGATGTGGCGTTTTCGAATACGCTCGCTCGTCGAATGTCTAAAATGGGGTTCGAATGCCAATGTGTCAATCAAGAGCAGTTTATATTGGACACGTGCAATGCGTTTTTGCCTCAGTATGTATTGCTGGACATGAAGTTGGAACACTCATCGGGGTTGCAGCATATCAAACAAATAAGAGCAGCGTTGCCGAAGTGCAAGCTGGTGTTATTGACAGGCTTTGCCAGTATCGCTACGGCCGTTGAAGCAATCAAGCTTGGCGCTGATGACTACTTAACTAAACCCGCCGATACTAAATTGATAGCCAAAAAACTACGTGGTGAAGATGTGGAGCTGGAAGATACATTTGAGTCGACAATGTCTCCCGAGCGGTTGGAGTGGGAGCATATTCAACAAACGCTGCAAGCTAACGATGGCAATGTTTCTGAGACCGCTCGTCAGCTAAATATGCACAGAAGAACACTACAACGAAAGTTACAAAAACGACCTGTCGCAAAGTAGTGGGTTGGGGCTAGACATTGCTCTATTGGTAGATTTTAACTAAATTGAAAATAGTGGAACAATGGGACAACAGCTAATGTATATATTCGAAGTAAATATAGTGGCAGTAGCGTTAGCTGCATTAAGCTCCTTTTTATTGGGAGGGTTGTGGTATTCGCCTTTGATGTTTCAACAGGCTTGGCTAGAAGGGGCTGGGCTCACTGAGCTTGATTTAAAAAGTGCAAATCATAAAGTTATTTTTTTGGGGTCGTTCCTGCTTTGTATTGTTGCATCAATTGGAGTGGCAGTTTTGGTTGGGAAAAGCCCTTCAGTGCTGGACACCATGGTGCTTGGATTATCGATAGGTGTCATCTTTGTTGCAACCTCTTTTGGTATTAGTTATTTGTTTGAGCAAAGGCCACTTAAATTATTTCTGGTGAATGCAGGTTATCACACGTTACAATTTACGCTCATAGGGTTTGTTGTTGGGAGTTTGAACTAAGTGGCTAAGCCAAATAAGAAAGGGCCTACCAGAACCGTAGATATTTTCTGTGCAAAGTGTAAAGCGAAATTATTTAAGTATAGGAAAGGAGGAAAAGGCAGTTTGATCAAATGTTTTGTAGAGCGAATTAGCGTAGACCACACAACTAATCAAACCCACTGTCCTCAGTGTGAGCAAGAGTTCTCCAGAAAGACACTGATCAGAGGCGCACCAGCGCTTAAAATTGTTGGCAATAAAGTTAGCTTTAAATAGCGCCTCCCTATATAAGGACAATTATCCTGTAACCGCAATCATGTTTTTAAGATAATCACAGAGTTTGTGCTGTTTCAACGATTGAAAGTCACCCTACCCATGGAAAAGGGCCAGCGTGTTTGGGTGAGTATCCACAAAAAATATGGACAAAAACATGATTGATATTTTATTTGACGTAATTGGTATGACAGGTACTTTTCTTGTAGTTGGTGCGTTTTTTTTACTGCAATTAGAAAAAGTCACGCCAGATGGCCTCAAATATAACCTCATGAACCTTTCTGGTGCAATATTGTTACTTATCAGTTTGTGCTACAACTTTAACTTGGCGAGCTTTGTAATTGAGCTATTCTGGATAGCGGCTTCTATGATCGGATTGTATAAGTATTTCAAGGCAAAGAAGTTACAGGCGGCATAAAACTTAAGTAAAAACTTGCACAGTTACATTTCATGCGTATTATTTAGTTGTATGAACGGTAACTGTGTAAGCAATATTTAGTGAATTAGTTCGCTTAAATTGAGCTTGTTGCGGTATCAGTAGTCAGGCTCAATATGAAAAAAACAGTCCCGCTTATTTTTATCTCGTTTTACAATTTAAATGTAATCGCTTCGCAAGAAGAGCTGTTTGAATTGAGCTTTGAAGAGCTACTGGATGTAAATATCACACTAGCCACCAAAACCGTAGAAACACCTACCACAGTTCCCTCTAGCACAACCGTTTTTAACCGCCAACATATTCAATTGCTCGGTGTGGCAAATGTATACGAATTAATGAATTTTGTCCCTGGAATGCAGTCTACCCGTGGAGATTGGGTTGGTGCTGTGCCAAAAGAGCACGCGAGAGGCATTTATTTAGATAGTGGTAATGTATTGGTCATGCTCAACGGTCAGAGGCTCAATGACGCATCATTTGGCAAGGCTTCTGTGTACGCACCGTTCATTCCAATTGAAGTCGTCGATAGAGTGGAGTTTATTCGAGGCCCTGGCTCTGCGCTTTATGGTAGCAACGCATTTTTGGGCGTGATGAACATAGTTACCAAAAAAAATGACAATCAGTTAATGGCTGCTGTGGGCAACAATGGCATGTATCAAGCAGCATTCAGCGCGCATCATGCTTTTGAAAATGGCTTAACGTTGCAGGCTAATACGTCGCTATATCGCGATGACGGACAAAAGTATTTTGACAGTGAGATTCGAGACCCGATCGATGGCCGATTTGTAGAAGTAGAACTTAATTGGCGCAATTGGCGGCTAGCTGTGCACAATACTGAGACCCGGTTGAATGAGTTTATTAATTTATCTGGTGAGTCTAGCGATAATGAACACACAAGCAGAAACTTGGGTTTACAGCTGGAGGTTCACTCAACTTGGCAAGACTCGATAAAAAATACAACTCGGCTCGACTTTATTAAACACGATATTAAAAATGCAGGCCTTATAGCCAGTGCAGAAGAGTTGCAATTAGCGAATGACTTTTTTGTTGGTCCACGATGGCAGTCAAGGGATATAACTCTAAATAGTGAAACAATTTATGAGTACAACGAGGCGTTAAACATTATAATTGGCGCTGAATATTCATGGGAAGAGCAATCACGCGCAGATGTTTATACTAACTACTATAACCCTCAAACCGGAGAGGTATTTGTAGATGAACCATATTATCTAGGTGGGATCCAAGTAATAAATGATTATCAGCCGTTTAATTCACTTGAGGCTGATTTTGATTCATATGCAGTGTACAGCCAAGTCAAGTATACGCTATCTGATTTCGTTACCGTGTTTACCGGGCTCAGATACGATAATGTTATTGATATTGATCGCAAACTGTCGCCAAGACTCGCGGTTATATATCAATTCAATCCAATTCATACTTTTAAGTTACAATACGGTGAAGCGTTTAGAGTACCGGTCAGTAATGAACTCAACTCTAATGATGAAGTGACCTTGGGTAACCCTGAGCTAAAAGCTGAGTACTTAAAAACAACAGAATTAGTATGGCATGCAAAAGATAACAACTGGCAATTCGACCTAGTTATTTTTGATAATGAATTAGAAGATTTTATCAACCTTATTCCTGTTGATGAGGCCCAGTCGCGCTTTACGTTTGATAATGTATTTGAAACAAGTATGCAAGGCTATGAATTCAGTGGTACTTTGCATATCAATGAAACAGCATGGCTTTCGGCTACATTTACGCAGTATATTGATCTCCCTTTTAATCCAAGTTACAAAAAGTTTGGCTCTGTGGTGTTTAACTATACTCAAGGTGACATTCAATACTCTCTGAACGGCATATGGCGAGATGGTGTTATAGTGGTGCCGGAAGTTTTTCCAGATGATCCCGAATTTTCGTCTTACAATCAACCGAGTCATTGGCTGCTCGGTGCGACGGTTAGCTGGAAGGTAGATAGCGAGCAGGGGGTTGCTCTACAGGTACAAAATATCTTTGACAAGTCCACCGATGCGTTTGATCCGAGGAGGTATGATGGTAGGGTGCCCCAAAGAGGAAGGCAAATAAGGTTGAGATACACTTACGAATTCTAACTTAGCGTTGTATGTGTTTTCATATCCTCAAGTTGTAGTATGTAGGTGATGTATATTTTGATAGGTTTTCCACCTAGACTGACCAACCAACAACAATTAGAAGTATGTTCAATTATTCGAAAGCTGATATAGAGTCTTGCTTTGAGGATTGTTGAGCAAAATTCACCAAACTAAGTTGATCTATACGGCTCTCACTGTATAAAGATTGGAGTTCGGCTGATATTTAAAATAAGAGATCACGTCTATCATAAGCAAATCTGCGCATTTAAAATTCTTTTATTCTAGCCAATATCGTCACCCATTGGGTTTAAACACGTATGTATAATCGTCTTAAACGTATACGCAGCATGAAATCGCGATAAGTTTATTTTAGACATATACCCCTATTAAATTGGTTTTACTTTTTCTTTCGTAGACAACTTGTGCTCTAAACAGTCACTGATTTAACGAAAATGCACTCTAATTGTAGTGTTTTATTTACATTTAAAGCGTGCTTAAGCGTTGTCGCCAAATTGAAATTTCTATAACTGGCTGAAAGTTATGATTAAAAATTGAATTGGTGTAAAAGTTTAATATATGTAAATTAATGGTTTATTTTTTGTTCCGTTTGGCTAGGCTCAATTGTGCACTCATGAAAAGGTGCACATTCGGACTAGTGCCGAATACAAAACACACACAATCAAGGAGCATAAAGTGAAACTACCTAAAATAACTAAAATATCTCTCGTCACATTGGCTGTATTAAGTTGCACAGCTGGTGCCGCGCAAAAGCAGTATTTAAATATTCAGAATAATTTAAATGTCATGTTGCAATCGGGCTCACCGAGTGTGTTGTCAACACCCGCTGCTCAATTAATAGGGCTCTCGACAACTGACTCTTTAAAAGTACTAAAAACGTTTAAACACAAAAATGGGTCAGTAACACATCGTTATCAACAAATGTATCAAGGACTCCCTGTCATTGGTGATACTGTAAGCTTGACGTTCGATGATCAGGGATTGTTCAAGCATGCTCACGGTGCTGCGGTATATGGTATTGAAGGAGACTTGTCTTCTGTTAAGCCAGGCTTGCAGCTAGCGCAAGCAAAATCAATGCTACATGCTAATCAATCAAGTACACAAGAAGCACTGCAAAAGTTCCACGGATCAGACCAACTCGGAGTTTGGATAGACAAGAACAATCAGGCTCGATTAGTGTATGAAGTGTCTTATGTAACTTATGGGGAATCACCATCTAGACCGTATCAGATCATTGATGCTAATACGGGTGAGTTACTGGTAAGCTATGACAATATTCAGCATGCAAATGCAACAGGTCCTGGTGGAAACCAAAAAACTGGGCGATACAACTATGGCACAGACTACGGTCATTTAGACGTCAGTCAATCAGGCAATACCTGTACAATGAACAATGCGAACGTTAAGACTATTCACCTTAACCATGGTAGCAGTGGCTCTAGTGCTCACTCCTTTACTTGCCCAGAAAATACGGTGAAAGAAATTAATGGTGCATATTCGCCGCTTAATGATGCGCACTATTTTGGTAACGTCGTTTTCAATATGTACAATGATTGGCTAGGCACTGCGCCACTCTCATTTCAACTACAAATGCGAGTGCATTATAGCAATAATTACGAAAACGCGTTTTGGGATGGGCGTTCGATGACATTTGGTGACGGCAAGGATAGATTTTATCCTTTAGTCAGCCTTGATGTGTCGGCGCATGAGGTCAGTCACGGGTTCACGGAGCAGAATTCAGGTCTTGTATACCGCAATAAGTCTGGTGGACTGAATGAAGCTTTTTCAGATATGGCAGGTGAGGCCGCTGAATTTTACATGAAAGGCAGCAATGATTGGCTTGTTGGGCAAGATATCTTCAAAGCGACCGGCGCGCTAAGATATATGAATGACCCGACGAAAGATGGCCGTTCAATTGATCATCAAAACAACTTTACTTCTGGCATGGATGTGCACCATTCATCAGGTGTTTTTAATAAAGCATTTTATAACTTAGCTACCACGACAGGGTGGGATACAAAGAAAGCATTTCTTGTAATGGCTAAGGCAAATCAAATGTATTGGACAGCGAGCACTGATTGGGATCTAGCTGGCAACGGAGTAATGGATGCTGCGTGTGACTTAGGTTATAACCCTGACGACGTTAAAGCTGCTTTGGCACAAGTCGGTGTAAATTCTCAATTGAGCTCCGGTAGCAATTGTGGCACTCCCCCAACGGACGAGGAAATAAGCAATGGCGTACCTCGCACTGGCATCAGTGGGGCTGCGAAGGCACAGCAATTTTTTGTGCTGAATGTACCAGCTGATGCGACCAACTTAAAATTCGAAACAGCTGGTGGCACCGGTGATGCTGACTTATACGTCAAGTTTGGTAGCAGACCCACATTACAAAGCTTCGATTGTAAGAGTACTTCGTCAACGAGCAACGAATCTTGTGCCATTAATACAGTTCAAGCTGGTACTTACTATGTGATGGTGGAAGCGTGGAACCAAATTTCTGGTGTGACGCTGACAGGTAGTTATTCAACAGGCGGTGGCTCAACGCCTCCAATTGATAGAACTGAAAGTAATATATCAGTTTCTAGTGGTCAGTGGGCAAGGTATACCCAATCTTTAAATGCGGGTTATTCAAATCTTACCGTTACAATTTCTGGTGGCAGCGGAGATGCAGATTTGTATGTTAACTTTGGTTCAGCCTCTTCCACTTCAACATATCAATGTCGCCCATACAAAAATGGCAACAGTGAATCATGTTCATTTACTAACCCCCAGGCAGGGACTTGGCACATAGATTTACGTGGTTATACAAGCGCAAGCGGTGTAACTCTAAATATCAAAGCCAACTAGTTAGTTCTTAATGATAGGCGACCTCGTGTCGCCTTCTCGCAAAGTCATGTAAAGGATACATTATGCGTACAAAAGCATTTATGTGTTTGTTGGCGTGCCTCTCACAGCCTAGTTTCTCAAGCGAACCATCTGAAAAAAAATGGATAACGTTAGGCGCACCAGCAAGTCAGCATTACCAATTAGAAAACTCTATTAAAGGGCGAGTATACCCACAGTCCACCACGAATAATGCCGAGGTGAACTTATTGCTATTAGATGAAGCAGAGCATGTTAATGTCAGTCATTTTATGCACGAAAACTATCATCGATGTGGTGGTTTTGTCGCTCATGAAAGTGAGCAAGAAGCCAAATCATACTTGAGCGCTTTGGCACATGCTCACGCAAATCAGCCTGAGCTAGCTTATACCATAGACAACCCACAAACCGTGCAAGCTCTGATGAGCAAAGTTTCATCAACAGGACTAGATAGCACCGTCAGTGCTATGACAGCATTTTACAACCGATATTACACTCAGCAGTCAGGCGTAGATGCCTCCAATTGGGTCAAACAGCATTGGACTGATTTGGCTCGTTCAAGAGCTGATATCACCGTAGAGTCCTACGGCCATTCGTGGGCGCAGCCGTCTGTCATTGTCACTATCCCTGGGAGTGAGTTAATTGATGAAATCGTGGTTATTGGTGGGCATTTGGATTCTATCAATGGCTCTAATCCGAGTGGGGGACGAGCGCCTGGTGCTGATGATAATGCATCTGGTATCGCGGTATTAAGTGAGGTGCTCAAAGCGATAGTCGAGACCAACTATAAACCCAAGCGAACCGTGCAAATTATGGGGTACGCTGCGGAAGAAGTGGGATTGAGAGGGTCAAAAGCAATTGCACAGGATTACAAGTCATCAGGGAAAAATGTCGTAGGCATGGCGCAATTTGATATGTCTGGACACAAAGGCGGCCAATATGACATTGTGCTCATTACTGACTATACCAACAGTGCCCAAAATACATTTATGAGCCAGCTAATAGATACATACTTGAGCACTATTAGCTATGGCTATGATAGATGTGGCTATGGTTGCTCAGATCATGCATCTTGGTATCAACAAGGGTTTCCTGCGTCATTTCCCTTTGAATCTCGTATGAGAGAGTCAAATCGTTTGATCCACTCTTCAAACGATACGGAATATAATGCAGAGCACTCTTTAAATTTTGCCAAGTTGGCCAGTGCTTATGTCGCTGAGCTGGCAAAAACCGCAGGTAGTACACCACCTCCACCCACAGATCCAACACCAATACAAAAAACATTTACCGATGTAAGTGTTGAGTCTGGGCAATGGTGGCGTACTAATTTACCAATCGGTAGTGGCTACAAAGAGCTCAAAGTGACCATTTCAGGCGGTTCCGGCGATGCCGATCTGTATGTGAACTTTGGTAGTCAATCAACGACGTCTCAATATCGCTGTCGTCCATATCGTTATGGAAACAATGAAGTTTGCACATTGTCATTGCCAGAAGCGGGGACCTGGTACTTTGACTTGCGTGGTTATACGCAGGCATCTGGCGTAACGCTTAAAATTACTGCCAACTAAAAATGTAAGCCTAGGCCGCTGTATTCATAGAGTGCAGCGGTCTATTTTTGATTACTGGTATAACTATATAGTGAGCAAAAGCTTGCTTTTATGTTGCCTAAGGCTTTTGGTGTCTTGTAGATTACAGCATGCTCATTCATACTGCCTCCTTAATTAGCATTCATAATTACAAAAAATTGATAAATGACGGATACAATGGTTAAAGGCAGTTCCCTATACAATAAGTTGTGGCTATTTTTAGGCCCTTTTCTTTTTCTACTAACATGCTTCACTCAAAGCCCTGAAGGTTTGTCAGAACAAGGCTGGCGTACTGCTGGTCTTGCCATGTGGCTGGCGGTTTGGTGGGTGAGCGAAACGGTGCCAATTCCAGTAACTTCACTAGTGCCTCTACTAGCAGTGCCTTTGGCGGGTATCAATGATATAAAAAGTACCTCATCAGCGTATGCTCACCCACTTATATTTCTGTTCTTAGGTGGCTTTTTAATTTCCATTGCGATGGAAAAGTCTCAGTTACATAAACGAATTGCACTGCAAACCATGTTGAAAAGTGGTACAAATCCCAAGTATCAAGTTCTCGCAATGATGTTAGTCAGTGGTTTTTTGTCTATGTGGATCAATAACACTGCGACAACTTTGATGTTGTTACCCATTGCATTGTCTGTTATTCACGTTTTACAAAAAAATGGTGCGCACTGTGATAACTACGCAAAAGCATTGTTATTGGCTATTGCTTATAGTGCCAGTTTAGGCGGCGTAGGAACTATTATAGGCACTGCGCCTAATGCGTTAATGGTTGCGTATTTATGGGACAACCATCAAATACAAATTGGCTTTGGTCAATGGATGATTGTGGCTGTGCCATTTACATTTGGGATGATTATCTTATGTTGGTTATGGCTTACAAAGTTTGCATTTAAACTTGCACCACAGCAAAACAATACTGAAATGACTGAGATATTCTCTGCTCAGTTGAGCGATCAAGGATCGATGTCAATCGCTGAAAAAAATGTTATGTATGTATTTTTGTTTGCAGTATTTGGTTGGTTGTTAAGACCCTACTTGCAAACTTGGACTGGTTTAAATATCACAGATACCGGGATTGCGGTTGCTGCCTCAATCCTGTTGTTTGTGTTGCCAGCTGACAAACAAGGTGAGCAAAAGGTAATGGATTGGCCAGCCGCAAAAGAAGTACCCTGGGGGATCTTATTACTCTTTGGTGGCGGTCTAACCTTAGCCAGTCAGATCAAGGGATCAGGGCTGGCTGAATATATTGCGAATTTACTTGCAGGTGCCAGCGCTATTCCACTTGTATTGAGTGTTATTGCGGTCGCTGCTCTAATCACTTTCTTAACTGAATTAACCAGTAATACGGCAACCGCTGCAGGCTTTTTACCATTACTTGGCCCTGTTGCAGAACAGGTTACTGGCACACCTTTAATATGGATAATCCCTGCTGCAATGGCGGCCAGTTGTGCCTTTATGATGCCCGTTGCTACACCGCCTAATGCGATTGTTTTTGGTTCTGGAGAGATCAAAATTAAAGACATGATCAAAGCTGGATTTGTAATGAACCTTATAGCAATAGCAATACTGAGCATTCTGACATTAACAGTTGCTCGTTGGGTGTTTGTATTCTAGTTAACGAAATCATGTACCAAGCTGTTCAGTTTTGAGGAGCTTGGCCCTTCTTTTTAAGTCATAAAACTCACCATTTTTGTTGCTCCTTATGCAATTCATCAGCTAAGTCTGTTTGTTGCCAACCATGTAAAATACCGAACTTTCTCCCATTGTAACTAGGTCGATACACCAAAGGTTTTAGGAGATCTTTAATACAGGCAACTTGTTTAATTATTGACGGAGCCGCAGTCCATCGTAATTTTAAATATAGGGAGTGCTGCAATATAGCTTTGATAAACATGTCGTGAATATAGGGGTTGATAGTGCCGCCTCATATCGTTAGTTAGTCATATAATGCAATGTGGCCACAAGTCAGTACCAGTCACCAATTTGAGAGTTAGCCACATACACTATAGGCTGCTCGCTTGGGATTAAAATTCTATAAAATATGAGAACGAGATACATCTGTCACGCTACATGTAAGTGGTTTACGCGGATTTAATAAGCTTTATTGGACGGGTTGTAATTAGGTAATCTGCTTAATCTCGGTGGTAGCACATAGAGTGTATTGCTATTAGATATGAACACTGAAATTATACTCATAAAAAAGGGCTTGGTTAACACCAAGCCCTTTTTAAATACTTCAAGTTTATTGAACTGGTAACTCTAGAGTACCTGTGACCACATCTTTACTGTCTTTCAGTTGGTAGCTGTAGTTGATAGTAATTGAGCTCTTGTCGCCTTCTTTGTTGTCGTCCAAATGTAGACCTAGATCGGTATAACTAATTGATCTATAGCCACTTTCCGCTGATCCACCGGCAGTGAAATGGCCATTACGCTCTTCATTGCGAGCTATTTTTGCTAGGAACGATGTGTGATGGTTACTCCAGCCGTCGCCAATAACAATCTCTGTATTAGGATCACTGATAACAGTCTCTACATTGTTATGTGTATATTTAACAACTTCAAAGCTTAACTTTTCTACCAAGTACAAGTGCTTTGGTAAAACGAATCTAACGTAGCCATCGTAGTCCCATGCCCAAGTATCGTCAACACCTGCTGAGTTTTTAGCGACAATTGGCTTGCCATTTGTAGTGTAGTTAAAGTTATCGGCTGTTAGCTCATTGATATCGAAAACAGCGTTACTAACTGGTAAGTTATACTCTCTGTTGAAGCCAAGCTGCTCAGTTTTACCTGAGATAGTATTGGTAACCTCATCGATAGACACTCGGTATCTATAGTTTGTTGTCACTTCTGTTTTTGGTGTGATGGTAATACGTGTATTGTCTAAGTCTAACGTAAGGTCATGTTCAACAACAGTTTCAACAGTATTCAATGTAGTAGAACCATCTTTCGATTCTAAAACGTGATTTACAGCCATTGCTTGAACGTTAGCTGCTGCGACTTCAACAGGTACGTTTAAGTATAGCTGTACGTCGTTGTCAACAGTATCTTTTGCATCAACAGTCGCAATCCTTGACACTGAAGACTCGCTTACTTCATCGCTGTGTAGGTGAACAACCAAGTTTAAAGTGTTGTTCGACAGCTCAACTGGAGCATGGGTATTACCATTATATACGTCGTATGCAGAAAGAGCTGTGTTGTAGCTAATTTCAACGTTTGCACTGCTGTAAACTAGGTCATCTTTTTGAAAACCCGGAATAACAAGACTTAAGCGATTAAAGAAATTAGCGTCTAGATCATACTGCTTTGTTTCTTCGTTATAAGTCGCGTACTTCTCACCACGGTCATTATCATTCGCAAATACGCGCTTAACCTCAACCGCATTACCTTCTTCGTCAAGGACAGTAAGTGCAATGCTAAATTCATGGGTGTTCAGTGCTGTCATGTACATGACATCTATTGAGTCAATTAATTTGGCTTCTGAAAGTTGAATTTCGCCATCACGACCTGAATAGTTACCTGATTCAGGAATGTAGTTATCGTTACCGTCACCATTTAGGTCCGGGTTGTAGTATAAATCAACAGGCAAGTCTTTCGCTAACTGGATTACATAGACACCTTTCTCTTCGTTATACACAGCTTTAGTTGCGTAGGTATCTTTGACCATTTTTTCGAAGTTTTCTACGGTCCAGAAACGATCTAAATCGGTAACGTCATCTGCCCAAATAGTTAGGTTTTTAATTGCTTCGTTTGATTCTGAATCAAGAACTTTAATTTCTTTGGTATAGCCCTCTGATACTTCAAGGTTATACAGGTCAGCAGTTTGAACACCGTTGGCAACATTGCCTGTTGTTCTGGCTTTAAAGTGGCGAGTAAGGAATGCGCCGCTTTCACTAGAAACTTTTACAACGATGCTGCGTTGAGCAGGCAGGTTTGCAATATTGAATGAGCCGTCTTCAGCGACTGCCACGGCTTCCGTCCATGCATTGTCAACAAAAACGCTTACTTGTGCGTCAGCAGCAGAAACGCCTTCAGATACAGATACTACAGTACCTTTAATAGCTGCTGGTGCCTTAGCGTTTTCTTGTTGCTCTGTTAACAAGTCAATTTGTGTTTGCAATAGTTCATTTTGACTATTCAGCTGGTTTGAAATTTCTTTGTTACCATCATCTTCAACTTCTAAACAGCCTGTTAGAGCGAAACAAGTAGCTAAGCCAAGTGCGACTTTTGAATATTTAAACATTAATATCTTCCTGTATTAATTCATCACTTTGTTATCGGGTGAAATTAAAACATAAAACCATAGGAAAATATTCATATTGGGTATAAGTTCTACTATAAATTTGTTTGATTAATAATCGAATTATTATTTTCTCCCAATATAACAGGGATTAAGTAATGCATTTTTTTTGTAAATGAGAGTAAACAAGAAGGGGGGCTATCTTATTTTGATTGAAATATAGGCATAAATATCAATGCTTTATTTTTTTAGTTGTCTTTGTGGGATATGGCTTATTGGTTTTTTTAAAAATTGATGATCATGACTTTTAAATCTGTACTATTAATGAGCGCTGTATAACTTAGTTCTTTTCTATTGGTAGTATAGAATTCAATGTCATCAATTGCTTATTGTGAATAATATGTTGTTAACTATTATTGTTTTATGTTTAATTTATTATCAAAGTGACTGGTTATTACCTCTACTAAATGTTGTTTTTTTGTTTTGTTTTTAACTTTAGGTTAAAAAGTTGCGTATAATAAGATGTATTCGTTACAAATGGTTAAGGGAGAAGATGTGACAGCTGTGCTTAATAACTCTATTGGAGATAAACTTGCTACACTCAAGGCTGCGTATTTGGCGACGCCATATCCTTCTGTTGATGCACGCAAACAGCTGCTTAAAAACCTAAGCGCAGCAATAATTGAAAGTAAATCGCGCCTTGTAGACGCTGCGAAGGCTGACTTTAGTACGCGTTCTGATTATGATTCTTTAGTGGCCGATATCATACCAACTATTAGTCATATTAAGTATATATCTAAGCACCTTGACTCTTGGATGAAACCTCATAGTAGATCAGCTGGCTGGCAGTTTTTACCTTCTAAAGTGTGGATAGAGTACGTGCCAAAGGGGGTTGTTGGCGTTATTGCCCCGTGGAATTACCCTATACAGCTAGCGCTTGTCCCGCTCGCGACGGCCATTGCTGCCGGTAATAAAGTAATGCTTAAGCTCAGTGAGCTGACCCCTGCTATCAATCAGGTAATTAAAGATGTGTTGGCGCCTTTAGAAGGAGACTGTATTGTTATTGAGGGAGACGCGAATGTTGCGTCTGAATTCAGTCAACTAGCTTTTGATCACTTATTTTTCACAGGCTCAACTCATATCGGCAAACAGGTTTATGCAGCAGCAGCACAAAATTTGGTCCCTGTTACGTTAGAGCTAGGTGGCAAATCACCCATGCTGGTGTTAGATGATGCTAATCAACATAAAGCGATATTAGATATCATACATGCGAAAACAATGAACGCGGGGCAGATCTGTGTTGCTCCAGACTATGTACTTGTTAATGAGTCTATTTTTGATGAGTTTATTGAAAAACTTAAAAGCAGGGTGCGGGAAAGTAGTCAGTCAAAAGATTGCACAGGTATTATAAACCAGCATCATGCCAACAGACTCTTGTCGCTTATGAACGATGCACAAAGTCAGGGCGCAGAAGTTTACTCCTCCAAACCCCTAGAAAGTTTAACGGCTAAAGAATTTGGGATTCATATAGTCATCGAACCTTCTTTGAAATCCCGCATTATGCAAGAAGAGGTATTTGGACCTATTGTAAATGTGTTAAAGGTCCAAGATCTTGAACATGCAAAGCGTGTAGTGCAATCTCTTGGCACCCCTTTAGCATGTTATTTATATACAAACAGTAAAGAGCCCGAGGCCGCGCTCCGTCGTAGTTTGCAAGCAGGATCACTGTGTATCAACGACATGCTGCTACATGTTGCCGTCGTCGATTTGCCTTTTGGTGGATTGGGGAGTTCGGGCATGGGTCAGTATCATGCAAAAGAGGGTTTTATGGCATTGAGCCACGGCAAGTCCATTTTCAAATCTAGCGATAAAATGTGGCGTAGTCAGCTGTTTGACCGCTATAGCCACATCATAAAACATGTTTTGACATGGCTATATTTGCGTTAAGTTTGACTTAGCTATTCGGCAAATCCACTACCAGCAATATAGGTTTTGGCTTGAATCTTGTGATAAATCTCATTGGCTATACGTTGTCCACGCTCTAACTGCGAGCGAGACAGGCTTTGCTCGTCAAGTTGTCTGCTTTCTGCTGCTTGAGCGTAACCGTTAAACTCAGCGAGCAAGTTCCATATGTATGAGCGTTCAACATTCTTTTGCACACCTAAGCCTTGGTAGTACAGTAACGCCAAGTTATACATTGCAAGCGTATAATTGTTGGCAGCGGCGCGCTCATACCAAAAACGTGCTTTGGAGTAGTCTTGTACAACGCCATCTCCGTTTGCATGCATAACACCAAGGTTAAACTGAGCGGCAGGCAGACTCTTTTTAGCCGCTTGAGTGAAAAGATCCACGGCTTTTTGTTTATCTAGTTTCACACCTCTACCATCTTGGTACAAAACTGCCAGTGCGAACATAGCATCAGCGCTGCCTAATTTAACTGCCCGTTGCAATAATTCAGCTGCTTTTCTAGGGTTTTTTGGCACGCCATATCCGCCTTCATGCATTTTTGCAAGCTCGTACATGCCTGGGGCGAATCCCATATCGACTAAGTATTGAAACTCCTTTAGAGCGACATCAAACTGGCCCGCATTCGCAGCCGCGATGCCTTCTTCTAATCCTGCGATGGAGGGAGTTGAGCATGCTATGAGGCCCGAGAAAAGAAGTATTTGAGTTATTTTCCGCATCATTATTTCTCCTTATGTTACAGGGGAGTGTGTTTAGCTTAATGCACCTAGTTTAATAACGCAGTTTAGACTATAAGTTTATGAAGGGAAATAAAAAAAGCCCTTTCGGGCTTTTTAATTTTCATATCTACCGTCACCGATATGAGCAATGTAGCAAGTAAATGAGTGTGTGAAATTACTGGGTCGAGTAGTAATTCACTATATGAAGCGAGCATTCATTGTGCGTATAATCAACTAGTTCGGCTTCATTGAGAATGATTATCAGTTACTCGGGAGTAAATGTCAACCGCAAATGATAATTAATTGCATTTAAGGTGTTTTATGACGAAAGTAATCACAGTCTTGTTGTTATTGTTATCTTTAACTGCTTGTATGTACGAGACAATTTATAAAAATGCAGACAGGCTTATACTTAATAGGCTCGAGGATTTTGTAACATTAACTCGCCCTCAAGAAGAAATGCTTTTAAAAGGCTTTCACCAAATTCAATTGCGACATCAATCTCACTATTTGCCAATGTATTCAAGTTGGCTTAAAACCCTTGGCGCCAATTGGCAGACAATGGATAAAAGGCAGATTCTCGAACTCAGTCAACAAGTAAGTGGGCATTGGTATGACTTGATACAAGATGCTGGGCCAGTGCTTGTCCAGTTATTAGTTTCGCTTGACCAAAAACAAAGAAAACAGCTTATATCAAATATCAAAGGTGAAATGGGAAAGTATAAAAGTCGAAATGAGCGAGTTGAAAATTCGATTGAGCGATTCGAGGACGCATTAGGAAAATTAAATCTCCAGCAAAAAGAAATGATCAGCCGCCATTACGATAAAGTGGCTTTTTATCGAGAAGTGAGGGTGCTCCACAATCAAAAACGGCTTTCGAAAATTGAAGCATTGCTTCAAAGAAGTTCGCTCACAGTGGCTGAAATCGAAGAACTGACAAGGTATATTGTTGACGCTCCTAATACTTTACCAGAGCACATTAAAAAGCACAGAGTTCAGCGTATTGCCAAGCAAATTGACTTGTTGATAAGTTTGAGAGCTACACTCTCAACAGATCAGCAAGCCGAGTTTGTCGATTATCTAAAAGATTTGGATTATATACTCGAAGAGTTTAACGATGCCAAACTGTAAAGCACTTTATTGCCGTCTTGATGAACATGAAAGTTACACATTTATCTTGCGGTTAATTGCCCGTCATGTTTTTGTTTCAGCGGGCTTGTTTGGTTTGGCGTATTCAAGTCGCGCTATTTTACTCGCCGTGTGGTAGCAATCTAGTCCCGAGACGGCAATGGTATCAAGCTGTTCTAAATTGATAAATCCATCTTCTTCAACAGCATTGTCGTCGACTTCCACATGCACTATTTTACCAATGACTAGTACGGTTTTATTCAACTCAATGGTTTGATGCTGGCATAATTCAAGGCCTATTTTAAGCTGGCTTTGTGCAACAAATGGCGCGTCAAAACTTTGATGGTAATAAGGCGTCAAGCCCGTTGCGTCAAATTCTGACTGATGTTCATCATATCGCGCTGAAGTTTGGTGGGCTTCTTTCCAAATTAAAGAGTTTACGTGGTTAATAGTGTATATCTTTGTTTGCAATATATTTTCGAGTGTATCTCGTCTGACACTATGAGGCCTAAAAATGACCCCCATTAACGGCGGGTGCGCACCCAAATGGAATACCGAACTCACAATTGACAAGTTCTCTTCGCCATTAGGGCTTCGTGTACCAACTAGGTTTGCACTTTTATAGCCAGACAGGCTATTGATAAAATGTGCGCGATACCTGTCTGGAAAATTAAGTAAGTCTTGGGTATTAAATATCATGAGATCACCATTCTATGCTTTCGCCTTGCCAATCGATGTAGTCAACATCACCATCAAACACCCTACTAGTTTGAAGCTGGTGTAGTTGCTGAGCGACAAATTCTGGTTTGAATAATTTGTCTTGTGGAACATTATTTTGAAAGGGTTTTGACAGTGCAGAATCAGTTGTGCCTGGGTGAAAAAGCATCAACTTAACATTGCATCGACGCCTTTTCAGTTCAACGCTGGCCGTTTTAAATAGCATGTTGAGTGCGGCTTTGGACGCCCTGTAGCTATACCAACCTCCAAGCTGATTATCAGAAATACTACCGATGCGGGCACTCAATGCGGTGAACACACAGGGCGTGTTAGTTGATAGCAAATGAGGCATAAATGCTTGCAGCCATAAAAAAGGCGTCATTGTGTTGACTTGTAAAAGCGTGTTGAAATATGCCTCATCAAATGCTTCTATTTTCTTCTCGGGCATGTGGTTTTCGGTATGTAATATACCATTGCAAACAGCAATATACGCAGTGTTAGGATAGATCCGTGCGATACGGTTTGAGAGGTCCTGTATGTTGTCTCTTGAGTAATCTGTTATAAATTTAGTCAACATGGGATGTGCCACGTTTAACTTACCTGAGCTAATCGCAACGACCTGGTAATTTAGACGCAAGTACTGGTTGACAAGTGCTTTACCGATCGCGCCATTGGCACCGATCACCACGGCTGTTTTTTGCACCATAAAAACTTATTTGCTATGAAAATAATTTAGATATAAACGGCTCTGAACAGAGTTTGGATCCCCTCAATTTCAGGAGATTTTGCTTTAAAATGGCAAAAATGGACGAGGCCAAGATTAAAAAAGTGTAACGAAATGGTCTTTTCATTTATGTATGTTTAACAGTATATTGGTTTGGATAAATTGTATTCAAAGGAAAGTGTATGGACCAGCAATATACAAATCTACGTCGCAATGTAAGTCTTTTAGGTGAGTGTTTGGGGGCAACCATCGAGCATGCTCTGGGTTCAGAACTACTTGAAAAAGTAGAGCAGATCAGACATCTCGCCAAAGCCTCTAGAAGCGGAGATCATCAAGCGCGAGATGCCCTAATTAATACGTTAAAGGCGCTAAGCAACGAAGAACTTTTGCCTGTCTGTAGAGCGTTTAACCACTTTCTGAATTTAGCGAACGTTGCAGAGCAGTATCATACGACTTCAAAAGCCGGTTCACCAGAGGGAGCCTTCGAAACGATTGAAAGCACCATTAATGATCTCGCCGATCGTGTTGAAAAAGAAGAGTGCTCTCAAGAGGATGCAATACAGGCTCTATCCACATTGCAAATAGAATTAGTGCTCACGGCACACCCAACGGAAGTAACTCGCCGCACAATAATCAGCAAACACGTTGAATTAAGTGATTGTCTTAAAGAACTTGAAAGCCTTGAGTGTACAGGTGTAGAAAGAGATACCATTTTAGCCCGGATAGCACAGCTGATTTGTCAGGCTTGGCATACCAATGAAATTCGAGATAAGCGGCCGACACCCTTAGAAGAAGCTAAGTGGGGGTTTGCCGTGGTTGAAAACAGCTTGTGGCACGCAATTCCACAATTTGTTGGTGAACTTGGCAAGATGGCGCAGCAGTATCTAGGTATTCATCTACCTCAGAGCTTTTCACCAGTGAAGCTTGCATCGTGGATGGGCGGAGATAGAGATGGTAACCCCAATGTAACCGCGACAGTAACACAAAGTGTGCTCGACCATGGCCGCTGGATGGCGCTTGACCTTTATTACCGAGATCTAGATAAGCTAAGTGCAGAGTTATCTATGAGTGGCGCAAACAAGGTGTTGTTAGCGCAAACGGGTGAAACGAGTGAACCATATCGTGCACTATTGAAAAACCTTAAATTAGATGTACGCGAAACCATTGACTTTTTAGAGAGTAAAATCAAAGGAACACCAACGTCTTGCCGCGATAAAATTAAATTCACAGCACAGCTACGAGAGCCACTGTTGGTTTGTTTCAATTCTCTCAATGAGCTGGGAATGGAAGTTGTTGCCAATGGCTTGCTGTTAGATGTGCTACGTCGCTTAAATTGCTTTGGCGTGAACTTATGCCAGCTAGATATTCGCCAAGACTCAGCCCGTCATACTGAGGTTCTATCAGAGCTTACGCGATATCTGGGAGTCGGTGATTACGCCCAGTGGTCTGAGCAAGATAAACAGGCATTTTTGCTGTCTGAGCTAAGTTCAAGGAGACCGATCATACCAAAGCATTGGCGTCCAAATGAATCCGTAAAAGAAGTGATAGATACGTTTGATGTGATTGCGCAACAAGATAGTGCTGCTCTGGGGATTTATATCATATCTATGGCACAGTATGCGTCTGATGTATTGGCTGTTCAACTGCTGCTCAAAGAAAGTGGTGTTGGGTTTAATTTCCCAGTCGCGCCGTTATTTGAAACGCTCGACGATTTAAACCGCGCAGACAAAGTAATGACTGAACTTTTCAGTTCGAGTTGGTACAAGGGCCACTTGTCACATCAACAGTATGTCATGATTGGTTATTCAGATTCGGCAAAAGATGCGGGAATGATGGCGGCTGGCTGGGCGCAATACCGAGCCATGGAGTCTCTTATCGAATTGGGAGACAAGCACGGGATTAAAATGAAGCTATTTCATGGGCGAGGAGGGACCATTGGCCGCGGTGGTGCTCCCGCACGTCAAGCCTTACGCTCACAGCCACCAGGTTCGCTTAAACATGGTTTAAGAGTGACAGAGCAAGGGGAGATGATACGATTTAAATTTGGACTCTCTCCAGTTGCGATTCAAAGTCTTTCGTTATATGCCAGTGCGATCATAGAAAATAACTTGTTCCCACCTCCAAAACCGAAGTCACAATGGCGCGAGGCCATGGATATGCTCAGTGAAGCGTCATGTGAACGATACCGCCAATATGTCCGTAATACGCCAGATTTTGTTTCATATTTTAGAAGTGCGACACCAGAAATAGAGCTAGCTAAATTGCCACTCGGATCTCGACCTGCCAAACGTAATCCAAAAGGAGGTATAGAAAGCTTACGTGCAATACCATGGATTTTTGCATGGAGTCAAAACCGCTTGATGTTGCCCGCCTGGCTCGGAGCGAATGAGGGGATAAAAGCTGTCCTCAACTTAGGTGGTGAATCGTTAATTGAAGAAATGAGTGAGCTGTGGCCTTTTTTTAGAACAAGAATCGAAATGCTTGAAATGGTGTTTTGTAAAGCTGATTTATGGCTAACTGAATATTATGACGAGCGCCTAGTGCCTAAAGAACTTCAGATTATTGGGGAAAAGCTAAGAGCAGAGCTGAAAGAGACCATGGATGAAGTATTGCGACTGGCACCTAAGGGGAGTTTATTGTCTGCACAGCCTTGGATCAAAGAGTCAATTGCGTTACGTAACCCCTATACTGATCCTCTAAACCTGTTGCAAGTAGAGTTATTAAAGCGCACACGCGCAGCAGATGATCAAAATCTAGATAGTGCACTGATGATCACAATGATGGGGATCGCCGCAGGTTTACGTAATACTGGCTAATACTTATGTGCTAAATGTAATTTGAAAATACATTTTTATAACGCAGTGAAATAAAAAACCAACCATAAAGGGTTGGTTTTTTATTTTTTACTCATTTTTAAATCCTATTTTGTTGACAGCGCCACGCTTTAAACTAAAATCCTTGCCCTCTTTAGTAATTTCTATGTCGGTATCTTTGCAGAGTTCTATATGTCAGTACTATCAACCAGTATTACCTATGATCAAACTACGTCTTTAATTTTAATGACTGTGCGTGGTAAAGCCGGAGCAGAAGATGTGGTCAATGCTTATAAAGCAGCTAAGGCGTATTCAGAGCAACATGGCAGTAAGAAAGTGCTCATTGACGTTTCAGAGTTAGAGCATAAATTTGCTGCCATTGACATTGTCAATGTAATGCCTAAGGTTGCTCATCATTTGACCAATATGCAAATTGCCCGTGTTGTTGGTTTTGAAGGTTATATGCACGATTTGTTTTTACAAAAAGTAAAAAGGTTTGGTATTCATGCAGAAAACTTTGAGTGTTTTAAATCTGCAAAGGAATGGTTGAGTAACGCGTAAAACCTGCGTAAACTGACATGCCATATTCTATAATAATTAAATTATGGTAATAATAGACAGCAAAACAGAAGAATATATTTACGATAGCGCTAAGCAAACACACGGTGTATTAAAGACGACTGTCGTATCTGAACTGATAAGTCAACTCAATTGTGACAAAGAGCAACTTCAGCAAGCCTTGTTACCAATTGCAGCAAAATTTGCTCAAGCTCCTATCTCTTCCTTTTATGTTGGTGCCGTGGTTTTTGATAAAATTACGGACAGTATGTATTTGGGCGCTAATTTAGAGTTTAAACGTCAGGCACTATCTTTGGTAGTTCATGCAGAGCAAGCAGCAATCAATAATGCATGGATAAATGGTGCGCAAGAAATCACTTCGATAGCCATTAATGCCGCACCTTGTGGATTTTGTCGCCAGTTTATGAATGAGTTGAACTCGGCTGGTACCTTGTCAATACTACTGCCAAATGGAAGGTTTACCTTGAACGAGTTGTTGCCTTGTGATTTTGGTCCGAGTGATCTGGGCAATGGGGCGTCACTTATGTCAAATGTAGCGTCCGATGTTGATATCAACCTGCCTATATCTGAAGCATTGAAACAACACTTACGTCAAGCCTATGTGCCTTATACTAGCAATTTGAGTGCGGCAGAGTTGGTTTTGAAAGATGGACGAGCCTTTTATGGCAGATATGCGGAAAATGCCGCTTACAGCCCGAGTTTATCACCCATGAGCAGCGTATTAAGTCAATTGGCGCTATCCGGTATCAAGTTAGAAGATGCTTGTGTAGAGCGCATTACATTAGTAGAGAAAGCGGGTTTTGAAAATCAAAAATCCGTGGCTCAAGCTGTATTGACCAACTTAAAAGGCACCGTGCCTTTGGAGCACCACGTATTTTAGTCTAAAGTAGGCGCAAGCCTACTTTGATTGAGTAATAAGGATCTCGGCGGCTTTAATTACCACTGAAACAGCACGCTTTTCAACCAACTGATGGTCAACGTCAGGAATTTCCTGCCTTGTTCTATTTACTAACACGCCGGCTACACAAGCTGCTTTTAGGCCAAGAGCTGCACACATAGTGAATAGAGTCGCTGACTCCATTTCATAGTTCATGACATTGAGCTTTTGCCATTCTTCACATGACCCTTGGAATGCTTTGGATACATAGCCGGAGAAAGTGTCGTAACGTTCTTGTCCTGGATAGAATGTGTCACTCGAAGCGGTGATACCTGTGTGATAAGGCACCTTCTCAAATTCACAAGCTTGCACCATAGCTTGAGTACTATGAAAGTCTGAAACCGCAGGGTATGCCAAAGGAGCAAAGTGCTGGCTTGCGCCATCTAGTCTAACTGATGCAGTGCTGACGAGAATATCACCTTCATCAATATGTGGCTGAATTGCACCTGTGGTACCAATTCTTAAAAATGTTTTGATCCCGAGCTGAGCGAGTTCTTCCACAGCAATAGAAGTAGACGGGCCACCAATTCCTGTGGAGCAAACAACAACTGGTTGCTCTTTAATTGTGGCTAGGTAAATATGAAACTCTCTTGTTTGCGCTAGGCAAATAGCATTGTCTAACTGCTGGGCGATTCGTTTTGAACGTTCGGGATCGCCCGGAACGATTGCTAGCTTAGCACCTTGAAGATCTGCTTGGGTTAATCCCAAGTGAAATACCTTTTCCATAAAAAACCTTTTTATGTTCTAAAACGTAATGGTTAAAGTTAAAGAGGTTTAAGTACAGGACACATGTCCTCTGAGCTAAACCAAGCTAACTGACTGGTTACTTATAAAACGAGCATGGTTTGATTACGGGTAAAGTTGTAACGCAAAACCATTTTTTAACGAATTTGAAAACAAATATAACAGTGTACTATTGCAATGCTTGCATGTTAGGCCCAGCTCATCTAAACCTTAATATAGCAATGTAGAGAGGACACCTTTATGCCAACATCTCACTCGGTAGATAAAACCCCAGAATTCGCGCGGTGCTTGGAAAGCAATCAAATTAGTGCGCTAGCCCCATTTCACTGGTTATCATTAGCTTGCAAAGACATTGTGAGGGCACCAATCCTGAGTCTAATATACGGTTTAGTATTTAGTATTATCCCCGCTTTTATTATGTGGCTTGTTTTTCAGTCTGGCACACACCTCGTTATTTTACCTGCTTCAGTGGCATTCGCTTTAATCGGTCCCGCGTTCGCTGCAGGTTTGTACGATGTTGCTTGGGAGTTAGAAAAAGGTCACAAGCCAACATTAATGCATAGTTTGAAATCCATGTTTAGAAACCCTGCGGGAGAATGGGGGTTTGCCATTTTATTAATGGTTATCATGATAGTGTGGATGCGACTGGCGGCGTTGATACATGCATTGTATCCGAATGTGCCAAACCCCAACTTTGAACAACTATCAGCATTTTTAACACTCGGATCCATTGTTGGTGGTGTATTGATGATGGCTGTTTTCGCGATTTCTGCATTTACGCCTCAAATCATGATGGAGCGAAGAGTCGATATTATGACGGCGGTAGTGTCATCTATACATGCGGTTGGCACTAATGTACCAGCCATGATCGTGTGGGGGTTGACCATAGTCACTATGGTTATCATTGGGTTTTTGACAGGCGCAGCAGGGTTCATCATTATTATGCCGCTACTTGCTTATGCCAGTTGGCATGGATATATCGCAATCATCAAGACCAAAAAGCCCAGAGGATACGAATAACTAGACATCTTCTGTGAATATTCAGCCGCTGGTGTTTTTATGTGATTAGCATCCAGCGGTTGACTTATATTCCTACCATGTTATATCAGCGTTATTCTAATTGTAATTTTCTCGTAGGTCATTTTTATAATCAATTAAGTCGTTGATTAAATTGGTTTTTATTTGTAGTGATTTTATTGTGTTCAAATAAAAATTGGTTAAAAGTGAGCTGATTTCATTAGCGGATTACGTTTTTGAAGTAGAGTCAATTTAGCATGATTATGCAAATTATTGAGGAGCACGCTATGAGCAACAGCAAATCACAATACCTTGAAAAACTAGAAAATTGTCTGTGCCCACCAGGTGATGGGGTATTCACTGTGAATACAGCTAAGGAACGCAAAGAAGCACTGAGACAAAAGCTATATGGTCAAACTGAAGGTGTAGAGGCACTTTGGAAAGACTCTTTGCAAAATATTGAAAACAGCGAACACAAAGCTGCTATTTTAGGTATTAGCTCTGATTGTGGTGGTGGTATTTTACGTGGTGCAAACTGGGGTCCGTTATTTTTACGCAGCACGCTAATAGAACAGCAGCCACAAACAACAGCATTTGATTTAGGTGATGTGCGTGTTATTCCTCACCTACTACATGACAAGTATTTAAATGAAGGGACCATCTCTAATTGTCAGAAAGCCCTTTATCAAGATGAGAATAGCGAATATTTTGTAGCGCCGTTGTCAATTACCGAAGATGTGTGTGATGGTTTCTACAAGCATTACCCTGATAAAGGTGTGTTTGGTATTGGCGGTGATCATTCTATTAGTTACCCACTAACAAAGGCATATTTAAAAGCGAAAAGAGCGCAAGGCAAACGCACTGCGATTATTCACTTTGATGCTCACACAGATCTGTTGGTTGAAAGACTAGGTATTGACCTATGTTTTGGTTCTTGGTGTACACATATCCTTGAATTTTTGCCTGCTCCTCATCACCTAATTCAATTTGGGATCCGCTCAAGCGGTAAAGCAAAAGAGCATTGGGAAGGCACTTTTGGCGTTAAACAACACTGGGCACATGAAATTAGAGAGCAAGGTGCTGACGCTATCGTTGCTGGCGTAATTGCGCAGCTTAAAGCCGACAATGTCGATGAGCTATATGTAAGCTTTGATATTGACGCATTAGATGAAGAGTTTGCCGCGGCGACAGGCACCCCTGAAACTGGCGGATTAACACCTGAAGAGTCTATGACAATCCTCAAAGCTCTTGCTAAAGAGTTCCCGATCACTGGTGCGGATATGATGGAGATTGCGCCATTCACAGATAGCTCCCTTGCAGGCCAATCAAGTTCAGAAACAACATTGAGAGAAGGTGCGAAGATTTCAGCGTTCTTAATTGATGCGATGAATAAAGCCTAACTGCGATTCTAAGAGGGGCTAATATGCCCCTTTTCCTTTTTGTTTTACCCACTCTTACTTTAGAAAATACCTCACAGGCGCTGCTGATTGCCTCTTCGTGCTGTAATTTCACAGACCCGTAATTGTTACCTATAGTTTGTATTACTAAATGTGATTTGTTAGGAGATAAGTGTTGTATCGATGGATGCTTGGATGCTGTTTATTGCTAACATTGAGCTTTGCTCATGCGAGTTATACCTTACATATTGTTACGGAGAACTTCCCACAATTTCAGTATATTAATGGAGAAGGGGAGCTAGTAGGCACTGCCGTTGACAAAGTAAAGGCGGTGTTAAATAAGTCAAAGATCAACTACCGGATCTCGGTAGAAACTTGGACTACAGCCTACAATACAGCAGCTCGAGATGAAAATACCTGTATCTTCTCTATGGCTAAAAATGAGCAACGAGGCGAAAAATTCAATTGGGTATTTCCCATTAGTAAGTTTGTCACCTCTTTTTATGCTTTAAAGTCGTCTCAGATCTCAATTGATTCAATAGAAGAAGCTAAGCAATACAAAGTTGCCGTTATCAAAGATAATTACAGCCATCAGTTTTTAGTGAAAAATGGTTTTATTGAGGGATACAACCTCGTGCTTATCAACTCGTTTGAACGTGTTTTTGAGTTGCTCGCAACACGACATAAATTTGTTGACCTTGTGATATTAAGTGATGATCAGTTTGAGTTTAAAAGAAAGCACGAGCCCGTAAGTGTATTGCTTGAACCGGTTTTGACGCTGCGCAATTTGGACATGGAGCTATACTTTGCGTGCAACAAAAACTTGCCACCTCATGTGACAAAAAAAATAGTTAACAGTTATAAGCAATTGGGATTTAACTAAAAAACAGCAAGAGGAGCTTTTCCTCTTGGCTTTATGGCTACTTTTTAGATTCTGGGCTGGAAGGCCAAGCAAAACCGTGAAATGTATCAAGGTACAGTTGCTCTACCTTTTCTCTTGCCCAAGGTGTCTTTCGCAAAAATTTTAGACTGGACTTTACGGAAGGGTCTTTTTTGAAGCAGTTAATATTGACGATCTGCGCCATTTCTTCCCAACCTAGCTCAGATTCAAGCTTTTCAACGATGTCTTGTAACTTAACACCGTGCAGTGGGTTATTTGGTTGTTGTGTACTCATATTTAAAACCTAATTTTCGCGACGCGCTAGTGTACTCGTATCTTACCTCTAAGATCTAGCCTTTTCGGCTCTCCATTCTCATCAAGCTTTAACCATACGAGTTGGCTTTGTGGCTGGTTACCATATTTATGGCTACATACATATATGTGGTCAAACTGTTTTATCAAAGCGCCTTCGCTATACTGAGATGAATTAAACCAACAAACTCGCTGCGGAGAATCAACGAACACCCTAGGGGAGTTTTCTTTTGCATTAATCGGCAGGGAACATAAAAAAATTATTAAAAATGATAAAAAATTGATCTTATACATGGCATTACTCATAGTCTGGGCTAATGTTTATTAGGTCGAAGTACGTTTATCGGCACTAAAGGTAGTATGTACTTTAGCTAGCTTAAACGGCTGTTCTAAAGGATTGTCAGCGGCAACACCGTCTGACCAGTATATTTAAATGTAAGCACAAGTCATGCCCAATTGGTAGCTTGATTGTAATTAGGGGGAAGTATGGCATTTGACACTCAGTTGATGGCGGAACTGGAACTATTGGCAAAATTTCCAAGGAGTAGTTTGCACCAAGGCCTTAAAATACATAGCAGTGCGGATCAAAGTATTTTAGCTGCTGCAGAGCGGTTGTTTGATAAAGGGGTGATAGATAGGCCCGATGGCGGTTATTTAACGGATTTGGGACACGATTTACTGGCTCATATTGATCAAGTTCATGGGGCATTAAAATAATACCCCAAACATAAATACGTATTTAAGCTGCATCCGGTTGGTTTTCGGGTGCCGCTTTGATAAAGGCATCTAAAGTATTACAGTGTTCATAAACGGCTGCAATTTTAGGGAATTGTGACATATCCACTTTGAAGCGCAACGCGTTAAAGACTTGCGGAACTAAACACAAATCTGCCAGTGTAGGTTGGTCACCAAAACAGAAAGGGCCGTCTCCCAATGTAGGTTCTAATTTCTTAAACCCTTCAATGATCCAATGTTGATACCAAGTTGTCTTCTGTTCGTCAGTAACATTTAGCTCACTGCTTAAGTATTTAAGAACACGCAAGTTATCAATAGGGTGAATATCACAGGCAATGGCATAACTAAAGTTACGAACTTGCGCTTTTTGCCATGGATCAGCAGGTAGAAGCGGTGTTTCTGGATGCGTTTCTTCCAACCATTCCAAAATAGCCAAAGACTGTGCCAAAGTACCTTGCTCTGTCTCCATTGCTGGCAACAAGCCCTGCGGGTTTTTAGCTGTATATGGCGCCTGTTGCTGTTCCGACTTCAATAGGTTAACGGCTTCAAGCTGATGATCAATGCCTTTTAAATTAAGGGCAATTCTCACGCGATACGCAGCAGATGAGCGAAAGTATGTATAAAGTTTCATGTTAAATCCTTATTCACGACAAAGGCCACAATAAAGTGGCCAATATAAAATATGATTGCTTAATGCCTGTTATGCAATTATGCGCCCTTGAAATACTTCTTAATGCCTTTCCAGCAATCCGAGTAGTTAGGTTGGCGCTCTTTGCCTTCAAGTGCATATTTAGTTGGTGAAATTACATAGCGTGATTCAAACATAAAGGCCAATGTATTTTCATAGCGCTGTGGTTCAAGCTCTGCATTTGAGGCTTTTTCAAATACGTCAGCTTCTGGGCCGTGCGGAGACATACAGTTGTGCAAGCTCATACCGCCAGGCACAAAGCCGTGTTCTTTTGCGTCATAGACACCCTCAATAAGGCCCATAAACTCACTCATAATATTACGATGGTAATATGGTGGGCGGAACGTGTCTTCAGCAACCATCCATCGAGGAGGGAAAATCACAAAGTCGACATTTGCAACACCTTCTTGGCCCGATGGAGAAGTTAACACTGTAAAGATTGATGGATCTGGATGATCAAAGCTCACAGTATTAATTACATTAAAGCGAGACAAGTCATATTTATATGGTGCGCTGTTACCTGTCCAGGCAACTACGTCTAGTGGCGAATGTCCAATATCACAGCGGAATAGGTTGCCATTAAATTTAGCTACAAGCTCAAAGTCGCCTTCAAGGTCTTCAAAAGCAGCAACTGGATATTGGAAATCACGTTCGTTTGTGTAGCCATTAGCGCCCACAGGACCGCGTTCAGGTAAAATGTATGGATGACCGTAGTTTTCACAAATATATCCGCGAACTTGTTCGCTGATTAGCTCAACACGAAACTTCAGCCCGCGAGGGATAACTGCGATTTCGCCTGGTTTAATAGCAAGTTTGCCGCACTCAGTGTGCAGTACAAGTTCGCCTTGTTGTGGAACGAATAACAATTCACCGTCAGCGTTGTAGAAATATCTACCTTCCATTGAAGCGTTTGCGACGTATACGTGAATACCGATACCAACTTGGCTGTTAGCACTACCATTGGCAGCCATAGTCACAAGGCCATCAATAAAGTCAGTCTTTTCTGCTGGTATTTCTACCGGGTTCCAACGCAGCATTGACGGTGGCGTTGGTACTTCAGTAATAGGAGCAGTTCTTACCAGGCCATTGTCCATTGGCTGGTATTCACCTTGCAATACAGATGGGCGTATACGGTAGAACCAGTTTCTGCGGTTTTCTGCACGCGGTGCTGTAAACGCCGTTGTATTGTATTGTTCAGCATATAGGTCGTATTTCACTTTTTGAGGTGAAAACTGTCCAACCGGTAATGCGCCGGGTAGGGCTTCGGTTTCAAATTCGTTACCAAATCCTGTCAAATAGTCGAACTCTGTACTCATTTTACGTAGACTCCATTGATGTTTCCTGTAAGATACTCTCATGTGAGAGTAATTGCAAACATCCTGATAAAGATGTACTGTAAATAAATAATTACAAAAGTGAGAGGTACTTTGCACCGTGAGTAAACCAACTATTTTAGATATTAGCCAGTTTTTACCTTATCAGTTGGTATCTTTATCCGCTCAAGTGAGTGAAGACTTTGCTCAAGTTTATAATCAAGAGGCGGGTCTCACACAAGCCCAATGGCGCGTACTGTCTCATGTACTCAATTTGGAGTTTGCTACAGCTAGGCAAATTTGTGAGCTGGCAAATATGGACAAGTCCACCGTATCGCGCGCGATAAAGCAATTAGAAGAAAAAGGGTTAATGGGGTTGAACAAACACCCTGATGACAAACGCGCAACGGTGTTGCAAGCCACACCAGGTGGTATCAATTTATACGAGATGTTGACACCAAAGGCGAAGGAGTGGGAGCGGGATTTATTGTCAAATTTTAGTGAGAGTGAAAAGGTTACTTTAAAAGCTTTGATCGAAAAGCTATCTCAGTCTGTCGAAAGAAAAGTGACTGGCTGAAAGTAATTGTCTAAACGATCATCGTAACTGCTACATATAAAATGAAGAGGGTTTTTATGACTCGTGAGCATAAATGACCTCTTCAAAGTCATCGATGGTTTAAACTGTTTTGTTTACTCCTGGCACCACCTGTCTCTTCATAACTTAAAATCCCTGTCTGCACAAAGCTAATTCATTTTCTCCGTATGTAACATATCTAATCGGCATTTTATAAAGCTCGTTCATGTTGTATCTGCTGGACGCGGTTATAGCTTTAAAAAGATGGCTGTTAGGCGGATATCGCACTACAGGATACTGTAGCTTTACTATGTGAGGTTTAAAAAAGAGTTTGTACAAAAGAATCATTAGTCAATGCATAGTCAATAAAAAGGCCAACATTAAGTTGGCCTTGACATCTAATTACATGTTTAAGTTAGATATTAGAATGTGTAACGAACACCGATTTTAGCGCGCCAAGCTGACTTGTTTTCATCGATTTCGTTGAAGTTACGTACGTCTGCACCACCGAATTTATTTTCGATAATGATTTTGTCGTCGTCAGTTAGACCACCAAAGTCATAGATACTTTGGTTAGGGAATCTCAAGCGCTCTTCTTGACCCCAGTCGCTATTTAGCATGTTCGCGAAGTTCTCGATCATGACATAAAACTGAGCTTTATGGTCTTTGTAGAAACCCGGGATCTCTTGTTTGAAGCTGACATCCATAGTTGTAACCCAAGGTTGTCTGAACGTGTTGCGGTCAAGGATTTGACCACGCTCAGAGATACCTGCGCGGTTTAATAAAGTTTCAAGTTGTGACCAGCTGAAACCTTCAGCATATTCTACATTCTGATCATCAGGACCTGATGGAATGTATGCTAGGTATGCGCTATTCGAGTTGAAGTCACGAGTATCACCGTAGTCTCCATCTCTAAAGAAGCCCATAACATAGCTATACGGACGGCCTGAACGACGCTCGAAGAATAGGTTAAACTTAGAGTCATAGCCATCGAAGAACTGAGTCGTGTAGCTAACATTCAGTTTCAAGCTGTGCTCAATTTCATAGTAACCAGTTGCAACGTGGTCAACGTTACGGCTTTGTGTAACTGCATGTTTATAGTTACTTTGCGCACGAGATGATGAGCCTGGCGATACGTCTTCAATGTCTTGATGCGTATAACTTGCAGACACGTATAGGCCATTATCAAACTCTTTAGCTAGTGATGTGCTGAAGATAATAGAGCGAACATCTTCAGATGCATTAGTCATCATAATATCGAAGTTTTCAGCAGCATCGCCATCGTAGATTGACTCGTACTTAACGCGACCATCTTTAGAAGTGCCGACAGGCTTAAGTGCTGTGTTTTTCCAAATCGCTTCGTTTTCTTTGATGTGGTAAGAAAGCTCTGCTGACCATTTAAATCCATCGCCTAGTAGCTCTGAGTCAAATTCGTAGTCAAAACCTACTTGAGCACGGATACTTGAAGGTAGTTCAAAGTTAGGATCTGTATAGTTTGTGCTACCTGCGCCTTTAGCCAGTGTATCTTGTACACTTGCAGGAACAGAAGCAAAGCCTGCGTTGTTAACTCTTAGAGCGTCTGCTTGTGCACGGTTGTTGTTAACTTCTACATATTGGTCAACAGCTGTATTAGAAGCTGTAACGTATGTTAGACCATCATTTTGGTAAGGGTTGTTATACCAAACATTTGGAATACCGCCTTGGAAGCGGCCGATACCACCATTGATTGTTAGTGCTTCAGTTGCATAGTACTTAAAGCCAATACGAGGAAGGATAATGTCGATGCCGTCTAAGTTTTCTTGGTTAGAGAAACCGTACGTTTCAGTAAATGCAGCGTTCAAAGTAGGCTTATCGCTTGAAGATAAACGCTCATAACGTAGGCCAACATTTAATTCTAAATCGTCAGTTGGGTAGAACTTGTCTTCAATATATAGAGCTATTTGCTTACGAGTCGCGTCGTATGCCAAGTCATTCACATTATTTGTATATGCATTACGGTAAGAGAATTCGTCTAGTGTACCAGAGGCGAAATCATCTAGAGAGTTAAATGTCCAAGAACCCTTGGTGTTCGCGCCAAATAAGTTATACAGACGTAAGCTTTCTAATTGAGCACCGAAGTTAATTTCATGGTCACCGTAGAAGTAAGTACCATCAAAAGTGAATGTTGCCGTTTCAGTCTCAGAAATGTTCGCGTGACGGAATTCATCGCGACCAAAGTTAAAGCTTGGTGAACGACCACCATCAATGTGAACTTCAACAGTACCTAAGTCTGAGTTATTCATACTTTCGCTTTTAACATCTTTATAAGCGAAGCCAATTTCAGTTGAGAAGCTGTCAGTCCAATCTGAATAAACTTTTGTAGAGAAGTTATTGAATGACTTCTCTTCAGTGAAGCGACGAGAAGCAAGTAAAACCTCATCACCACCTTCAGAGTATTCACGATCTTGATTGTCATCTTGCCACTGGTAAGTGAAATCAGCACGGTGTGCATCATTGATGTTCCAGCTTAATTTCACAAGTAGAGCATCGTTTGTACTTTCTGGATCACCACCTAGGGCACCATCTAAGCCATACGTGTTTTGTAAAATGCTGTTGAAGCGATCAAAATCTGCTTGAGCGATATCGTGCTCATGAGTTGTGCCAGCACCTTCCCAACCGTAAGAAAGCTCTTTAGTTTGAGTCCATGAGTTGTAGTTTACAAAGTAGAAAAGCTCATCTTTTAAGATCGCACCACCTGTACTAAAACCATAACGGTTTTCGTTCAGGATAGAGTCATCAGAAACCGTTTCGTATGTACGGTGGCCAGCTTCATCTCGCTCACCAGCAATCTCGTTGATTGAGTCTAATTTACCAGCTAGGCTCGGGTTCGAGAACTCGTAAAAGCCTGTGAAGGTATAATCATTCGAACCTGACTTTGTAACAGCGTTAATTTGACCACCACCGAAGTTACCTTTTTTAGCAGAGAATGGTGCTGCGTCTACAGAAACCTGCTCAATAGCATCTAGTGCAACTGGTGGCTGCTGAGTAGGGTAGCCTCCAGAGCTTAGACCGAAATCATCATTTTGACCGATACCGTCAACTGTGAAGCTATTTGTTTTTGGGTTGTTACCAGCGATGGTCAATTCACCTGCGCCGTTTACAGAAGCTAGTGGATTCAAACGAGCCACGTCTTTCAGGTCGTTGTTGAAACTTGGCATGTTTCTAATTGTTTCTTCACCAAATACGCTTGAAGAACCACCTGCTTGCTGAACAATTTTGTAACCTGAAATTGAGATAGTTTCAATTTTCTTTGGCTCTAACTGAGAAGTTACACGACGAGTTTGGCCTAAGTCTAAATAAATGTTGTTTAGCTCAGAGTCGCGGTAAGCGTCAGAATCAAGGATAACCTTGTATGGACCGCCTACACGAAGACCTTTTGCAATGAATGCACCAGAGTCGTTAGTTACAAACTGGCTAACAGTACCAGTAGGTTCGTGAATGACAGTTACTTTAACGTTTGCGGCGGCATTGCCTTCAGGAGTAGTTACTTTACCTCGCATCGATGAAGATGTTTCAGAAGCAAAAGCTGAAGCAGACACGCCTAGGGCTAAGACTAAAGCACCAGCTACTTTAGTTAAGCGAACGTTTTTCATTATGTTGTTTCCCGTGTTATTAGGTTTATCAGTTAGTTTAAATATCATTTTTCAAAGCTTTTATTTATTAGCAAGCGCATTAACTAAAGGCTTTGAGTTATTGTCAAAAATTTGGTTTAGCAACCCAGCCAATCTATATCCGCCTTGTTGAAGGCGTATTTTAATTGTCGGTGTATGTTTATATATATAACCCCAACTTATTTCAGTTTCATTGCTTTCGTATATGTCCTCAGCAATTTTATTGGATTCCAATAACCAATCAGAAGGTGTGCTGTTTAAATAGTTAGCGATTAACTGTTTGTCTGAGGTAGTAATGAAGCGAGTAAATTCTGTGAAAGATAACTTTTGGTATTCCACTAGCTCCGTGTCAAAAACTTTATGAAGATTAGTAGACTTTCCAAAAAATTCTACATCAATTTTATTTCCGCCTAAATCTTCGGCTCGTCCAGCATGGAAAGGTTGGTGTGCGTCGCCAACTAAATGTACAAGGAACTTTAAAGCAAATTGCTTGTCTTTTAAGTCTGAGGAAGAATCTTTAAGTACATTTGCTGTGAAATTGATACCATCAAGAATGTGTTTTACTTCTTCTTTGTTTGAGATCTCAGGGTTGCTGTGGCGATGCATGTGCTCAGGTTTATCAATATTGATGTAATGCCATTTACCTGATTGCTTTTTCCAAAAGTGTGCCGAGTCAGAGCGCATTTCATCCGGCCAAGTGGATACTTCTGCTAATGTGTCGTCACCAAGGATCAATTGAATATGAGATGCAGTAGCGGGCGTTAAATAGCTCTGAGCCAACTCACCGATCACTCTGTGCCCGTTTTGACCCCAAGCAATAGCGGAGCTACTCACCAAGCCAAGGGAGAGTGCAAAAACTTTAATTGAACCTCTAAACATCACTTACTCGCCTAAATGTAAATCAGATAATTACCAAGTATTCTAATGAGGTCAATTGTCCGGGTTTTTAACGAAAATAAAAGGAGTCAAGAGTATTCATAATTTCCTGTTAATAAAGCATTTAAATCAATATCTTACGTCTTATTAGTAAAATTACCTGTTGCAATAAGTAAAGAAAGTTGATCTAATAAGCCTGTAGGAAATAAAAGAATCTAATTGATGTGAAATACAATCTTAAATTAAGCAATAATACAACCATTGTTACAGTTTTGTTTCTATCTGTTTTGGCATGTTTTTACTTGGCAAAGGCGCTCAATAGCCCTTCTGTGGTAGTGCTTCCTAATTTGCTTGAAAAACATATTCAATGCCAAACTCGCTCAGTATCAAATACACAGTCATTCAATGTGCATGTCCCGGTAAAAAAATTAGCAGACGCATTAGCACAAAAACTATGCTCAGATCCTGTGTTAGCAAAACAATTTGGCTTAGTAAATGTATATTGGAGTGGCAACTTAGCAGAGCAAATTGATTTCATAGCCAAAGGTCTAGCAGATTTGACGTTATCAAAAGACAATGTGATGAAGGCTTTGATGGCTGAATCCACTTACAGTTATAAAGCTGTTATTGGCTATCCCGAGTACACTGCATTTTTTATATCTAATAGAGAGAAGCCTAAGCTGGAAAAAGCCTACTTTTTAGATAAAAAAATTGGCCTATTAGACTATCCAACTAGCCGCTCCGGGCATATTATGCCAAAGCAAACCTTCAAAGCATTAGACATAGATATAGATGCGCTAAACATACAGTATGTTACATCTCACAAAATTTTACGCGACAAACTTTCGTCGGGAGAGTTAGATATTATAGCGACATATTGGAATGAAGCTGACGAAGCTCATTTCTCAAAAAATTATATAACTCCGATAGGGAGTAATATAAGCGGAAGTAAGTGGTATTTGAAAATGGTTAGCGACAACACTGAGCTTGCTTGTTCATTGCAAAGCCTATTGCATCAAGTAGCCCAAGAGACAGGTTCAAGCTACTTTGATAGTATTAATGAATATTGGCAATGTAATACGTTTCCTTATGAGTTTTTAGGTGAGCGCGAATGAAGGAATTAAAAAAAGCGTTAGTGTTCTCTGTCTACCTAATATTTTTTCTATTCGTTTTTATTACGATGTCCAAATATACAATTGATGATGTTGTATATCATGACCTACAAGAAATTAAACTTAGAGTTTCGCTAGATAGGCACAGACTACCATTAGCAGATGCTATGCTGAATTATTCAGGAGATCCAGAAGCATTAGAGCTGTATATTGAGGGTGTGAACCAACATTTATCACAGCAAAGCAGCCGTGTAACGCTCATCGCTATCTCAAATAAACCCATATCGCCAGCTAAAGGGGAGAGTGTTGAGCAGCTTGTAGCTCCAGGTAATAGAACATACTTATTATTAAAGGCAGACTACAGTCACAATTACTCTTTGCTTATATTTCCGCTGGTATTTGCAATGTTTAACTTTGCGCTTTTAAAAAATATTTCGAGAAGGAAGTATAAACAGCAGGTCCGTGAAGAGAAAAAGGTTGTTTTACCTACTCTGGAAATTCTTAAAATTGATTTATATTCCAAAACGCTACATCTTACTTCTAATAAAGAGCTAACGGTACAGTTAGCAAATAAACCCTTGTGTTTTTACCTAGCATTGCTTGAGTATTGTATGACGTATCCTGAAGCGTCACTAAATCAAAACAAAGACTTACCTGAAGAGCTATTGGATATGGCTGATAAGTATTTTCACCGCCTAGTTTCACTCGGGCACACAATTCGAAAAAGACCGAACTTTTCGAATAGCCTTGAAAAAACGCTCAGTGAAATTCGGGCTGCACTTGATGAGCTGTTGTCTGCAACACCTGAATTAAAAGCTAAGTATTATCCGCCTAAAGCTCATGGTGAGGGATCTCGATCAAAGCTGCATAGTTACGCTCTAACGAAAATAAATGAAGAAGATATAGAGGTAGTAGGTAAGTAAAAGAAAGAGGAGAGCATTCAGCGGGTCGCTTTATGCTCTCATCTGTTATTTAAATTTCAGGTCAAAGGTTACCTGTCTTTATTGGTGAATATTTTTCGATATAAGCTCTCAATACTTGCGCATCTGTGCTGTCGGTATTTTGATAACTTTCCTTTTCGGTAATAACCGGGTAGCCATCTCCTCCAGCTGCATTGTAACTATTGATGCTCATTCTATAAATTCCATTAATATCAAATGGCTTGCCATTAATTGTCTTTATCTTGGCAAGGCCATTTTCAATACTAAAGTCGATTTTATGATACTGTAGGTAAGCACCTGCATCTGCTGGAAAGCTTCCTACGACACTGATATAGTCCACTAATTCAGGCCCTTGCCAGTCAATATAAGCAACGCGATTTCTAAATGGATGGACTTTCAAAATATCTTTGTAGTTTACATCGCCTTTTTTTATGCTTGCACGGATACCGCCACCGCTGATGATGCCAAAGTCTGCTCCTACAGCTTCAGTTTGTGCATTGATGATAAGGTCGGCCAATTTACTCTGGGTAAATCTAACTGTGTCTCTGCGGCCATCTAGGAAGGCATCTACATTACCAACTGCCCCAGCAAGTTTTTCCGCGCCTTTTTCTTGAAAGGGGAGTAAGAAATTATATAGGCTTGTATCCTTCTCAATTTCATTGGTGATGAAGTTACCTTGGTCATCTTTTAAATTGACGGGAACTAGTTCGTAACTAAGTAGTTCTTTGTTGCCATTCTCAATCTTAAAGACCGCCTTGCCCACATATTTGCCCCATTCATGGGCCTGCATAATCCAAGTACCATTTTGCTTGTCTGGCCAGCAAGCTTTACCTGGTGAAAAAGAAGCATCTTGCTTACCCATTTCATCTACACAGATCGGCTCCTGAGAGTGACCTCCTATGATCATATCTAAGGTGTTTGGTTTCAAATCTCTGGCTAAAGTGACGTCACCAGGAGCATTGATTCCGTGCTTGGCATCGTGATAATGACCCATGTGCGTTACTGCAACAACGACGTCAGGTTGATACGTCGATTTGATCATATCTACCAGAGGCTGTGTAGCAACCGCCGGCGTGATAAAGTCCAAATGGCCGATATACTGTGGATTGGCGATTTTTGCAGTATCGACAGTGGTCAATCCTACAACCGCTATTTTTAGCTGCCCTTTTTGGATAATAGTGTACGACTGGTAAGCTGGTTTATTGGTTTTTTTATCAATAATGTTGGCTGAGAGCAAAGGGAAATTAGACCATTTTATCTGCTTGTCTAGTACGCTCAATGGGTTGTCAAACTCGTGATTGCCAATGGCCATTGCATCGTAACCAATAATGCTCATCCCTTTAAAATCGGGTTCAGCTACTTGTAAATCCGACTCCGGAACGCCTGTGTTTATATCACCCCCAGACAGCAAAATAACACTATGCCCTTGTTTTACTGCGTCGTTGCGCAATTTGTCGATAAGGGTTTTTCGTGCAGCCATACCGTATTCACCATTTTCGTTGTGCCAAAATCGACCATGGTTGTCATTGGTATGTAGGACTGTTAAATATTGTGCATTGTCTTTTACTGTCAGTAATTGGCAGGCAGCTAAAAAACAAAGCAAAAACAAAGAAATAATTATGCGCATAAATTATTATAAAAATCTGAACTTATTTATGCGCGTAGTTTAAAGCAATTACACGAAAATGGCATTACAAAGTTGTGGGGTTTGAAGTATTGCGAGAACTGAGCACAGCCTCTTCTCTTCTATTGAGTTCGCTTTTCGCAAAATTCCGTTTTTTATGGTTGGTTTCAACCATCCAATTTAAAAAGCATGCGG
Organism: Pseudoalteromonas sp. Of7M-16; assembly: GCF_022347805.1. Classification (NCBI taxonomy): domain Bacteria; kingdom Pseudomonadati; phylum Pseudomonadota; class Gammaproteobacteria; order Alteromonadales; family Pseudoalteromonadaceae; genus Pseudoalteromonas; species Pseudoalteromonas sp. Of7M-16. Next base: position 140,252 of record NZ_JAKRFY010000006.1, on the reverse strand, counting down.
GCAGTTTGCTATATGGTTCGCCTGCATGAATGCCAAAATCACAAATTTGCTCTTCATTCATTTTTTAGCCCCTGTTGATTTTTATATACTTGCCTTGTAGCACCAGTTTGAGAACTGAGCAATTTGCACGCAGTGTAGAGTGTTTTTGATTCAAAAAAAACACTTTTAATCATAAAAATTAACTTTTCTGTTCATTGAATGGGCTAAGTTATTAAATAGTGATAAAAAGATTCTTACTGAAGAACTTTTAATAGCGCTAGCTTGTCTATATTTAACAATCGGTTACACTTTTTTTTGGCTTGTGCTTGTGCATATCGGACATTACTATCAGTATATGGCAATACATTCAAAAAGATAATCTAAGGCTATTTGCTTTAAGTACTGCTACTCGGCAAATATGCAATTTATATTGGGAACTTTATGAAAAAACTAATGGCACTAGGCGCTATCTCGCTTGGCATTTTGACAGCGTGCTCGACGACGACTTTCAACAACCAACCTGTACAACTTATTTCTGAACAGCTTGTGGTGAGCCCCAATGACGACCGTGCTTACAAAGTACTTACTCTAGAGAATGGCATTGAGGTTGTGCTTGTTTCTGATCCTAGTGCTGAAAAGTCAGCTGCTGCTCTCAGCGTTGGTGTTGGTTTGCTTCATGATCCTATGTCTCAGCAAGGAATGGCACACTATTTAGAGCACATGTTGTTTTTAGGCACAGAAAAGTTTCCAGATCCAGATGGGTATGCGGAGTTTGTGCAAAATAATGGCGGCGCCAATAATGCGTATACTTGGTTAGATGTGACCAACTACATGGTTAAAATAAACAATGATGCTTACGACGAGGCACTGGACCGCTTTTCAGACTTTTTTAAGTCGGCAAAACTCTACCCTGAGTATACAGATAAAGAGAAAAACGCTGTAAATGCCGAGTGGTCGATGCGCAGAGAAATGGACTTTTTTGGGCAGTTCAAGTTGGCTAGGCAGCTTTTAGGTGACCATCCGTCTAACCGATTTTTGATAGGTAATTTGGAAACGCTCGGTGACAAGGAGAATAGTAGCCTGCATCAAGAAACAGTCGCTTTCTACAATAAATATTATTCTTCGAACATTATGAAACTCGCGATGGTTTCAAATATGCCATTGGCTGAGATGGAACAAAAAGCGATAAAACATTTTAGTACCATTAAAAATAAAAATATCCCTGAGCCAGAAGTAACCAAAAAGATAGACTTTAGCGAAGTAGGCAAAAAACGCATTCATTATCGACCGAATCAAGATGTCAAAGCGCTTAATGTCGAGTTTATAATTGAAAATAATATGTCTGACTTTGCCGTCAAACCTAACTATTTTGTTAGCTATTTATTGAGCAATGAAATGCAAGGCAGTCCAGCTCAAGTATTGAAAGAGCAGGGGCTTATCTCTTCGTTGACGGCAAACGCGTCGCCAAATCACTATGGTAATTACGGTGCATTAACAATTGATGTTCAATTGACTGATCAAGGAATGCAGCAACGCGAAACCATTGTTGCAACAATTATGCAGTACATAAACTTGATTAAAGAGCAGGGAGTTGATAGCAAGTACTTCGAAGAGATCAGAACATCATTGAATAATCAATTTAGATTCTTAGAAAAGAGTGATGAGTTTTCATATGTAAGTACATTAGCTGCCAATATGCAAGACTATCCATTAACACATGCGATTAATGCAAACTATCATTTTGCTCAGTTTGATCCAAAAGCAGTAAATCAGGTCCTAAAGCAGCTTAACTCCGATACCATGCGTGTTTGGTACATAAGTAAAGATGAGCCCGTTGACAGCAAGCTTCACTTTTATGATGGAGAATATAAGGTTGAGCCCATTGGGGAAAGTGAAGTTAAATCTTGGTCTAAACCCAGTCAGTTTGCTTTAGCGTTACCGAGTGTCAACCGATTGCTACCGGAAAACTTTGAGCTCAAAAACTCCGAATCTAAAGTGGTTGAAAAGGTATATGAGGGTAAGCGTATACATGCGTGGCTTAAGCCGAGCAAACGTTTTGGCGAGCAGCCAAAAGGGAAATTAGAAATAGTCTTAAACAGTGCTTTGCCAATTAACGATATCAATGCCCAAGTTGCTGCAAACCTTTGGGCTGATCTCTATGAGATTGAAAAAGCGAAGTTGATAACTGAAGCACACGTTGCAGGAATGGGTTTGGAGCTTAGCTACGCTAACGGCTTGGTGATGTCGGTTTCAGGCTTTACGGATAAGCAGCCAGTATTGTTAGAAAAAGCGCTCGAAGGATTGGCCGTAACTCCAAACCAAAAACAACTCGAGCAAGCAATTGATCGATATGTTCGTACTTTGCAAAATAAAGAAAAGCAAATCCCATACTATCAAGTTTTTGGAGCATACAGGCAAGTTACTCGCGAAGGTAGTTTCGATACGGAGGCTTTGATTAAAGCTGCTAAAAATATGACTACCGATGGCTTTAAAAATGCACAGAGTGAATTACTCAGTAATAACTTAGTGCGTGTATTTGGCTATGGTAACTACAATAAGCAAGATATCACTAATGTTGTATCTGGCCTAGAGGCCCATATAGGTAACGAAGTAAGTCAGGTCGATTATGTTAGGGCTGGTTTTTGGCAGCCAAAACAAGGTGAAGTGATCGTCTTACAAAAAGATACTGATGTAGCTGATGTCGCAGTTATTGATGTTGTGGTACATCCGGAGCCTGGTTACGCACAGAAAGCCGCAGCATTAATATTGAAGTCGCACTTAAGACAAAAAGCTTTCAATACACTACGTACTGAAGAGCAGTTGGCCTATGCTGTGGGAGCTATAGCGACTAGTATTGATGAACATTCGGCAATTGCGCTCTTTATTCAAACGCCGGTCAAAGATGTCAAGTCGATGCAAGCACGTTTTGACGCATTTAAGTTGGAATATGCAAAAGAGCTGGACAACTTAACCGCGGAAGAGTTTGAACAAATCAAAGCATCGGCATTGGCTAACCTAAAAGAGGAACCTAAAAACTTAGCAGAAGAAGCGCAGCCTATTCTGACGGACTGGTATAAAAATGAATTGTCATTTGACTCAAAAGAGCAATTAATTACTGCGGCTGAGCAGGTCACAATGGAAGATCTTAAGTCTTATTTAAGTCATACATTGTTAAATGCAAAGGCACCAAGGTTAAATATTCAATTGAGAGGCAATAAGTTTTCTGAAAAGCCATTTGCTGACTTGCCTAATCAAAAGAAGATAAGCTCTCTAGAGGACTTGTATAAAAAAGTCAGCTACGAGTAGACTCTCGTTTACTTGCTACTACGGCACCTTCGATGCTGTGGTAACAAAACCAATATAGAGCACGGCTCTATATTGGTTTTTACAGCCTTAAAATAGAAAAACAAAAATATGTGGCGGGGGAGTTTGTGATGCCTGGAAATATAATAACAGTGTCTAAACGGTGTGAAATTAGAAAAGCGACTCTTGATGATGCTGATTTTATTATTAAGTTGCTCAATCAGCAGAGTTTTATCGAGTATATTGGTGACAAAAAGGTAAACAACCACCATACCGCAATCGAGTATATTGAACGCTCTTTTTTATCTCCTTATAAAGAAGGACTCAGCGCTCCGTATATTGTTTATTTGCAATCAGGTGAGGCCATTGGGATTGCGGGTTTTTACCAGCGTCCTTATCTACAAGAGCCTGATTTAGGATATGCATTTTTAGATGATTATACAGGTAGAGGGTTAGCTTTTGAGACATGTGAACAGCTTATTGCTATTGCACGTGAACACCTCAACATAGCCAAGCTTCACGCTATAACAGATGTTGAAAATCACAACAGCAAAAAATTATTAAAGAGGCTAGGCTTTGAAGGCAACGGGAAGATTTTTAGCCAGTCGCCTAACAAAGCTGATTGTTTGTTTACTTACTACTTTTGTTGAGTTGGGCAGTAAGTATTTGCTCAACATCATTTAACAGTAGCAGCCAGTTGCTTTTATGAGCTGCTACTAATGCATCGAAACCATCGTCCTGAAGCTGGTTTTCAAATGAAAATCGTTTTGTTTGAATCAATTGGGTATTGCCAGCTTGCAACTTGTAAAAATACCAATTGCCGCTGAGAATAGCGCCTTTTTCATAGTGACCTGCATACTCATCTACAACAAGCTTTAAACTGTAACGGGTTGTATTTAAATCGCCTGCCAACGTCCTAGGAATTATCGTCAAGCCTCGTTTATTTAAATAGCTCAGGGTTAACTGTGTCAGCATGTTTTCTGGGTGTTCAGCCCAGAAGTGAAAGCTTGCAATATTAACCGTATTGGGTTGAGTAAACTGAACAAATGCTTGTTGGTTGGAAACGCCTAAAATAGCTACCTGATCCAAGTAAATAGGTGTCTCTGGCGCGCCAATTTGTTTTTCGACCGACTGAGCCTGATCAGAGAACTTATAGTATTTGTGACCATCTGAGTTACTACTACAACCCATCATTAGTAAAGCTAACAAGCAAATTTGTAATGACGATTTCATTAACGCTTCCTCGGTACGGGATCTTCGGACGCGTTTTTATCGAAAATCAGCATGTTAGGTTGCTCATTTAGGCCTTTAGTTACTGGTTTTAAGGTGTTGGACAAGCTTTCTAGCTCACTCAGTGTATCGGTCAACTGATCCATTACACCAGAGCCTTGTTGATAGGTCGACAGGGTTTTTTCAAATTGTTTCAAGCTTGCGGTTAGCTGAGTCAACGTGCCCTGTAATTGAGTTAAATTCTTTTCCACTTTTTCTGGTACTTTTTTGTTGTTTAAATCTTTTATAAGTTGCTCAGTTTCAGCACCCAATTGTTTATATGCGGTGAGCGTGTCTTTGGCTTCACCCAAGGCTGCATCTAACGGCAAACTATTTAGTTTATTAAGCAATGCCATAACTTGTTCGGATAAAGCCGTAAATCCACTCGGTACACTGGGTAACACAGGATATACAGAGTGTTTGGCAATTGATTCCGGCTTGGCTGCACTATAAAAATCTAATTCTATATATACCGCACCGGTTAATAAATTACCACTTTTTAGCGATGCTCGTAGCCCATTTTCAATCCATTTTTCTATGTTTCCTTGCCAGTATTGCTTGGCCTGCTCATCTACCTCATAGATTCTGCCGTATTCTACCTTTATTAACACCGGAATCGACGTATTATTTTGTTGGAAGTATAAAGGCTGTCCATCTCGAACTAGTTGCGCTGGCACTTGCTCCACGGTACCAATACGCATTCCTCGATATTCGACAGGTGCGCCAGGCTTCAACCCCTTAATGGATTGTTCAAATTCAACAAGGTATAGATCAAATAAGTCAAATCGCCTCTCCAGTGCAACCGCAAAGTTTTTATGTAACTTATATTGAGTGTATTGCTGTGCAATAGAGTCAGCGACAGAGTTTGGCGGGTAATCAACAGAGATCCCGCCTTTGATCAATTTTGACAAAGAACCAGTAGAAACTTTGATCCCTTCGGTAGATAAGTCAACTTCTACGCCTGAGTTAACCCAAAAAATAACATTGTTAGAGATGAGTTCATCATAGGGGGAATTAACGAAAATTCCGTAGTCCATTTCCAGTGTCTTTTCGTTAAAACTGGCGGTTTCAACTTGTCCAATTTTGTAATTTCTAAAAAATATGCCAGTTCCAACGTCCAGAACCTCGGCGTTTGCTGCTTTGAGTTTGTATCTGACACCTTCAATATCGGGTGCAATGAGCGCAGGCTGATTCTGCATCGTAAAGAGGTTGGCTAAGTTACTTTGTTCTCCAGGTAAAAGCTCGATATAAACACCTGAAAGCAATGTGTTTAAGCCTGATATCCCGGTTTCATCGACCCGTGGTTTTACGGTCCAAAATTTGGCGTCTTCTGTGAGCAAAGTATCATAGTCTTTAAATATGCGTATGGTTGCAATAACTGCGTTTTGCTCTATTTGTAATTTGAGAGACTCAACAATGCCAACTTGCACACTTCTGACTTTCACCTCAGTTTTCCCTGCAATGATGCCGTCAGCATTATCCATTTTTAGAAAAATCGTATGGCCTTTATTAGATTGGTGTTGATAGAGCATCCATCCGGTGATTAAAACAGCGATGATAGGAACAATCCAAATTACAGAAAATTTTGGTTTGGATTCTATATAAGCTTTCTCATTCATGTTTATTCAAGTTATCCCACAATAGCCTAGGGTCGAAATGATTTACAGAGATTATTTGGCATAATACCATAGCAGTGAAAAACACAATACCTGATTGAGGTTCAACACTTAACACAGTACCAAGTTGCACTAGAGAAACCAACAAAATAACGACGAACACATCGATCATCGACCATTTCCCCATAAATTCAAGTGCTCTATACAACTTACTTGCCAATTTAGGCTGAGTGCATGCTTTAACTTGATAAAGTAAATAAAAGAGCGCGACCCCTTTAATGATGGGAATACAAATACTGGCGACAAAAATAAGAATTGCCACTGGGTAGGAGCCCGCATGCCACATAACTTCGACACCGCTGTAGATAGTTGCCTTGGTATGCAGTCCAAGATTGATGGTATCCATAATTGGAAGCGCCAAAGCAGGGATCAGTAAAACCATGGCAGTCAACATCCATGCCGCGCTTTTTTCTAGCGAATTTGTTTTTCGGTACTTTAGCTTTGATGTGCATCTAGGGCAATGTGTTGCATTACTAAGCTGGCCACAAACATGACATTTCTTTAAGGATTGCTGTTGTGCTCTGGGTGCACAAGTTTGTTCATCTGGACAGTAAGTTATTTGCTCTCTTTCCCAGAGTTGTTCTTTACTGAGTAAGGATAGTGTTTCAATAAAACACAAAACAAAGAGAATATAAGACCAAAAACCAAGTCCAACCTCAATCTCTGCAAATTCAGTCAATTTGAAAGCACTGATCAGTACAGCCACAAGAAAAATATCTGCAAGATTAAGCGGCTTTAATAGCATCAAAATTCGTACTATGACGCGTGCATTGTGTGGATTTAAGTTTTTCCAAAGCGGGGAGTGAGCCAACATAATTAACACTAATGCAAGCAAAGGCATCAGCAAAATAGTAAAGGCGAGTAGCCCGGCCAACAGCGTACTAAAGTTGGTAGCGAGGAGCGAGATTGCTTCGATCAAGCTAATGGATTGTTTTAAACCATGTTGTGCATAAGAGATAAAATGAGGATGCAGGCTCACTATCAAAAAAAGTATTGATGACAAACCAAACGCATTTATGCTCTGGTTGTAGTTAACTTGACAGTGAGCCAAGGTGTTACCACAATGCGGACATATGGCTCTTTGATGCTTGTCCATGTGTGCGATAGACACTAAATAATCACAATGTTGGCAAGCAGTTATCACAATATAAAATCACAGTAGAGATATATACCTCTATTGTGTTCCAGCATTTAAAGAATATCAACTATCAAATACGGCGACAGTTTGTCGGCTAAGTGCCACTAACTCTCCGCTGCTAGAGAAAATTTTTGCATCTTCAATACCGTATCCGCTATTTGCCTGATGTGTGATTGCCTCATAACCAAACCAATCAGATATATTCATGGTTAAAGGTTGTAGAAACTCTACATACCAAGACACGCTACTTGCAGGAGACGGTTTATCGCACAGTTGCAGTAAAGTTGGTGGCCATGCGTCTGCTAACGCTAAGATACTTAATTCCGGAGATAAGTTCTTTGGGACCTGTTTAAACTTCATCCAACCATGAATTTCTGTCGAGTCAGAGCCACTAAAGGGCATCGCTCCTGCTTGAATATTGAGATCGATATTTTGAATAAACGCTGGAAACACACCTTCAACATACTTAATCGTTTGACTGCTAACTATCTCTTGATTGAGTATGCGGGGTTGTTGAGTTGATTCTACTTGTATTTTAGATTGCCGTTGCGTACCGAAACAGGCAAGGGCAACGAGGCATACAGTATCACTTTGCATAATTCTGGATTCAATCTGCGTAACGTTTTTACCATGCCTCAATATCGTGGTGTTAATCGTAAATGGTGTTTCAGTGATGAGTGGCGCGACGAAATTACAATTGAAAGAAAGCAGTTTTCTCGATGCATCGTCAAGCTTTAAATACATTTGTTGTAGCATCAGCGCAGCACTCAACCCACCAAAAACGGTTCGGCCTTGGCTCCAAGTGTTAGGAACGCTTAAGGTGCTTTCTTGTGCCTGTAGTTGAGAAGACGAAATTAAGGTATGAAAATCCATAGTGAGTCCATGTGTTATTTTTACCCAATTAGAATATATACTCTAAATGGATAAATACAGATTTTTTGCCTGCTTTTTGCTCTGTTCATCCTAAAAATAAAAAAAATTGAAAAAAAATGAAATTTTTTTCTACTTTAAGGTTGAATTAGAAATTGCCGCCCCTATTTATCAAGTCATCTAACAGAACAACGAATTTTTTGAGGTCGGAGAAGATTCACATGGGTAAAATTATTGGAATCGATTTAGGTACTACTAACTCTTGTGTAGCAGTTTTAGATGGTGAGAATACGCGCGTTATCGAAAACGCGGAAGGCGATCGTACTACCCCGTCGATTATTGCATTTACAGAAGAAGGCGAAACGCTAGTAGGTCAACCGGCAAAGCGTCAAGCAGTTACTAACCCTACAAATACGCTATATGCAATTAAGCGACTAATTGGTCGTCGCTTTGAAGATGAAGAAGTACAACGTGATATCAGCATCATGCCATTCAACATTGTTAAAGCTGACAATGGTGACGCATGGGTTGAAGTACGCGGCGAAAAACGCGCTGCACCACAGATTTCTGCAGAAGTTCTTAAGAAAATGAAAAAGACTGCAGAAGACTTCCTAGGTGAAGAAGTTACTGAAGCAGTAATTACAGTTCCTGCATACTTTAACGACTCTCAGCGTCAAGCAACAAAAGATGCTGGCCGCATTGCAGGTCTAGACGTTAAACGTATCATCAATGAGCCAACAGCTGCTGCACTTGCTTACGGTATGGACAAAAAGCAAGGTGACAACGTTGTTGCGGTATATGACCTTGGTGGTGGTACTTTTGATATCTCAATCATTGAAATTGACGAAGTAGACGGCGAACACACGTTTGAAGTACTAGCAACAAACGGTGACACGCACTTAGGTGGTGAAGACTTTGATAACCGAGTTATCAACTACCTAGTTGAAGAGTTCAAAAAAGAGCAAGGCATCGACCTAAAAGCAGATCCGCTAGCGATGCAACGTGTTAAAGAAGCGGCTGAGAAAGCGAAAATCGAACTTTCATCTGCACAGCAAACAGAAGTTAATCTTCCATACGTAACTGCTGATGCAACTGGTCCTAAGCACATGAACGTTAAACTAACACGTGCTAAGCTTGAGTCTTTAGTTGAAGACTTAGTAAATCAGTCAATTGAGCCGCTTAAGCGCGCACTAGCTGATGCAGACCTGTCTGTAAGCGACGTAAATGATATCATTCTAGTTGGTGGTCAAACACGTATGCCACTAGTTCAGTCAAAAGTTGCTGAATTCTTTGGTAAAGAAGCTCGTAAGGACGTTAACCCTGATGAAGCGGTAGCACTAGGTGCAGCTGTTCAAGGTGGTGTACTTTCTGGTGACGTTAAAGATGTACTTCTTCTAGACGTTATTCCATTATCTCTAGGTATTGAGACAATGGGTCAAGTAATGACGGCGCTTATCGAGAAGAACACAACTATCCCGACTAAGAAGTCACAGGTGTTCTCAACAGCTGAAGACAATCAGTCTGCGGTAACTATCCATGTACTACAAGGTGAGCGCAAGCGTTCAACTGATAACAAGTCACTTGGTCAGTTCAACCTAGAAGGCATTCGCCCAGCTCAGCGTGGTGCACCACAAATCGAAGTAACTTTCGATGTTGATGCGGACGGTATCCTACACGTATCTGCAAAAGACAAAGATACGGGCAAAGAGCAGAAAATCACTATCCAGGCTTCTTCTGGTCTAAGTGACGATGAAGTAGAAAAAATGGTACGTGATGCAGAAGCAAATGCTGAAGAAGACAAAAAGTTCGAAGAGCTAGTTGGCGCACGTAACCAAGCTGATGCACTTGTTCATGCTACTCGCAAGCAAGTTGAAGAGGCGGGTGATGCACTTCCAGCTGACGACAAGACTGCAATTGAAGGTGCTTTAACTGAACTTGAAGCAGCTATTAAAGGCGACAGCAAAGAAGACATCGATGCGAAGACTCAAGCGCTTGCAGAGAAATCTCAAAAGCTAATGGAAATCGCACAAGCAAATGCGCAGGCACAGCAACCAGGTCCTGATGCAGGTGCACAACAAAGTTCAGCGAAAGCAGACGATGATGTTGTTGATGCTGAGTTTGAAGAAGTTAAAGACAACAAGTAATTGTTGACTGTTAAGGGCGCGCGGCGACTTCGCTTGACGCGCCCTTCGTGTTTTTAAATTTTGGCTCACAACCGAACGTAGGTTTCGGAGAGTTGTCTTGTAAGAGTAGTGTGATAACTATGTCCAAACGTGATTATTACGAAGTATTAGGTGTATCAAAAGACGCCGGTGAACGTGATATAAAAAAGGCCTATAAGCGCCTAGCAATGAAGTATCATCCAGATCGTACAGCGGGTGATGAAGCTTTAGAAGCTAAGTTTAAAGAAGTAAAAGAAGCGTACGAGGTCCTAACGGATAGTCAGAAACGCCAGATGTATGATCAATACGGCCATGCAGCGTTTGAACAAAACGGTGGTGGAGGCCATGGCGGATTCGGTGGCGGAGCCGACTTTGGCGATATTTTCGGGGACGTATTCGGTGATATTTTTGGTGGCGGTGGTGGCCGTCGTCAATCGAGACAGCAACGTGGAGCCGATTTACGCTACAGCTTAGACTTAACGCTAGAAGAGGCCGTTAAGGGTAAAGACGTAGAGATTAAGGTGCCTACTTGGGTAAGTTGTAAACCATGTGATGGCAGTGGTGCTAAAGCAGGTTCTAAACCGAAGACATGTTCAACATGTCACGGCGCGGGGCAAGTTCAAATGCGTCAAGGTTTCTTCGCTGTTCAGCAGACGTGCCCTACTTGTCAAGGTACAGGCCAGGTTATTTCTGATCCATGTGACAGCTGTCATGGTCAAGGTCGCGTAGAAAAGACTAAAACGCTATCGGTTAAAATTCCGGCAGGTGTTGATACGGGTGATCGTATTCGTTTATCTGGCGAAGGTGAAGCCGGTATGCATGGCGCGCCAGCAGGCGACTTGTATGTTCAGGTAACCGTGAGAGAGCACCCAATCTTTGTTCGTGATGGTAACAATCTATACTGTGAAGTACCAATTAGCTTCACTACCGCAGCGCTTGGCGGTGAGATTGAAGTTCCGACCTTAGATGGCAGAGCAAATCTTAAAATCCCTTCAGAGAGCCAAACTGGAAAGATGTTCCGAATGCGCGGTAAAGGCGTGAAGTCAGTACGCAGTGGCTCTGTTGGCGATTTAATCTGTAAAGTTGTAATTGAAACGCCTGTTAACCTGAATGAGCGTCAAAAAGAGTTATTAAAAGAGCTTGAAGAAAGCATGAGCGGTGACAGTAAGAACCGCCCTAAAGCACAAGGCTTCTTTGATGGCGTAAAGAAATTTTTTGATGATTTGACCAAGTAATTTGGTTAGTCTGTCAGAATAAATCAAAACGGCGCCGATGGCGCCGTTTTACTCTCAGTCTAATATTACGAGATAATCCATATCATCGTTGCACCGACAAACTAAATCCGGTCGGCTTTCTCCTGAAATCAGTGTTCCTGAATGACACCCTAATAGCTCGCACTTTTCATTACACGCTAGCTTGTTCGACCAAGCATTGTATTCACTGTGTAAAACGAAAATGACGGTCAAAATACTCAAAGTGACACCGATACCTTGCGCTAAGCTTGTATACATGCGACGCACCTACTTATAAATGGCACAATTCAACATCGCTGTTACAGCAAGTTTTCGCTTCTAACTACCAACGCAGATTGAATCTGCTGGTATATACTACTTTAGTCGACAATCCAGTATTGTCGAGCATAATTTAGTACAATTTATAATAAAAATATCTTGGATAATAAATTGCAAATAACGTGTAGATGTTTTAGCACTAAGGCTCGATTGAATACTCGTTATTTTTTAGTAAAGCCATAATTAGTAAGGATTTAATATGACACCTGCAATTAACTTGTTGACCAAAAGTAAAGTCCAGTTTGAGGTCTTAAAATTTAAGCATGATCCAAAATCGCCAAATTATGCACAAGAAGCCGCTAGCAAGCTAAATCTTGAAGAGTGTAAGGTATTTAAAACCCTAGTGATTGATGTAGATGGAGACTTGTTTATAGGCATCACACCAGCTACACAACAAGTAGATTTGAAGTCTTTTGCGAAATCTGTGTCAGGTAAAAAAGCGCAAATGGCTGATAAAAATCGCGCGCAAAGTGCTACAGGGTATTTGCTTGGTGGGATAAGCCCATTCGCTCATAAGCGTAAAATTCCGGTGATATTGCATGACAGTGCGAAACAGCATGAGCAAATTTATGTCAGTGGTGGCAAAAGAGGGCTAGAAATCTCGATTTGTCCTCAAACACTTATGACTATAACGCAAGCAAGTTGTGCCAACTTTTAGCATCCGCAATGCTTTATCGCAAATTTTACCTTCCTGAAGACAAAAAATATTATTTCAGCGCACACGTGTAAGCTATTAATTATCAGTAGGTTTTAAAGAAAAAACTCAGCGAGTAGTAAAAATATCGTTAATTTTTTCATTTGAGCAATTGATCTAAATTGATTTTTATGACGTAATGTAGGTATATCTATCTGGTCGGATGAGTTAATTATGAGTTTAAGAACACAACTAAGAAAAATTTTGCCAAGCATCTCAGTTACTGAGCAAGAAGCTTTAGATGCGGGGGATGTATGGCTAGAAGGCTCTATCTATCAAGGAAAACCAGATTTTTCCGCTTTACGTGCTGTGACCGAAGCGAAATTGTCGGCTGACGAACAGGCGTTTCTAGACGGTCCTGTTAAAGAATTAATGGCGATGATTGATGAGAATCACATCCAAAATTCAAAGCACTTACCTGAACATATTTTAGAGTTTCTGAAAAAAGAGCGCTTTTTCTCCCTTATTATTCCAAAGCAATATGGTGGTCTAGAGTTTAGCCCCTACGCCAACTCCACCATTGTTGGTACGATTGCAACCAAATCTTCAGCTGTGGCTGTTACTGTGATGGTTCCAAATTCATTAGGTCCGGGTGAATTGTTACTGCATTATGGAACGGCTGAGCAGCAGGCACATTATTTACCAAGACTTGCTAATGGGCGTGACATTCCATGTTTCGCTTTGACAAGCCCGGAAGCAGGCTCTGACGCGGGTGGTATTCCTGATCAAGGCATTGTTACAAAAGGCATGTTTGAAGGCAAAGAGGTACTTGGTCTTGAAGTGACCTGGGATAAGCGATATATCACACTTGCTCCGATAGCAACGGTGCTCGGTTTGGCCTTTAAAGTGTTTGATCCAAATGGCTTACTTGGAGGCAAGGAATCTTTGGGTATCACCTGTGCTTTGATCCCGAAATCTCACCCTGGTGTAGAGCTTGGCAATCGCCATGATCCTATGGGGATCCGATTCTACAATGGTACAACGCGGGGTAACAAAGTATTTATTCCGATGGAATTCATCATTGGCGGACAAGAAAATATCGGCCGTGGTTGGCAAATGCTAGTAAGTTGTTTGGGAGCTGGTCGAGGCATTTCGTTGCCGGCACTGGGCGTCTCAACGAGCCAAGTTGCATTGAAGTCGGCATCTGAATACGCAGCTGTACGAGAGCAATTCGGCTTGGCAATTGGCCAGTTTGAAGGGATCCAAGAAAAGCTAGCGGATATCGCTGGCAAAGCATTTTTGCAAGAATCAATGCGAGTTTTAACAACTGAAGGCTTAGGCATGGGCCTAAAACCGTCTGTTGTCACTGCTATTGCAAAGTATCATATGACGGAGTTGGGTCGTGATGTACTTGACTCTGCTATGGATATCCTCGCGGGTAAGGCAATCCAAACGGGCCCACAAAATACATTGGCAAGCGGGTATGTTGCACAACCTATCGCGATTACAGTCGAAGGCGCGAATATTTTGACTCGTAACTTAATGATATTTGGTCAAGGCGTTATGCGATGTCACCCTTATTTGCAAACGATGGTCGAGTCTATTCATAGCGAAGAGGCGAATGCAGACAAAGAATTCAATAAAATTTTAAGAAAAACGGTCGGCTATAGTATTGGTAACGGGCTTCGTGCATTTAAACTCGGTGCATTCCCATTTTTGGCGTCAGGTTCATCCACTTTGCCTGAAGTCGTCCAATATGAAAAAGCAGCGCAGCAGTTGGCTTCTAAACTTGCCGTTTATGCAGACTTCTCGTTACTTGTTCTTGGTGGCAAGCTAAAGCAAGCTGAATTACTATCAGCAAGACTTGGCGATGTGATGAGCTTTGTGTACGCTGCGATGGCTTCAATTCGATACTATGAGCAAAAAGTGTCTCAGCAAGATAGGGCGCAAGCTGCACCTTATTTTCACTATGCGACACGGTATGCATTGATGGAAGCAGAAAAGGCACTTCATAAGTTTTTGGATAACTTCCCAAGCAAAGCAGCAAGACGTTTTATGCGTATTGCGACAATGAACTTTTCGCACCGTATGCCAAAAATTAGTGACGATATGATCAGAAAGCTAGCAAAAGCTGCACAATTAGACACTGATTTTAAACAGCAACTTACGCATTTAGTTAAGCCGACTGAAGGTGATGGACATGATATCAATGAACAGGCTTATAAAGCGAAGATGGGGTGTTTAGAGTCGTTAGCGAAAGTGAAGAAGTCACTTAAAAAGCGTGAAATTAAGTCGGGTGTTAGCTTCGCAGATACGTTAAACAATGCCTTTGTCGCGAATATCATCAATGAGCAAGAATATGTTAAGTTGGTCGATTATAATCGCAAGCGTGAAAAAGCGATTCGAGTGGATGAGTTTGATTTTGATTTAAATTTAATCCAAGACTCGAAGGAAGTCGATTCAGTTAAGTCTGTCGTTAATCAATAAATACTAAGAACATACACCCAATTATTTATATAATTGGGTGTATCATATAAACTGCATAAAAAAGCGAACGGTTTTTTTATGCAGCATTCTCTTTACTCACACTACCTTAATTCTCTCCAAACACACGAACGAAGTGCTCAGGCTCTTTGGAATGGCTGTGGTTTTTTGGACAAATTCCAATTTGGTTCTTGTAAATATGCGGTTAAGCTGAGCAAGGTACCTGATGATCTGAAGCATGCAAATATTCGGCAAACTCCCTTCTCGTTGCAAAGAAAAGTGCGTAGTTATGTTAAAGAACAGTATTTTTACACGCATTATGCCGAAAGCCTTCCTTTGCCGTGTTACATACCTAAGGTAATTGAGTTACATGAATTTGATGGGACTTTTGTTACGTTACTGGAAGACTTCGAGCAACATGGTTTTCATAATATAGTCGAGGCGAGTCATGGGGATATTGAGCGTACTCTTAAATGGCTAGCGGGTTTTCATGCAAATTGGATGCGAGTTGGCGGAGGTGAGTCTTCATTTGGTTTGTTGGGTTATGGTAATTACTGGTATTTGAAAACTCGACCTGACGAATTTGAAAAAATGCCAGACTCGCCGCTAAAGCGTGCGGCACATGCAATTAATGAAAAGCTCGATGCGGTGAGTTTTAAAACGCTGATCCATGGCGATGCTAAACTTGCAAACTTTGCGTTCAATGATAGTTCAGTGATGGGTTACGATTTTCAACATACGGGCATTGGGACAGGACTCGCAGATGTCATGTTGCTATTCACAACCGTGCTAAATGCTGAGCAGCTCAGCTCCCATGCAGCATATTTTTTGGATATTTATTTTTCGGAATTAAAAGAGCTGATTAAAAATCAAAACGCTTCAATAGATATAGAACTATTGGAAAGTGAGTGGCGAGAAAGTTGGTGTTTTATATGGGCCGACTTTCATCGTTTTTTGGCTGGTTGGAAACCCGAGCACCCTAAGATCAATCAGTATATGAAAACCCAAACACAACTTGCGCTTAGCAAATTATAAGTTAGTCATAAGTATGGAATTTGCCCTATTAAGTGCCTTCTGTTGGGTTGGATTTGACTATGCTAGGAAGCGATTGTCAGCATTCTTTTCTGCTCCAGCAATGTCTGTTGTATTTAGCGCGACTGTGTTACCAGCATACTTTGCTTATTGGTTATCTTTCAGCCGAGCACTGCCTCAGTTTGACTATTTCTATCCGGCAACAATCAGTGGCGTATTGGCTGGCGTGGGGAGTGTGTGTTTTATCCGGGCTTTGGCGTTAGGCAAGGTGGCTGTTATGTTACCTATGTTATGTTTGACACCTGTGATCGCAGGTTCTGCGGCTTGGATTTGGATGGGAGAAGCGTTAAGTCTAATAGAAGCGGTTGCGGTCGGGGTACTGGTACTGGCGTCATTCATACTGCAAGGAGGTAGGCTGTCAGTTCAAGAGCCAGGAGCGGGGTATATCTTGGTAACGTCATTTTGTTGGGGTCTATGTATTGTTTTTGACAAGCAAGCTTTGCAGCATAGCCCGGTGGATTTTCATATTCTGTATGTCACATTTATCGTGTTAGTACTTAATTCGATTTTGTTTAGGCCTACATTGGCGCTTGATAAACTTAACAAGCATAAAGCAATGTGGATATTAGCCGCTTTGTGTTTTTCTTTGGCTGTGACATTGCAATTCATTGCTTTGCAATCTATTCAACCAGGTATTTTAGAAGCGCTTAAAAGAGCAATTGGCATAATCGGGGCTGGTTTAATCGGAGTTTACGTATTTAAAGAAAAGCTAACCCCAACTCAGTGGACCTGTGTTGGGGTTATATTGTGTACGAGTATCTTATTCTCGCAATAGGTTATGAATTAATTACATTTACCTACTTTGTTCCAAACATTGCTGAAGATGTCTGGTTGAGCACCACGTGACCACCAAGTCGACTTGTACTCATAGCCTTTATACGACACTCGGTCACCAACACGATAGAACGTTGACGCACTCCAAGCACTTAGACCAGAACATCCAGGAGGTGTTACTGCATCTTCAACAGTTACTTGCTTAACAACTGTATCAAAGTCGCCAGCAGCGTTCGTAACTTTAAGTGTTACGTTATACGCACCAGCTTGAGCATAAGTGTGGCTTGGTGAGCTCTGTGAGCTTGAGTTTCCGTCGCCAAATGTCCAGTTATACGTACCAGCAGTTGAGCCATTTGTGAATGTTGCAGTTAGGCCTGAAGTAGAGAATGTAAAGTTTGCAACAGGTGCAGGATCAACGCCACCACCACAGCTTTGTGCCAAGTAATCATACGCAGCTTTTGCTTGAACGATACCGTGACCATATGATGTATCGCGACCCGCAGCGCCTTTGTCTTTTGCTGTTGCATTTAAGGCTGCACGAATTTGAGCGTTAGAACACTGTGGGAAGTTACTCCAAACTAGTGCTGCAACACCTGATACGTGAGGCGTTGCCATGGATGTACCACTGATGCTTCTGTAGCCACCATTGTTCCATGTTGAGTTTACGCCAACACCTGGACCTGCAATTTCAACTTGGCTGTTATACTGTGAGAAAGACGCTTTGTTTTCTGAGCTGTCAACAGCAGCAACAGAAACAACGTTGTCATAGGAAGCTGGATAGCTCAGAGCACTGTTACCACCATTACCCGCTGCTGCAATGTGTAGCATGCCGCGCTGGTAGCTTTGGTCAAATGCATTTCTTTCCGCTGTTGAGCTGCCACTTCCGCCAAGGCTCATGCTTGTTACGTTAGCGCCAGCAGCTTCACACTGATTGATTGCTTCAATGAGGTCAGAACCATAAGCCCAACGACCAGAGTCATTGAAAACTTTAACAATATGTAGTTTTAGGTTGCCAGATGCATTCACACCTACAACGCCTGTGCCATTGCCGCCTAATGCTGCAATAGTACCTGCAACGTGAGTACCGTGACCGTGTCCATCATTGTGCCAAAGGCCCGTATCGTTTGAACCATAGCCGTCATCACCTGTCACACCAACACTTACAAGGTCTTCATGGTCACGGTGGTAACCTGTGTCCATGATACATACTTTACGGTTAGCTGCTGCTGCATCGCTGACTAGTTGAGCTTGAACCATAGTAATACCGTAGGGTGTTGACTCAGCAAAAGGAGCTATGCTTGCATCAATCGCTTCAGGAACGAAACGTTTAGGGTCAACTTCAACAGTGGCAACATTACCATCAGCCTCAAGTTGTTTAAGCTGCTCAGGAGTTAATTCCATAACAACTGCGTTGATATTAGGTAGTGTTTTAATCGCTTGTGCATTGATGTCATTTGCGAACAATTCAAGAGACTGAGATTTAAAATCAGCCATCTCAGCTTGTGATAACGCAACTGGTAGCGCATTTGCCATCGATTCTTGTTTTAATGTGACAATCATACGTTCAGATGCAGCTGCATGTGCAGTTGTAGCACCAAGCGCAGACGCAACGCCAAGGGCAAGTAATGTGTGTTTCGTGCTTGTTAGAATGTTATGTTTCATTTTGTTTGTCCTAGTTACATGTTGTTAACCAATTTAACTAAAACAGGTATTTGAGAAGCTGTCAACAGTGCAAAAAATACGCTAAAAAGCGACGAGGTTAATAAATTTATAATAAAAACTTAATTGGGATTGTAATTTCAATTTAATGTTTTGTGGTAATTAAAGAATCTAATTTTTGGTCAAAAAAAGGTCAAAAATTTAATTCTTTGTTTAAAGTCATAATAGTGTAACTTTTCTTTCCGTCAACAAATTGTGAAAAGTCTATTTGATTTAGGTTATCTTCATGTATAGCTTTGTAAACTGGTTCGAAAGTACTGCTATAGGGGCGAAAGATAGCTACTTTTTGGGTACCGATATACTTCACTAATCCACGCTGGTATTTTTTAAGCTCAATAAGTAGGTAGCCTCCAAGGAAGACATGACCACCAATGGATACATCTAATTTATCCTCGTGACCACTGTCCCAATTGACTCCGCCAATTTTGATTTTATCCCTGATACCAAGTTCTATTGCTGCTTGATTAACGCCAAATGCAATCGCATCATTCGCGCACCAAATTAGTTCGACATTTCTATGTCGCCTTAACAATCCTCTTGCTAGTTCATGGGCTCTTTGCTGAGACCAATGGGCATCAACTTTATCTACAATATTTACATTTGAAATACGGTTTGTGTAACTCAATAGCCCTTGTTCTCTCTCTAGGGCTGCGTTTGTGGCGATATCGCCTAGAAACGCTAGCATGGAAAATGATTCGGTGGCCGTTAAATCTTTTTGAACCGTTTTTACTAACTCTCGTGCAAGCTCTTTTCCGGCTTGATAATTATCAGGTAGGATGGCTGCTTTTATGCCAAAACCTTTTGCGCTCAGTCTGTTTATTTCTAGCTGATTAGGGCTGTTCAATAAAAACAAAATATTCGGGTGGACTTTGGGTGAGTCAAGCAGTGCTTCTGTGATTACACGCTTCTCATCAACCAAAATAAGGTAATCAGCATCAGACTCAAGCGCTTGTTTGGTAAGCTCTTTCATCAGAATATGATTTCGCTCTGCGTATAAAATAGTGAGGTCAATATTGGTATCTTGTGCGACGGCACTCATTACTTTAGAGACGTTAAGCCAAAAATTACCTGTTGGATTTACGCCACTTGAGCCTGGGTTTACAAATGTCACTTTTAAGCGGGCTGCGTCTTGAGCCGCGACAGCACTGATTGGATGTAGGTAGCTTATGCAAAATAAAGTAATGAATACAAATACTTTTCTACAGCTTAAAGTCAATTTTCCCATTACGTATATTTGGTCTTGTTTGCAAAGTTTATTTATATATACTAGCGCAAACTTTAAGGGGGCGTCATGAAGTTTGTTTTGGTTATAGCAGTGTTTTTGGGCTTTTCAGTATATGCAGAGTCGAGCGATCTCAACCAGCTCATGAAAAAAATGGGTCACGAGTATAAACTTGCGATAAAGGCTGAGAATAAAGGACAAATGATTAGCCATTTAGAACGCTTTATTTCGTTGGTCGAGCAGGCAAAAAGCGAGAATTTTCAGGCGGAAAAAAAGGCTCAATCAATTGATGGCCTGAATAAAACTATCGCTGTTGCTAAGAGTGCCATAGTGATGGCTAACAATGGCCAACCAGACCGAGCACGCAATGCACTCAAAGAAATTAATTCGCTTCGTGAGGAATATCACCAGTTACACGAGCCTCCGAGTTTTTGGGACCTGCTATTTGGCAAATAGACGGTAGTGTCCGGTTTGATATTTATATTAGCGCAGTCCTTTAAAATAGAGTAAGTCACTGAACTTACAAACCGGCACACTAGAGTGTGTCTATTTAACTTATATCCTCAAACCTTTGCTTTTTTCTCCTCTCTTTAAAAACTTTTTATGTTTAATGTGCGTTTGTTACTACACTCTAGTCGGATACCTATCTAAAAGAGAACGATGTTAAGTGTAGAGATAACAAAGCGTACTCTGCGCGTGCTAGGGTGAAACGCTTGGTGCGTTGTCATTCAAATTGTCTGTAGTCATATTTAAGAAGTCTCGATCCCTAGATTGATAGGCACTCTAAAACATTAAAAAGTGAAAAGGGATAAACCAATGAGACTTCTCCACCCTGTGAGTATTGCCGTCGCCATTGCGCTTGGCGGTGTGTCTTACATTGCACTGCAAGATCAAGCTTTGACACCATATGAGCGTAAAGCGGAATTTTTAGAAAAGAAAGCACAGAAAAAGTCGCAATCGCCAAAGCGCTACGACAAACCGAAAGAGGCACAAGAATTTTATGTTCAACAAAGGCTGCCGGTTGGTGCCACCTCGCTGCCTGTTGAAAAGTATTCTGACGCATTAAAGCAAATTAAACAGATGCCGCAGTTTTCAATAGCAAATAATGCATTGCTTTCAGAAATTCAGCCCAACTTAAACGCACCTGACGGACAAAATCAAGAGCTTGGTCAGTGGCAGGAATTAGGTCCGGGAAATATTGGCGGTCGAACTCGGACTCTCATCATTCACCCTACAAATCACGATATTATGTATACAGCAGGTGTCGCTGGTGGGGTATGGAAAACAACCGATGCGGGGGCGTCGTGGCAGCCACTTAGCGATCTGGCTACAAACCTTGCAGTAACGACCTTAACGTTTGATCCAAGTAATGCTGATATTCTCTATGCTGGCACAGGTGAAGGCCTGTTTAATTTCGATGCATTGCGCGGTGACGGGTTATTTAAATCAGAAGATGCCGGGATGACTTGGACACAGATTTCAAGCACTGCGAGCAATACTAATTTTCAGTATGTAAATAAGATTAAATTTAGTAAAAATGAGTCGAATACTATTTACGCCGCAACGAGAACGGGTGTGCATAAGTCGACAGATGGTGGTACTTCTTGGGAAACCAAATTTGTGCCTCAAGGTACCTCTGTAGGCTGTACTGATTTAACTGTGTTATCCCAGTCAGGTACGGATGTACTTTTGACGGCTTGTGGTTCTTTTAATGCTGGCGGAGTTCATCGCAGCTCTGATGCCGCAGAGACTTGGTCTCAAGTCATTGCTGGCACCGAACAAGGCCGAACTACTATTGCTGTCGCGCCATCAGATAACAATATTATTTATGCGCTGGCTGCCAATCGCAATGATCATGGGATGGACTCTGTTTACAAGTCCACAGATATGGGGGTGAATTGGACCCAAACAGTAACCAAAAATACTGCAGATTCGTTTACTCGCTTGCTGCTCAGCAATACGTATTTTGGATTGTTAGATCAATGTACCGGTGGCACGCCGCAGTTTTTCAATCAGGGTTGGTATGACAATATTATCGCGGTCGACCCGCTTAACCCAGATGTAGTATGGACAGGTGGTATAGATGTCTTTCGCTCTGACGATGGTGCCCAAACATTCGTACCGACCAGTATTTGGTGGCTAAACCCCACAAACCCACAGTATGCACATGCGGATCAACATGAAATTGTTTTTCATCCAGATTACAACGGTACAACGAATACCACCATGTTTGTTGCCAATGATGGCGGGATCCAAAAAACAGACAATGCGTTGTCTGGTCGATTAACGGTAAGCGAAGTGTGCGGTAATTCAACGGCAGATCCAACGCAGAGAGTAAGCTGGTCAACGCTTAATAATGGATATGCAGTTACTCAGTTTTATCATGGTACGGTCAAGCCCAATGGCACAAGTTACTTTGGCGGAACTCAAGATAACGGTACTTTGGTCGGGGTGGACAATGGTTTTAATAGCTGGGTAGAAATTCTTGGCGGTGATGGTGGCTGGACGGCCATCGATCCGACCAATGCTGATATTATGTTTGGTGAATTTACGCGTCTATCTTTACAAAAGTCTACAGATGGCGGACAAAGCTTTAGCAGTGCTGTCAATGGTATTACTGGTGACAATGGTTTTCCATTTATAACCCGTTTTGAAATGGCGCCATCAAACCCACAAGTCTTATGGATAGGTGGTAGTCAATTATGGAGAACAGATGACCAAGCCGCAAATTGGTCAGCTGCATCTGCGGCATTGGATGGTTCTGTATATTCAATTGGAATTGCACCAAATACGGAAACCGCGGTCGCAGCAGGAACAGATAATGGCGCTATTTACGTGTCATACCAAGCAGATCAAGCTACAACTACTTCGAGTTGGACAACCGCAACCGTTCAGTCAGGGGTAACGATAAGCTCAGTTGCATTTGACCCGACAGACAACCAAATTATTTATGCAACTGTCTCCAATTTTGATGCGACACACGTATGGAAAACAACGGATGGTGGGCAAAACTGGCAAGCCAGTGACACCGGTCTGCCAAATATTCCTGCAATGACAATTGCAGTAGATCCGAATAATACCCAGAGGCTATTTGTCGGAACAGATTTAGGGGTGTTTGTATCAACTGACGGTGGCCAAAATTGGATGGCTGATGGTCTAGGGTTAGCGAATACAAATATCGCTAAACTTGCGATTAAAGGGAATGAGCTGTTTGCCTTTACGCATGGTCGCAGCGCTTACAAAGTGCCAATTTCAACGCAATCAGACAGAGAATTTACTACTGACGAAGATATGAAAGTGGCAGTAGGCTCTGCCTTTGCAGACAATTTATCTAATGCATTCGATTCAGTTGAAATAATTCAGGTGCCAAGCAATGGTATGTTGCTTAATGGTGAGAACGCACTGGAACAGGGTGCCGAAGTATTAGCGCAAGACTATGCAAATGTGATGTACATGCCAAATGAAAACTACGTTGGCGAAGACAACTTTGTATTCCAGGGCATGACTGATAGTCAAACAGCACCAAACAATGACCCACTGCCAGACGGGCAATTTGCAGTCACAATTACTATCAATGCAGTTAATGATGCACCAGTGATCTCTCCTATTGAAGACGTTGAGTTATTCATTGGTGAGCTGACTGTTTTAGACTTTAACGATAAAGTTGAAGATATTGAGGGAAGTGATCTTACACTGACTTTAGAACCTTCGGTGCCGGGCATGTCGTTTATTGACGGCGTGTTATCAGGAAGGCCTTATACATCATTTGATGACGAGATGACTTTGACGGTAAGTGATGGCGAACTTGAAAGTCAACAAATGTTTAATATGGCTATTTCAGTTCCACCCGACAGAGATCCAGTGATAGATCAAGGCCAATCATTTGAAGTAATGGAAAATAATGAAGCTGGCGCGTCTATCGGGATGTTAATGTTTACCGATCCAGATCCGGATGTATCACCAGTGGAAAGCTTTATGATCTTGGATGAAGTACCATTTATGATCAATCCTACAGGTGAAGTGATTGTCACTACTGAGCTGGATTTTGAAATGCAAAGTGAATACAGCTTCTTCGTACGTGCTATGGACTCAATGGGCAACACATCTGATTATACTGAAGTAAATGTTGAGGTATTGGATGAGCTGGGTGATGACGATGTCGCACCCGTCATTAAAGACGAACAGAGTTTTGAGGTTACTGAAAACTCGGAAGTCGGTACGGTTGTTGGCATGCTCGAGTTTGAAGACCCAGATCCTGATGATTCTCCGATAGAATCATTCACAATTTTGGGTGATGTACCATTTGAGATAGATGCAGACGGCAGTATTAAGGTCACTGGTTTAGTTGATTATGAAGTTCATCAAGCATTCGTTTTCGTCGTCAAAGCCGTTGATTCAGGTGGGAATGAATCTAACTTTGTCGAAGTGAAAATTGATGTTGTGGATGACCCTAATGACGAAGATGTGCCTGACCGAACACCTAATATCCCTGGCGGTCAGATTTTTGAAGTGAGAGAAAATGCTGCTTTAGGGACTATCATAGGCCGTTTAGAGTTTATGGATCCCGATGCAGATACTTCACCTGTTGACTCATTCATGATCATAGGCAGTGCGCCATTTAGCATTGCTGGTAATGGCGATATCATTGTTCAAGGTGAGTTGGATTATGAATTCCAAAGTGTAATTAGATTTGGTGTACGGGCTCAGGATACGTTCGGTAATGTATCTGAGTATACCGAGGTGAGAGTTAACCTCATTGATGTCAGGGGAGATGACGACGATGACCAAGATGGTGATTCGGGTTCATTTGGCTGGCTGACTTTACTGAGTGCACCGCTTGCACTTCTTAGAAGGCGTAAGCGCTAAAGCACGGTAATTTTAAAAAGCGGCGAGAGTCGCTTTTTTTATGCAGTTGCAGATCAAACATTAAATAAATGAGAACTAGAAGGGGTGGGGAGTGAAACTGTGATGAGCACTTTTTGTGCAAAGCACTCATAAATACTTTTTAGCGATTAACGCTTTTTCTTTTTGCCTTGAACAGCTTTAAATCTTGGGTTTGTTTTACAGATAACGTAAACACGTCCACGGCGCTTAACTACTTGACAACCTGGTCTATTTTTCGCGCTCTTTAATGAACTTAGAACTTTCAACTTATGCTCCTTAATATGTTTAAACACCTTTTAGGTGAGTTTACATCGCTACGCAAAATAGCGATGTAAACTAAAAACCAATACTTACTTAGTTGTAGCAGAAAGGTTTTTGAAACGGCGGTTGAACTTAGCAACACGGCCATCGCTTGCAACGATTTTCTGCTTACCTGTATAGAACGGGTGAGATGCACTTGAAACATCAATTGGCACGTATGGGTACTCAACGCCATCGATTTCAACCGTTCTATCAGACTTGATTGTTGAACCAACGATGAAGTATTTGTCTACTGCCGTGTCATGAAATGCAACAGCTTGATAATCCGGGTGGATATTTGCTTTCATAGTAAAATTAAACCTTACGAAATGTGATAACGTCACAAATACTATTCTATTTGAGAATGGTTTTCAATTGCTTGTCTGAAATTTTTTTTACACTTTTGTCTAATGATTATACGAATAAGCAAATTGTTACTGGATCTTCAATATCAGACTGTTATAACTAGAGTTGAGATTGAGAAAGAGGACAACACTGTGAGCGAAGAATCACAACAATTAGACAACAGTGTCATTGCACAGCTGCAAAATGAGGATCATTCGTCGCTAGCTCAGCAATTGGATGAGTTAACTTGCGAACACAGTGACATAGTGGAACTGCTGGCCCAATATCAGGTTTTAAGTGAGCAAGAGGATGACGAAAAATTTGATTCTTGGTATGACGGTTTGTGCGAAGATAAACTAAGAGTGTTAAAAGGGTTTGAAATACTTAGAGCACATTTTGAGCGGTTAGTATCTGCTCAAAATGGTGAGGTTAATTAGGTAAAACTCGTTTTATACATACTCATTTCATAAAAGCCACTTAATGTCCATTAGGTGGCTTTTATCTATCTGGATAAATAATTATCAAAAAAGGCGACCAGAAATCGATTTGATTTAATTAGGCTAGCGTGTAGATAAATCATATTTTTGCATAACACTCTCAATATATTGATATCTTAATGAATTATGCTTTTCGTGAGATGCATTATGGCTCAAAGCTCTGTTCAATAACTTAAGGGCTTCATGTAGTAAAGCTCTATTTTCGGGAGGTACACTGTTGCTCGTCCTATCGTCTGTTAGTGTATCGACCAAAGCGCGTCCGAGGTCAATATACACAACCTCTTCAACTGCACCATTTTGACTTATCACGCCATATTTACTGCATAAATACTGTTGCCAAACTTGCTGAATATGTTCAATTAGGTCATCGCCAAATTTATCATCATCACTTACAACGCCTCTGTCTGCACAGGTTTTCAAAGTAGTGATGTATTTGTTTTGAAATAATTCATAGGCATGACTAGATTGCTGCACCTCATGTTTTATCAACATTTGTCCCCAATCTAGCGCTGCTCTGGGGTAATAATCGGTTACTTCAACACATTCATATAACCCAAGGTAAGAGCTGCACTTGATTAGGTTATCTATGCTGTAACTGGCGTTAGGGAAGATACTACTTTCTTGCCACCGTTGAAGCTGTTCTTGTGAGATCTTCAGCAAACTACAAAGCTCATGGGCATCGTAAAAGTTAGATTTTAGATAATCAGTTAATCTCATTTTTAACACTGGTTATTTATACAGTTGTTTTGAGTTTGTATGATTTTTGGTTTATAAGCAAGAAATTTTATAAAACTGTGCTTTTTACCCTCGGCATACAAGGTCAATTGTGTTAAAACATGTCGTATATAAACAATTAGCTAGAAATTGCATGCGAAGTATACAAACGATAAAACAAGCCAGTTTAATCACGGCGATCAAAACTCCATATCAAATGTCAGGTGAAATTGATCTTCAGGCATATGATGCTTTAGTAGAAACCCAAATCGCAGCGGGTGTTGATGGTATCATCGTTGGTGGTACAACGGGTGAGGGTCAGTTAATGACTTGGGAAGAGCACTTAATGCTGATCGCCCACAGTGTTAACAAGTTTTCAGACAAGCTTATTATTGTTGGTAATACCGGAAGTAACAATACGAGGGAAGCTATCAAAGCGACCGAGTATGGTTTCGCTTCTGGTATGGATGCTGCGTTACAGATCAACCCATATTATGGCCGAACATCGGATGCCGGTGTGGTAGAACACTTTGAGCGTGTTTTAGAAATTGGACCTGCGTTTATTTACAATGTACCGGGTAGAACTGGACAAGATTTAACGCCAGATATTATGGAGCCTTTGGCTAAACATAGGCACTTTATCGGTGTTAAGGAATGTGCGGGTAACGAGCGTATTGCTCATTATGAAGCACAGGGAATTGCTTGTTGGTCAGGAAATGATGATGAAGCCCATGACGGTCGCCATAAGTTTCAATCCCATGGTGTGATATCTGTCACGTCAAACTTAGTACCTCGACTATTTAGACAGCTTATGGATAGCCCTAATGAGTCGCTTAACAAAGAGTTACAACCTCTCATGAGCTGGCTGTTTTGTGAACCAAACCCAATTGCAATTAACACTGCACTGATTATGACTGGTGCAGTTAACCCAGTATTTAGACTGCCCTATGTGCCACTGACTAAATCTCAGCAATTAGAGGGTCAGCAGCTCATAAATGCACTCGATGAGCAGTATATTGTTGGCGGAAAAGCCAATTTAGTCGATGAGACGCTACTTAAGCTTTGTTAATGCTGAGAATTGACGTATAATCTGCGGCCCTTCAGTATTGGTCGCAGGTTTGTCGTTATGAATTTTAAATCTTTTAGTTTTCCAGAGCCGTTGTTAAAAGCCTTAGATGAGATTGGCTTTGAAGAACTCACCCCGATCCAACAGGCGGCCATCCCTGTGATCAGAAAAGGTCATGATGTGCTGGCAACGGCACAAACTGGTACAGGAAAAACCGCAGCGTTTGCCTTGCCTGTTATCCATAACCTTTTAAAAGGGACGCCATCTAAATCACCTCGTGCATTATTTCTAGCACCTACCCGAGAGCTTGCTGAGCAAATTGCCAATAATTGTGAGTCATTTACAAAGCACACAGAGCTGCGTACTGTCGCTGTGTTTGGCGGTGTTAATGTTGAAGGGCAATCGCAACGATTATCTCAAGGCGCTGATATTATTGCCGCAACGCCAGGGAGATTACTTGATCTGGTCAGATTGGGGAGTGTTGATTTAGCGAATATAGAGCATTTGGTGCTAGATGAAGCCGACCGCATGCTAGATATGGGCTTTATTGATGAGATGCAGCGTGTGATATCTTTGGCGAAGGAAGATAAACAGTTGTTGCTGTTTTCTGCAACTTTCCCATCGGCAGTAAAACAATTTGCTAAAAAGGTTTTAAAAGAGCCTAAACTTGTTCAAACAGCACCTGAAAATACTACAGCAGAAACGGTCCGTCACGTTGTTTATCCGGTTGAACAACAGCGCAAAAAAGAGCTGTTATCAGAGTTAATAGGCAAGAAAAACTGGCAGCAAGTTCTTGTGTTTGTAAACATGAAAGATGACGCAGATACTATTGTAGAAGAGCTTGAGCTTGATGGTATCGCGGCGACAGTTTGTCATGGAGATAAAAAGCAAGGTGCAAGGCGCCGTGCACTTCGAGAATTTAAGGAAGGCAAAGTACGTGTGCTGGTTGCTACCGAAGTTGCTGCACGTGGTATTGATATCGAAGGGCTTCCTCGAGTGGTGAATTATGACCTGCCTTACTTACCAGAAGATTATGTTCACAGGATTGGCCGTACAGGTCGCGCAGGCAATAGTGGTCAGGCAATTTCGTTTGTAAGCCGAGAAGAAGAGCAGTTTTTACTGCACATTGAAGCGTTAATTGGTCAAAAGATTAAACGTTACTATTTACCGGGTTATGAAGTTGCAAGTCGAGATAACTTGATTGATAACCTGAGCAAAAAACCAAGTCATCAAAGACGCAAAGCTCGAACAAATAGACCTAGTAACCAAGCGAGTGGAGAAGCGCGAGTAAAAAACCGCAGCAAAATTAGCTCTGTTAGAAGTCGCTTAAAAGGCGTCAAACTTAAGTTGGACAAATAGCTTCTAACTGTTTGATATATATTAAAGCGAGCTAGTTAGCTCGCTTTTGTTTTTAGATGACGCTAAGCTTACCGCCCAAAAGTAGATCTAAGCCCCACCTTCCCGAATACCAAATATTAAACTGGCGCATACGTCATTATTTTCCCTATCTAGCTTATCTGCGCAGGACAGTTGCATCAAGCCAATTTTACAAAATACGCCTCTTAATTTGGAAGATTTGGCTTAGTGAAAGAGATGCACAGAGGGCACAAAAATTGGTTTGCTTATAAAACAGATCTAAAAAGCAGCCAACTAAAAACATGTGGCTGCTTGTTGGGAGAATTGGCAGGTAGTACTACTTAAAACTGAATTGTGTAATCAGCAAAGAGCGTTCTACCATATATGTTGTGGTTGGTGGTGTTAAATCCGACAAACCTTTCAAGTCTTACTTCAGGTACTCTGTCGAAGATATTACGCGCACCAATTGTAAAGCTACCGTAGCTGTCGGTTTGATAGTTAAAACCAAGGTCCACTTCTGTCGCCGAAGCGTAATCGTCATACTCTCGGCCTGCTACTTCGTCTTCGTTGGTCACGCCTTTGAAACGATCAAGATATCTTACGGCAATATTTGCACTAAACTCGTCAAGAATATATGTAACTTGAGAGTTGACACGGTATTGTGCTCTGCTGACATAGCCGACACGATCGTACTCTGGTTGATTTGGGTTAGCTCGGCTGTCGTAGTTAAAGGTATAACTACCATCTAAGGTGTATCTGATCTCACCCATATCTTCAAAGTCGAAACGTGTATTGAACGCAATATCAATACCCGAAGTTTCTGCACCAACCATGTTGATATAACCATAACCAACGGAGGTAAGTTTCCCATCAGCGTCTCGATTCACATATATCTGCTCTGGGTTGTAACCATCAAGCGCATTAGCATGGCTTAAATCGATTACATCTTGTGGCTCAATTCTAGAAATCTGATCTGTGATTTCAATATTCCAATAGTCAACAGTGACTGCGGTATACTGAGCAAGATTCCAGACCGCACCGACAGAAAACTGCTCTGAAGTCTCTGGTTTTAGGTTTGGAGTACCGATTGCTGTCGCTGGGATGTTTTGTGTATCGCAAGTCGAGTCAGGGCAGTCCGTTAAGTTATAATACCCAGTCGCGGCGTCTCCGACCAGACGGTTCAAACCCGCCACTCGGAAGCCTTGGCTGAAACCACCACGCAATACAAGATCATCAGACGCTTCATAACGAACGTTGATGCTGCTTGATAACTCGCCCGCATCAGGTAAGCTGTATTCATCATAACGGCTTGCGACTTTAACAACGAGTTCATCAAGTACAGGCAATTCGACTTCTACATATGCAGCTTTATAATCTCGCTCACCAATTACGTCACCACCAAATGAACTGACAACATTTCCATTTTCGAGGCCAGCGTTAGATTGCGCATCCATTTCATCTGTCAACTCGGTTTTTCTGTACTCGGCACCAATAGCGTAGCCAATTTCACCACCGGCCAATTCCATGCCTGACAAGCTCGCCCAGCTTATTGATATGCCGTTTGACGTTGTTTCACCGCTGCGATAAGCCGTATGACGAATATTATCTAGTGTTTGGCGTGTTGCATTGCCACCGGGAACTAACGGGTTGTATTCACCGTCATTTACCGCGTCTTGGAATCGATCTTTGAAAGCGTAATGCTTTGTTACTTGGTGGAATTTTTCACGGCTTAGCCCAATGTTTACGGCCAATGCGCCAGCATCAGTTACCCATTCAAAACCAGTATTAAAGTCGATTAATGTCGTATCAAATTGTACGGCACGATCTGCATCACCAACCATGCGGTGCGTAACTTGAACATCTTTTGCGTTCCCAGTACCAAAAGTTGGGTTGTTAGGGTTGTCTGCTGCCATGTCGGCAGTCATCCAAATTGAACTCGCCGCCGTGTCTGTAACATCACGTAAGATTAGAGATTGCGCGTACCATTCCAACTCTTCCGAGATATTGTACGTAAAGTGGGTAAAAATAGAGTCTTTTTTACGCTCTGGATAGTACAGTTTGCCTTCGTAAAAGTCGAAAGAACAGCGCTTGCCATCTTCGCCTTCATCTCGAATATTTTCTTGTGGGCATTCCTTCCCTGGATTCCATGGTCCAAACTCTCCATCAGCCTCATGGGTACGCCAGTTACCCCATGGGGTTGTGGTTGACATTCTTCTTGGATTTACTTTTCCGTCAATATGGTCACGTTCACCACCTTTTAAACCTTCTTGATATTGGTGTTCATATATAAGAGTGACTGAAGACTTATCGGTTACTTGACCAAAACTCATTGAAAAACCGTTTTCGCTACCACCACCACGCGAAGTATCAGCACCATGCAGTTTAAACCCTAAGCCATCGTAATCTTTTTTCAAGATGATATTTACAACCCCAGCTATTGCGTTGGAGCCATATATTGCTGACGCCCCATCTCGTAAGATCTCAATTCGCTCTACCGCTTCAATTGGGATCATATTTAAGTTTGTACTACTTCCGTACAAAGCAGACGACGGTGCTACTTGGCGGCCGTTGATCAGGGTTAATGTTCTGTTGGCACCGAGGCCACGTAGCCCAGAACCAGAATGGTTTGCATCTGTTGAGTTACCTGTATTGATATTGCTACCTGCACTGTTGAAGACGCTTTGACGTAAAACACCTGCAATATCATTTAAACCGGTTTTTGCTATGTCGACAGAAGAGATAACGGTAACAGGAAGCGCACTTTCCAAATCGGTACGCTGGATACGCGAACCTGTAATTTGAACGCGTTCAATCTCATCGGCTGACTCATCCGCTGCGATTGCAGCAGAAGGGACCAGTGGTAATACAGAGCTAACACTTAATGCAATGAATGATTTTTTAAACTGATTTAGTTTGAACTTAGAGAGGTCCATAGTTTTCCTTATTGATGCTGATTTATTGTTGTTTTTTCAATTAGCAATAGACACTTCAGGCGAGTTTTCACCTCTATTTGAGACGGTGTGTCATCGATAATTCATGTATAACATATATTGTATACAATAGTTTGTCCATATTTTATCTACGGAATTTGATAATACAGATAAAAGTTGCATATTATTTAGGTTAAAAGGGTGGTTCCTGTATTATGGATTAGTGGTATAGTGCTAATTTGTTGGTGGGGACCTTAGAAGTGTTTAGCCAAATACTAATTTTGTAAAGAACCAGCATTCGTTGCATCAATGTGGACTAATAATTATATCGCTATCAAAAAGTGGATAGAGAAAGTACGACAAGTGACGCTTTTTCTGAGCCAACCCCTTGAATTTAACAACAAGGTTAAATGATTGTCGGAAATCGCCATGACTGCATTTCGGCTAGTCGACTTCGAGTGCGTTCAAATTCGAAAGCGAGTAGCTCTCCTGCATAAAGGGTTTGCAATGAAAAGCTTGATGAAATAACAACCAGCTTTTTTCGGTCATAAAATTCATCTACGAGTGCGATAAAGCGTCTTGCCTCGTCATCAAGGTTACGAGATTCAAGTAGGGGTTTTGCTCTTATGTAGCCCTCTTCAATGCCTTGAGTAACGCTTTGAAGAGCAGGGGATGAACCCATTTTAGGAATGTTCTGTACAAAAATTGCGTCATAGTCAGTGGCGAGTTCGATGTAATCTGAAGTTGCTCTGGGCGAGGTACATAGAGACATAAAATCAATTAGCAACGCATTGTGTGCATGTCCCAAAATACTGACTGGCCTATTTAATATGTCTATGTTTGTGGATTTGTAAGATCCGCCTATAGTGTTAAACAGAGATTGAAAGCCTGCAGTGTCATTTTCAAAGTAAAACTGGGCAGAAAAACCATTGTTAAATCTGTGATCGTGTTTTCCAGATACACTCACTACATGACAATGAGTTAGCAAGAGTTCTATGGTTGGCTCGAAACGGTTTCTCTGTAACCCATTTTTGTATAGATCGGTAGGGTGGGAATTCGATGTTGTAACAAAAATAATACCCGCTTTAAAAAACGCATCTAAAAGACCCGCTAATATCATCGCATCACCAATGTCTTTTACGAAGAACTCGTCAAAACATAACACCTTTGTATGCTTTGCCCACTGCTTTGCAATTACCTTTAATGGATCTTTCTTTCCTTGAATATCAGCCAGCTGCTGGTGGATTTTATGCATGAAATGATGAAAATGCAGCCTTTGCTTTTTATCTATGGATAGGGATCCATAAAACATATCCATCAACATTGACTTGCCACGGCCAACAGGGCCGAATAAATAGATCCCTTTAGTTTTGCCACTTATTCGAATTTGCTCCGACAATCTATCTAGCTCGTCAATGGCGTCTTGTTGCTTGGGGTCATAGGATAATTGGTTGTTCTTAACAAGCTGATTATATTGTTCTAAAAGGTGATGCATAAAGGGATCGGTAGATAAAGAGAGTGAATATAATACGGGTTGTAAGGAAAGAGATAAAGCGTGTTGCTGCCAAAGCCATAGATTTAAGAATAAATCTATGGCTTTGGCACGTACGGATAATTAAAGCCAATTAAAAATAAACATATATTATGTAAAATTGACTCTAGTATTGTATCGTCCAAACTTAATTTGCTTGAGTTTTAAAATTAAAATCTTATTTGTATGGGCTCAAGTCTGTTTGCTCGGCTTCGCAGACCTTTTTTATAACAGGGTGTTTTGCCATTCCGCGCAGGTATTTTGCTAAATGTTCAAATTGTAATGGTGGCGTGTTTAATTCATCCGCCCATATACACAGCATAAATAAGTAGCAGTCACATATTGTAAATTGCTCGTTGACGACATAGCTTTTTCCCGATAAATGACGGTTTACAATAGCAAACATATCAGCTAAGCGAGTTTGTTGAGTTTTAATGATGTCGTCATACATGAGTGCGCTTTGGGTATGACGCTCAGGATAAAAGTAAATCATTAATTCCGACTGTATCGTCGTAGTGAAGTACATTAGCCATTGATAAAAAACTCCTTTTTGTATCGGGTCCGATGGGATTAATTGTCCTTCAGGGTGCTTTTCTGCAAGGTATAGACAAATAGCGCCACTTTCAAATAACACAAATTCGTCATCGA
The DNA here is from genome assembly GCF_022347805.1 of Pseudoalteromonas sp. Of7M-16. NCBI lineage: Bacteria > Pseudomonadati > Pseudomonadota > Gammaproteobacteria > Alteromonadales > Pseudoalteromonadaceae > Pseudoalteromonas > Pseudoalteromonas sp. Of7M-16. Next base: position 106,088 of record NZ_JAKRFY010000006.1, on the reverse strand, counting down.
CAAGTGTTGGGATCCTTCCGGTCGGGTTTAGACTTAAATATTGCGCTGATTTTTGTGCATTTTTCTTACGGTCGACAATTTCTAATTGATATGGAGCTTTTAGTGCTTCTAAAACAAAATGTGGAGCGAGACTGGCATTACGAGGGTAATAAAACAAAGTGTACATAACTGGCCTTATCATCAAGTTTTTTATTGGTGAGAAAGCTCCTTTTACGGTTATTCCTTTAGGACTTTAGGACAGCATTTGAATAATAACAAATAGCATGACGTATTTTTATTCAAAAATTTAAATTGTCTAAAGTAAGTTAACAGGATTAACCTTGGATTTCTCTGCCGTTAATGATTTTACCTTAATTAGGAAATGCACTGCACCAATTTAAAAGTTTTTTAAAGAAATAATGAAAAAAGTAATTAATGAGGTAGGTTTGAATTAATTTTGAGACGAGAGCATTTTTGGCTTGCAAAAATGCTCTCAATTACTGCTTTAAGGCGTGTAATAAATCGGAGAGTTCGGTCCTACAGGAAGACCAAAACCAAATACCCATATATAAAACAGAGCAACCCAGCCGACAAAGAAGAACATGCTGTAAGGTAACATAGTTGCGACTAAGGTGCCGATACCCATATCTTTTTTGTATTTAGTTGCAACAGCTAAAATAAGGCCAAAGTAACTCATCATAGGTGTGATCAGGTTAGTTACTGAGTCACCGATACGGTATGCTGCTTGGATTGTTTCCGGTGCATAGCCAACAAGCATAAGCATCGGCACAAATATAGGTGCGGTTACAGCCCACTGTGCAGAAGAAGAACCTAGACATAGGTTGACCATTGCACACATCATAATGAACAGAATGAAAACTTCTGGACCTGTCAAATTTAGCGCTTGCAATAAAGCGGCACCGTTTATCGCCAAAATAGTACCAAGGTTGGTCCACTTGAAGAAGGCAACAAATTGTGCAGCGAAAAATACAAGTACAATATACATACCCATAGAGCTCATGCTTTTACTCATGGCATCAATCACATCGCGGTCTGATTTCATCGTACCAACAACGCGGCCGTATACAAAACCTGGGATAGCAAAAGTAACGAAAATTAGAACAACAATGCCTTTTAGGAATGGAGAGCCTGCAACAGCACCAGTCTCAGGGTGACGAAGAATACCGTCTTCAGGAACAATGGTTAAGGCTAAAATACTGCAAACTACAAGCAGTGACATACCCGCCCATTTTAAGCCTTTTTTCTCAAGAGCAGTCAGGTGCTCAATATTGTTTTCCGATAGGTCAATACTCGCTTCATCTGGGTTGTATTTACCTAGTCTAGGCTCAACAATTTTTTCTGTAACTAGCGTGCCTACAATGGCAATCAAGAAAACAGAAATCATCATGAAATACCAGTTTGCTTCAGGGCCAACGTGGTAGGTTGGATCGATCATTTGCGCAGCAGGTGTTGTGATACCTGCAAGAAGAGGGTCTATTGTCCCGAGTAATAGATTGGCGCTGTACCCGCCAGATACCCCAGCAAACGCGGCTGCTAAACCTGCTAACGGGTGTCTACCTAGGCTGTGGAAGATCATTGCCGCAAGTGGTATCAGTACAACATAGCCCAGCTCTGAAGCTGTATTTGACAAAATAGCTGCAAACACAACCATAAATGTCACTAGTCGTTTTGACGCGCCCATGACCATTCCGCGCATAGCAGCGGAAAGCATACCCGAGTGCTCAGCAACACTTACACCTAATAGGGCAACAAGTACCGTACCAAGTGGTGCGAATCCAGTGAAGTTGGTGACAAGGCCGGTCATGATTCTTTGTAAGCCTTCAGCGCTCAATAAGCTTACGACTTCAATGACACCATCAGCGTCACGCCCTTTAGCTCCCTCTGGACGAGGGTCAATTGCGCTCAAACCCATCCAATCAGCGATACCACTGAATACTACGATTACAATACATAGCATGGCAAAAAGAGTGATCGGGTGGGGAAGCATATTCCCTAAAAACTCAACCGTTGCCAAAAAGCGATTAAATAGGCCGCTTTGTTGTTCTGGCGATTGAGAGCTTTTATTCGCTTTAGTCTCTACTGCATTCGACATAGCAAGTTTTCTCGGTTCCAAAAAATGCGGCATACCATATCACTTTTTCATTCAGTGGTCATTTATAAAAGTTAACTCAAGGTGAAAATGAGATAAAATTACAAGTATTACTGATGAAGGACAATGTATGTTTATATAGTTAGTAAGTACTTGGTTTTGGTTGCATAAATATCGAACTATTCATGTTGGCATGACTGTGCTGAATGATTTATTTGTTTTTGCTTGCGAGAATTACGCCTTTGAATAGTAAAGGGTATTGCCTAAATTTTGTGCCAATATGGTCATCTGCCATAATTTGTTGGCAAATACGCGTAATATCGTCATCAGCAGCAAGCACCCACTCAAGGTGCTCTATCGCACGTTTCAATCCTTTTTTTAAAAACTGTTGCTGTTGATAGTAGTCGCAATTGGCTTTAACGATTTCAAGTAGCGCGGGATCCTGTTGAAGAGAGGTGACGACTTGCGCTATGTACTCTTGTGATGATTGGCTACTTACTCGGTTTTTATTTCTAGTCATCAAGCATCGCCGCTATGTAATGTAACTTTTTCATAAAATCGGCCTTTTGCGACTCCTTATCATAGTCGAACTGATAGGTATTGTGAAAACCAAAACGTAAGAGTACGCCGCTGCCTTGAAGATAGATAGTATAACCATCGGGATCTGAGAAAGCTGTGAGCCCCTCACACTGTTTTCCTTGTTCATAATCTTCTCCATGTTGTTGGATATACTCATATACCTTTAAGACAAGATTACTACTTAGTTCGTTTTTCATATTGCACCAACTTATAGGGTCTATTGCTTAATACTACTCGCAGAACAGGTTAACGGATCAGTTTCGAAACGGCCTTAAACTGAGGGTGTTTTGCATCTTTCAATATATCAAACAGTAAGGTTTCTAAGCTCATAATGACGGCACCTTGATATCTAAGTTGCTCAATCGCCCACTGTTTGTGCTGTGTATTTCTAGAGCCTACTGCATCGGCGATAACAATAACCGGTTGGGCTAGCGTCAATAAATCACATACTGTTTGGTATACACAAACATGTGACTCAAGTCCGATAACAACCTTAGTCACATTTGGGTCCATATTGATGGTTGGGTTAGGTTCAGAGCCCCTTACGGCGCTAAATGTCGTTTTTTCATATCGGTCTAAATTGAATTGCAGTAATGAGCTATCTGTATGACCAAGTCCTTTTGGGTATTGTTCAAATATAACAGCTGGAATTGCCAACAGTTCAGCGGCGCTAAGCAACTTGTGCGCCGTTTCTACAATATGTTGATAGTTCGCTATATGGGGCTGAAAACTCTCTTGTATATCAACGACAAGAATTTGAAAAGCGGGCTGTTTGGACATGGTTTATTCCTTTAGCTATTGTCTAACATCACTTAAACTAGGTGTTGTAGTATTTATCATTATGGATTTTAGCTGGTTATGCAATTGGAGTTTTTGGGGACGTCTTCAGGCAGTCCGACTACGTATCGCAATGTTTCTGCCACAGCTGTCAAATTTGAGAAGTCAAAACAGTGGCTGCTAGTTGATTGCGGAGAAGGCACACAACATCAAATATTGAGATCAAAGCTTACCCTTTATCATCTGGGCGTCATTTGTATTAGTCACGTGCATGGCGATCACTGCTATGGGTTACCTGGCTTGCTCGCGTCTATGGCAATGTCAGGCAGAACAGACATGGTTTATTTGGTTGCACCGAAGAAAGTCATTGAGTTTTTGCACGCGACGTTTTCTTTAACTGATTTGGCCTTACCGTTTGACTTTAAAACCATTGCGATAGAAGAAGCCTGTTCAGTGCTCAAGTTCAGCTACTGTGAACTTGAGGTGATGGAGTTAAAGCATCGAGTGCCGAGTTATGGATTTAAAGTGACGGAAACACAGATCCCGAAAAAGCTCAGGATCAATTTGCTGCAACAGGACGGAGTCGCAACTGGTAAGCACTTTAATCAACTGCAAAAAGGGTTAGATGTTGAGTATCAGGGGAGGGTGTTACAGTCGCAGCGCTATGCATTTCCAAGTTGGCTGCCTAGAAAAGTAATTGTATGTGGAGATAATGAAAAACCAAGCTTGCTGAAACCTTATGTTGAAGGTGTTGATGCGATTGTCCATGAAGCAACGTTCACACACAAAGACTTAAAAAAAGTGGGCCATCATACCGGCCATAGCGACGCGAAACGGATAGCTGAGTTTGCAGAGCAGGCACAAGTCCCTTTACTTGTTTTGACTCATTTTAGTGTGCGCTACCACGGCCCTGGTTTACTTGAAAACCTGGAAAATGAAGCGCACTCCTATTACAAAGGCGTGCTGGTCCTAGCAGATGATGGGCTAATACTAGATATCCCCAAACAGTTACTGTCTGAGTGATTTGAATAAAGCCCAGTCATGATTAACTTGGTTGGCATACAGGTTGGCTTGCTCTACTAGCGCCTCAATCAGATCTGGGAGTACATCTACACAACTTTGCTGAAAGCTTGTTGAGCGCCTATCGCCCCTCATATGTGCATAGGCCAGCACTTGTGCGCAGCTTTGTGCATATTGCGCAAAGCCATTTTTGTGGGCAGCGCGCTTTCCAAGAGTAATATGCTCAGGATCAATGCCAACGCGGGCGTGATGACGAGATCTGACTAACCAATGCAGTCCTTGCCAAAGAGCATCATCGATAATTAAGTCTGGTCGACGCTGCATTTTTCGTTGGCAATTGACCGTCAAATGAGCTTGATTTAGGCGATTGACGGGGCTTAAATCTTTGAAGTAGTGTAAAGGCGCAGCTAAGGCTTGTTGTTTGACTTCGACAATATGATAGAGCTCGGGTTGAAAGAGCTCAGGTGCTTGCTGCGTACTTGGTCCTACCAATAAATAATAACGTTTTAAATGGTTGCTGCCTGTTCCCGCATCTAACCTTTCTACACAGTCGATGATGTCGTCATCTACATAGGGTCTAAACTGCGCGATCAGGTTGGCTTTGATATCAGCGTGAATTGCTTCAAACTTCATGGGATCGGGTTTAAATTGCAAAGGTATTGAGGTTAAATCAACATCTTTTGCCAAACTGCTTTTTACATTGAAAGCAGAGCCGCCGACAAGGCGTTGCAGTCCTTTTTGCCAGCGTTTGTGCAGGATATGGTCTTTATCAAACTCGGTCAGTGCACTTTGGCTATTGTTTTCGCCTCTTAGCGATGCTTCACATGTGGCAATATAGTGCTGTAAAAAGGCAAGCTGGGCTTGCGGCACCTCTTGTGAAGAAACCGCGGGTTTTTGTTTTTCATTGAGCGAAACGGCCAATTCCTTTGTCGCGAAACCAGCCTGTTGTGCCAAGTTTAGGCTTACCAAGAAGCGAAACAGATCCCAAACAACATGGCCGATACAGGCATCGTCAAAATCATTCGGTGTGAATACGAGTGTCTCTCCGTGGGAGCCTTCTTCGCTGAGAAAGCCAAAGTTACTTGTGTGGCAATCTCCCATAATACTGGTAACGGGAATGTCGTAAGCTAATTTGGGAAAATCCACCACACCGTCAAAAATATCGCGATACATTAGTGGGGCTGATCCTCGGAAAAAATGAAAAGCACTAGCGGACATTTTTTCATGCTTGTTCAGGTCAATGGATGGTGCAGTACCGTCATGGTGCTCGAAATAGGCTACGAGCTGTTGTTCACGATTCATTGTTATGTCCTCTGTTGTTTTATTCCGAGTTGTTGCTCAGCGAGCTGCACAATTTTTGGGTCGAGCGTGGGTGGCTCAACGTGCACATTGGCTGTCAGTGCAGCAGTGAGTTGTTTTAACACTTCTATCCGTGCGAACCATTTATGGTCACCAAGAACAAGTGACCAAGGCGCGCATAGGGTATGCGTTTTGTTAAACATTTCTTCAATTGCTGTTTTATACTCACATCGTTTTTGTCTATTTCTGATATCTTCCTCGGTCAGTTTCCATTGTTTGAATGGATTGTTGAGTCGCTCAGAAAATCTTTTAAGTTGTTCATCACCACTTATATGTAAAAACAGTTTTATGACTTTAATATTATCGTCGTGCAAAAGTTGCTCAAATTCGTTAATTTCACGATATGCACGTTGCCATTGTGCACTTGTAGCGAAAGCTTCTATACGTTCAACTAATACTCTGCCGTAATAGGAGCGGTCAAAAATGGCCAATGTTCCGGGACTCGGCAGTTTATTAAAAAAGCGGTAGAGATAATGTCTTCCTTGCTCATCTTCAGTTGGTGCGGCGATAGGGTAAACTTGATAGCCTCTGGGGTCTAATTTTTCTGTGATCCTGCGGATCGCCCCCCCTTTACCAGCAGCGTCCCAACCCTCTAGTACAATGACGGCTCTATGACCCTGATGATAGTATGCTTGTTGAATGTGGAGGAGCTGTGTCTGCCAGTACTTTAGTGCCTGTTTATACGCTTTTTTATCGCCAATAGCGGGGTATTCATGGATACCTTTCAAAGAAGGAGGTGGGCTGATTTGTACGTTGTTAATAGTACTTGGTTTCAAATTCAGGTCCTCTTTCTGTACTGTTTGGGGGTTATATTCATAACTTTTTTAAACTGCCGAATAAAATGTGACTGGTCAGCATAGTCAAGTTGATGTGCAATATCAGTCAACGGGGTCGATGGGTGTGCCTTTATCAGGTCCCTTGCCCGCGATACCTCTACCAGCGTTGCCAGCTCTTTGGCGCTGATCCCCATTGTTTGGCTAAAAGCTCTTTCAACACGTCGGCTGCTTATGTTTAGGGTGTCATAAAGCTCAGAGAGTTTTATTGATCTTGGTGACATATTGATGTGTTTGTTCACTTTTAAAAATGCATCGGGAAGGCAATGCATGCCAGATTGGAATTGTGCCTCTAACCACTGTAATAAGATCTTAATTTTTTCATTGATAGGATGGTTTTGACTCATTAAAGCGTCGATCACATGTTTACATATTGGCACTGCGTCTTGAAGCTCAATACATTGATTTTTTAGCTCTTTTAAAGGGGTTTTTGTGAAGTTTTTTGCGCCCAAAGGGGTAAACCTTACTCCGAGAAGATACTGGCGTTGTGATGAAAAATGCCACCGGAGAGATTTTGTGTGCGGCCCAACCAGGTAGGCCGAGTTGCTCAGCCTTGTATTATCAATAGTTGAGTTACCAGTGATGACAAACAAAATAGAAATACACCCGTCACTATGAAGCGTTTGAGTGGCCAAGTTTTGTGAATAGGTATGCCAAAGATTAAGAACGTAGGGAGCCTGTGAGAGTGGTGGGGGGATAATTGTGTACACGTTTACCTCACTCCTTGTGGGCGCAGATGATGCCTGTTTATTCTTCAAATTTTATTTTAGCTTTGACGTTCAATTTATCTTCATTCTAGACTTTGGGCAAGAAAAAAGCAGCGAAGAGCTGCTTTGGGTGTTTAAGTTAGTTTTACTTCTTTTGGTATCAACGCAAATAGGATTATCTTGCGTTAGTACTTTCGAAGATTTTATCTGCTGAAGCCGCGACGAATCCCGTATACAACTCACCATCTGGCTTGTTGTAACGAAGCGCAAATTCATAGAAGCAACTAGGAATTTCAAACTTGCCGTCAGAAAACTCAACTGGGTGGTGATCTGCAAGTGTAGATGATTGCTCCAATAATACTTCTGGAGAACCTTTGATTTCTCCGCCTGAAGTGTTAAGAGGGAATCCAGCATCTTTCAATGCTTGGTTTACAGCTTCAATCGTTTCAAAGTTAGCAAGGTAATTGATACTTACTGTAAAGTGGTTTGCGCGATATCCCCAAGCAGACATCCAAGCGGCGTATTCACTTTCTTCAAGTAGCTTCTTGTATGTTTCATGGCTTACTTGCCAGTGTGTGCCTGAATATAAAAAGTTTTCAGCAGTGACTGCACTTTCATCAATTCCATCAATCATTTTTGCAACGATTGTTTGCAATTCTTCAGAACATTTTTCAAGCAATAACTCAGAGATAAATACCTTCGGCTTACTTGGATCGCTGTGCTCATAGTGCTTTGCATACAGCTTTTTCGCTTCGAAGTGGTATTCGCCACATTCTTTATACCCAACTGCTTTAAAGTGTGCAGCTAGTTTTTCGAGACCAATTTTTTCATGATTGAATGTACGTAGCGCGATATGGTCATTGATGACGTCATCTTGCTGCGTTGAACCCAAAAGCTCGTGTACTTTTACAGCTGATGGAGTCACTTCTAAATAGTTGCTCCATAATTGTTCGAATAAGCTATCTACATTGTTGTGCATAATGGCAATTCCTTAATATAGCGGCTTGGCCGCGTGTTAATGTTACGACAAAGCACGACGTAATTAATTGTTATAAAACAAACCCACTGACTTTATCACCCTCTTTTAACTGCAGTGCTTGTGCAGTTTTTGGGTCAACAGTGAATGTTTTTGATTGTTCATTCCATACTACTGACGTAGTAAAAGTGGCTCTAAATGTTTCTAAGCGGCCGTTTGACAGTGCCCAAGTGTTTTCGCCCTCAGTAACTTGCTCAGATATAGTCAGAGTGCCATTTTGGGTCTCGCGCACTGTACGAATATTTTCCAGTCGCGCTTCTACAGTGGGGCCTGCATCGAATAAGTCGACATAGCCTCTGTGTTCAAAACCTTCTTTTTCAAGCAAGCGTAGCGCGGGCTTGGTTTTTTCGTGTACATGGCCAATAACAGCTTGCGCTTCAGGGCTGAGCAGATTAGCGTAAATTGGGTATTTAGGCATTAATTCTGAAATGAACACTTTGTCTCCTAAGCCGACTAAGTGATCAGCTTGAGGAAATTCAATACTGAAAAAGTGTTCTTGTAGCCACTGCCAAAAAGGGCTGTGGCCATGTTCATCACTTACACCACGCATTTCAGCTATGACTCGGTCGCTGAATCGCTCAGTATGCTCTGCCATAAATAGAAAGCGGATCCGAGACAAGAAACGACCGGCGAGTCCTCTTCTGAACTGCTCCCGCAAAAACAGAGTGCATATCTCTGAACTGCCAGTATAGTCATTACACATTGATAAAATATCAACGGTATTGTATACCTTCAGTGTGCTTGAATGGTGGACTGTTTTACCTTGGTGGTAATGGTACAAAGGTATTTGCATTCCTACAGCCGCTTCAATCGCCGTAGTGCCACTTATTTCACCTGTTTCAAGGTCTTCAAGAACAAAAAGGTAACCCTCATCAGACGGGGTACTGAGTGTTTTATCGAAGCTTTCTTGAGAGCGCTGGATTTTACTCGCTAACAGCTCGTCATCAACGGGCAACGAGGTAAACCCGTGTCCAGACTCCACAGCGATGGTTTTTAAAGCAGCAAAGTCGTTGCTGCTGATTGGTCTAAGTACTTGCATAAAAATATCTTTGAGGGCGACGTGTCGCCCTAACGGTTAAGCGTTTACCACGTCTGCCACAGCAAGTTCAAAGCGTGCTAGTCCAGCTTTGATTTCTTCTTCTGTGATCACAAGTGAAGGTGTAAATCTCACCACGTTTGTACCAGCAACGAGTGTCATTAGACCGTGCTTTGCACTTGCCACTAAAAAGTCGCGTGCTTTGCCTTCGTAATCACCTTTTAACACGCCGCCTAGCAATAAGCCTTTACCGCGGATTTCACTGAATACATTGTATTTTTCGTTGATGGCATTCAATCCGTCGCGGAACATTTGCTCTCTTGCTTTTACGCCCTCTAATACTTCTGGTGTATTTACCGTATCAAAAGCAGCTTCTGCAACAGCACAAGCCAGCGGGTTACCACCGTATGTAGAGCCGTGTGTACCAATTTTCAAATGTTTGGCAATTTCTGTTGTCGTGATCATTGCACCAATTGGGAAGCCGCCACCTAGCGCTTTTGCTGTCGTCAGGATATCAGGTGTTACATTTAAACCTTGGTATGCGTATAAATCACCGGTACGACCCACACCTGTTTGAACTTCATCAAAAATTAGTAGTGCATTGTGTTTATCACATAGCTCTCTTACGCCTTGAACAAATTCAGCAGTTGGAGAGATAATTCCGCCTTCACCTTGAAGAGGCTCCATCATAACTGCACAGGTTTTATCAGAAATAACCTTTGCGAAAGCTTCTAAGTCGTTATAGTCAATATGTGTAATATCTTGTGGCTTAGGACCAAAGCCATCAGAATAGGCCGCTTGTCCACCTACTGTCACAGTGAAGAATGTACGACCATGGAAGCCTTTGTTGAAGGCAATAATTTGTGTTTTCTCTTCGTTGTAGTTATCCAGTGCAAAACGACGCGCTAATTTCAAAGCTGCTTCATTTGCTTCTGCGCCTGAGTTTGCAAAATAAACCTTGTCAGCAAACGTTGCGTCAGTCAGCTTTTTCGCTAAACGCAGTGCAGGTTCATTCGTCATCACATTTGACAGATGCCAGATCTTTTCACCTTGCTCTTTTAATGCACTAACTAGGGCAGGGTGGCTGTGGCCCAAGCAATTTACTGCGATACCGCCAGCGAAGTCGATGTATTCATCACCGTTTTGGTCCCAAACTCTAGCACCCTTACCTTTAACTGGTATAACTGCTGATGGATTGTAGTTAGGTACCATTACTTCATCAAATAATTCGCGATTCACTTGCATGACTTCGTCCTCTTATAACTTCAACTTCAAGTGCACATTTAACTGTGCCTATTTTTATTCTGACATTATTGCGTGATGTGATGACAATTTGCAGTGTAATTTTATTTAAAATGAGTAAAATGTTCGTCAAAATGACATGGGTTTTTAGCAAAATGATAAGTAAACAAGATGAGAGACTGATTTCTGTACTACGTAGTAATGCGCGGGCAAGTATTTCTGAGCTAGCAAGAATGCTAGACATGTCACGAACTACAGTACAATCAAGACTACAAAAGCTGGAACAAAGCGGTGTTATTCAAGGTTACAAAGTGGACTTTGGTCAGGATTATTTGGGGAACCTTGTTTCCGCTCATGTCTCTATTAAAGTAAAGCAAAAATTGACTGCGAAAACTAATAACGCACTGAAGCAACTTGCAAATATCGCAGCTTTATATGCAATCAGTGGCGAGTATGACATGATAGCAATCGTGGAGGCGCAAAGCTTAGAGCAGCTTAGTCAGCTGCTCGATGAGATAGGCAATTTAGATGGCGTTGAGAGAACTAATTCAGCTGTAATTTTGGAAACCAAGTTTCAACGTTAGTGCTAAACCTAGTTTGCTTTTGGTAGCCAAACACTGGTGCCGGTTGAGGCAATATGATTGACATTGCCTTTGAGTACTTTGTCACCGACGTTACGTGATGTTTCTGGGCGGCTGACTAGGTAACCTTGCACACAGCAAATTCCCATATTTTTTACTAGCTCAAATTGGTCGAGCTGTTCCACACCCTCAGCGACGATTTTTAGCCCTAGCTGTGCACCGAGTTCGCTGATTGAGTTGAGTATCTTGAAGTATTTTGGGTTATCTTTTGCTTGTGAAATAAATAGTTTATCTATTTTAATAACGTCAATTGGTAAATCAGCTAATGTACTTAAGGAACTAAAGCCTGTGCCAAAATCGTCAATTGCAATGGTAATTCCTGCACTTCTACAGCGCTCTAATTGAGCAATAATCTCATCACTGGCAGTGATAAGCGTTGACTCTGTGATTTCAATCATGAGCGATGTAGCTGGCAACCCTGACTTTTCTAGCGCTTCCAAAATCCAATCGTAAACTGGTCGATGCTTTAATTGGATCCCCGACACGTTAACGGATATTTTGACCTTTTTCATACCGGCGTTGTGCCACGCAGACATTTGTCGACAGGATTCAAGAAGGATCCAGTCACCAAGCTCTAAGATTAAATTAGACTCTTCAGCGATGGGGATAAATTCGGAGGGTGGAATAACTCCCTCAATAGGGTGATGCCACCTTGTTAGCGCTTCAAAGTAGTCTATTGAACAATCTTCAACGTGCACAATCGGTTGGAATGACAATTGAAAATTTTGAGAGGCGATAGCAAGCCTTAACTCTTCTAGCAGGTAATGATAGCGTCTGATCTTATTGCCCATTTCAGGAGAGTACACGCGGAAAATGCCTCGTCCATCTGTTTTTGCACGATACATAGCGACGTCAGACATTTGCAAAAGTGCGTTAGGGGTTGAAGCACTATCAGGAAACACTGCGATACCGATACTGGCACTTATTTTGACAAGCTTGTTACCAAGCACAAAATCGCGCTCAACCTCACTCAGTATCATCTGAGCAACTTCGGTGCAAAAGCTGGTGTCTCTTAAATTAGGGATAAAAATAGAAAATTCGTCACCGCCTAATCGAGATAAATTCTGGTCGAGTCCATGAACAGGGTGCGCATCATTGAGCTTAAACTGCCTGACAACTTGCTCTAAACGCCCCGAAACTTGAATTAAAATTTCATCGCCGAAACTGTGTCCAAAAGAGTCATTAACCTGTTTAAAGCCATCTAAATCGATAAACAACAAGCCGCATTTAGATTTATTTTGGTCAGCGACTGTTAGTTGCTCACTGATATGCTCAATGTAGGCATGCCTGTCTATGAGTTTGGTTAATTTATCTTGATAAACGTGGCTGTCAGATTGAATTTTAATTCGCTGAAGGTTGTCACTCAGCGATTGAACGGCATAGCAAATTTGTGCAACTGGCCCACCGGAATGGAGTTCTTTATGTTTAATGTCTAAGCCTTTTAATAATGCATTTAGGTCATTGTTGATGGCTTTGAGCGCTTCATGTTGTACTTTTTCTCTGCGGTTGCCCTTTGCTTGGGCAATAACCAGCAGAATGGCAAGTACCAAAATCATAAGTAAAGTCGGGGAGGACCACACTAATTTAAACACGCGAGAGCTGGGTACTATTGTGTAATCAGCCTTTTGTTTTGCAATAACAACGAATGTTTGGCTTTCTAAATTGACAAACTCTTGGTCATAGTAGATGAACTGATACCAAGGCGCGGTTGCTTCAGTTTTATTGGCGTCAGTGATTTGCGTTTGTAGGGATAACAATCCAGATTGTGCATTCAGGACGTGTTTAGCAAAAGTCAGATTTGCAGCAATTCCCATTACTACAAAACCCACTACTGCATAAGCTAAATTTTTAAATACATTCTGCATGACTTAGACAATCCACAATTAACCGAAAAACGGATCCTTCATGTCCCTGTAGTATACATCAAATTGACGTCAGGGATGACAACCTTTTACACACTTTTGTTTACAAGTGCAATTATCAAAATTATTTCAATTTATTTTAGGGACAATAAGTTAACTTTCACTGAGTAAGATCAATTATCAATATATTTCACTTTACACGATAATGATTCTTATCTACTTTTTTAAGTCATTGGCCTAATATTTGCTCAGTCCTATTGGGCAATAAAAAGAAACGGGCTTTCTGTCCAAAAATGTATTTTTCTGGTGCAAAAGTTTGCTGTATTGCACTGCTGTGAGGCGTACAAGATTATTTTATGTACTAAACTATTCTCACAAAATGTGTACGTGTAGCGATATATTATACGACATAGTTTTGTGGCAAGGAACACCAACCAAGTTAGGTTTTTGGAGCCAAAAATGTTAACAAAACGTTTTTTTAAAACGAAAAACGAAGCCGAAATCACATTTGAATTCTCTCACCCTGAAGCGAAAAAAGTTGAACTAGTTGCCGAATTTAACGATTGGCAACCCATTAGTATGAGATTCAATAAGAAAGAAAAGCGCTTTAAACTTAAACACAGACTACCAACTGATCGAAAATATCACTTCAGATATTTGATAGATGGAAATTTATGGGACAACGATAACAGTGCTGATGGATATGCTGCCAATGGTTTTGGCAGTGAAAACAGCATCGTTGATACACAAAAATTGGCATAGATGCCAATGAATGGTTTACAACAGTTATATTACCTCCACGGAGTTGGTTTTGATTTCGTCAAATATGATGGTTCTTATGTAGTTTTTGATGAAATAACAAGACAAGCGGCCATTGAGTGCTGCGGTGTTGACCCGCAAAACCTTGACGAGGTCGAGCAGATCAATTTCGAATTGGATATTGCGCCATGGACTAGGGTCGTTGAAGAGGTGACGTTAGCTACTAGCGAACACGGAAAGTTTGTGATCAAAGTTCATGAGTCTCATAAACACACTGGGATGAGTATTAAGGTTCCCGAGTTAGGTATTGATACAACTATACGACTCAATGAGTATCCCGAAGTAGGTGACTACATTCATGACGATAATCGGTATATCGCGATAGAGATAGACCTCGGTACAATGCCCATTGGCTATTTTAACCTCAGTTTAGAGGGCGCGTTTGGACAGGTGTCTTCAGAGGTGTGGTCGGTACCGAAAAGATGCTTTAACCCCTATGTTGAAAATACGGATAAAAAACCACTGGGTATCTCACTGCAACTCTATACGCTCAAAAGTGATCGCAATTATGGGATTGGTGACTTTACCGATTTAAAGCACTTGATTGAGTTATTTGCGCAACAGGGAGGCGATTTTGTTCTTCTAAATCCGTTGCATTTGCTTTTTTGTGAGCACCCTGAGGAGGCGAGCCCTTACAGCCCTTCACACCGCTGTTTAATCAATCCTTTGTATATCGCGCTTGATGACCTTGAGCAATGGGTTGGAAGCGAGTGTGTACGACTATTTACATCGGAAGCTGATTTACAGTCAGGTATATCGGTGTCAGAAACATTTATTGATTACACAAAAACGTCGCATGTGAAATATAAACTGTTCAGGCAGCTATATGAATGTTGGCGACAAAAACCTTATCAAGAATCTCACTTGCAAGACTTCATCGCCGACAAAAAAGCGACGCTTGGTGAGATTGAACTAAGCCAATTCGACTGGTTTTTACAGTGGCTGGCGTTCGAACAAATAGCGAGCTGCCAAGCGTTGTGTATTAATAAAGGAATGGAAATAGGTTTAGTCAATGACTTAGCTGTGGGGTGCACTGAAAGCGGGCTTGAATACACCAGTTACCAGTCTAGTTTTAGCCAAAATGCCAATATTGGCGCGCCGCCAGACCCTTGGGCGGAGCAAGGCCAAAATTGGGGTATGCCAGCGCTCAACCCTGTTAAGGTCAAACAAGATAAATTTAGGTATTTTAAATCATTGGTGAGGTCAAATTTGAGTCAGGTTGGAGCGTTGCGTATCGATCACGTGATGTCTCTAAGGCGTCTATGGTGGTGCTTCACCAAAGAAGGGCAGGATTTAGGTTGCTATGTTTATTACCCATTTGATTATTTGTTGGCTGTGCTAAAAATTGAATCACATTTGCATAGCGCCATTGTGATTGGTGAAGATCTAGGGGTTGTGCCTCCAGAAGTGACGCATGCGTTAGAAGACTCGGCAATATTTGGCAATACACTTTTCTATTTTGAAAAAACAGACAATGGTGACTTTAAGCCCAGTGAGCAGCTGAGAAAAAACGCGCTTATTATGGTTGCTAATCATGATGTGCCGCCGTTTCATGGCTGGTGGAATGGAAAAGATTTGGATATCAAGCTGAGTTACAAGCTCATTGATACGCCTCAATATGAGCACTTAAAGTGCGTCAGAGACACAGAAAAAGAACGCCTGATCAATTGGGTGTCCCAACACCAAATTTCGAATATTGATCTTAACTCTCCAAGCCAAGACGTCTATCAAGCCGTTATGTCTATACTTGCCAAGAGTGAAAGTCGGTTATTGGCAATACAATTGGACGATTTGGACCTACAAGAATTTCCAGTAAATATTCCGGGCACACATAAAGAGTATCCCAACTGGCGCAGAAAACTAAATCATGAGTTGTCTGAACTTTTTACTATTAATCAAAACTTTATTCAGCAGCTTAATGCTATCAGGAAGCAATCATGAACACCGTGAATAAAAATGTAGAGAATATAGAGGACTATACCGAGCAGGTAAGGGCTTTGTCTGCGGGGTCGTTTTCAGATCCTTTCAGCTTTTTAGGTCCACATTCGGTTAAATTTGGACCAAAGCGCTATACGGTGTTACGTGTTTATATTCCCAGCGCCCACTCTGTCGCTGTTATTTTTAAAAATACCGCAAAGAAAATGGAGCGTTACTTGGATAGCGATCTATTTACGATCCAGCTGGATGCGGAGTTAGATGTTAAAAATTACAAATTAAAAGTCACTTTTGAAAACACCGAGTTTTACTTTGACGATGTCTATCGGTTTTCCAGCGCATTAGATGACAAAGCGATGTACTTGTTTAATGAGGGGACATTGGAGCATGGTTACGATCATTTTGGTGCGAGGTTCATTGATCATGAAGGTGTGCAAGGTGTTCAATTTAGTGTTTGGGCACCAAATGCGAAAAGTGTCTCAGTTATTGGTGAGTTTAACTATTGGCAGCCAAGCCAGCATTTTATGAGATTTCACCCAGCAAGTGGAGTTTGGGATCTCTTTGTTCCAGGACTATTACCTGATACATGCTATAAATATGCCATCACGACTGTAAATGGGGAGATATTAGAAAAGTCTGATCCCTACGCAAAGAAAATGCAGCAAGCACCAGGCACCGCTAGTATTTTGCAAAGTAAATATTGTACTAATCCAATAGAAAGTGATGAATCGGCTGCACGGATGCTACGCAATCATGTCGAGGCGGCGATTTCAATATATGAAGTGCATTTGGGGTCGTGGAAAAGGCGAGATGAACAGGGTGGACGTTACTTAACTTATCGAGAACTCGCAGATGATTTAGTGCCCTACGTCAAAGAGTTGGGCTTTTCACATATTCAGCTCATGCCAATTAGTGAGTTTCCTTTTGATGGTTCTTGGGGTTATCAACCTGTCGGTCTTTTTGCTCCCTCTAGTCGCTTTGGCTCTGTGGCTGATTTTTTGCATTTCAGCGAAACCTGTAGGCGACTGGAGATAGGGTTATTATTGGACTGGGTGCCCGGTCACTTTCCAACAGATCCCCACGGTCTTAACCGCTTTGATGGTACGCATCTATATGAACACGCCGATAAACGCCAAGGCTTTCACCCAGACTGGAATACCTGTGTATTTAACTATGATAGGCCAGAAGTTAAAAGCTATCTGCTTTCGAACGCTAATTATTGGATCTCTGAGTTTCAGCTTGATGGACTGAGAGTAGATGCTGTTGCATCCATGTTGTATTTGGATTATTCGCGCAATGATGGTGAATGGATCGCAAATCAATATGGTGGTCGAGAGAATTTAGGGGCAATAGATTGTTTACAGCAAAGTAATGCAAGCTGCTATAAAAATAACGCACATGCCATGATGGTCGCAGAAGAGTCAACTGCGTGGCCTGGTGTTACTCAAAGTGTGGACAATGGAGGACTTGGGTTTGGGTATAAATGGAACATGGGCTGGATGAATGACAGCTTAGGTTATATGCAACGTGATCCCATTCATCGAAAGTTTCATCATCACGAAATGACTTTCTCAATGGCTTATGCATTTTCAGAAAATTACATACTGCCGTTGAGCCATGACGAAGTAGTGCACGGAAAAGGCTCTTTATTGAGCAAAATGCCTGGAGATGATTGGCAGCAATTTGCAAACCTTCGTGCATATTATGGCTTTATGTTTGCACACCCTGGCAAAAAACTACTCTTTATGGGGAGTGAATTAGCGCCGAGAGACGAGTGGGATCATAATCGGCAGCTTGATTGGACGCTTTTACAAAGCGAAGCACACAAAGGCATTTTTAACTCAGTAAAATCGTTGAATCAAGTTTATCATTCTACTCCTGCGCTTTTCGAGGTTGACGGTTCTCCCGCGGGCTTTAGATGGATAGACTGTGATAATAATGAGCAATCCATATTGAGTTTTGTAAGGTACGGTAAACAACATTCTGAGCTAGTTGTGGTTGTATGTCATTTTACACCAGAAGTGTTTCATCATTTCCGTTTAGGTGTACCCAAAAGCGGTGTTTATCAAGTTATCTTCAATTCAGATGATGAGCAATTTTATGGAAGTGGTGTCAAGGTCGTCGCTCATAAACAACAGCTGGTGCAAAGTAAAGAGATCACTAGTCACGGCCTTGAACATAGTATCGAAATCACCGTGCCTCCTCTGAGCTCTGTGTATTTGAAATATATTTCGGCATAACTATGCTTAGTTTCCAAAAAGGCTCAATGCTGCCATTGGGTAGCACTGTGAGCGAGAACGGCGTTAATTTTGCTGTGTATGCACCGCATGCACGAAGTGTATTGTTGTGTTTGTTTGATGACGCGGGGCGATGTGAGCAGCATCGTGTTGAAATGCATAGCCACGAGGGAGGTGTGTGGAGCATTTTCGTTGAGTCTTTGATTGAAGGAGCACTTTATGGCTATAGGACTGACGGGCAATATGAATTGTCTTCAGGCCTTTTTTTCAACATAAATAAGCTATTGCTTGATCCGTATGCGAAAGATTTTAGTGGTGATTTTACTTGGAGTGAACGTCATTATTGTCACCTTCCGGTAGGCGAGTTCAACACTTTAGACAATGCTATTGATATGCCTAAGAGTAAAGTGGTTAAAACAAGCCAATATAGCGGAACAAAGCCGAATATACCTTGGCAAAACTCGTTCATCTACGAGTGTCATGTCAAAGGTACTACACAGCTTCATCCTGCAATTGATAATGCAAAAAAAGGCAAATTTGCCGCGTTAGTTGACCCACAGTTTTTGCAACATTTAAAGCATTTAGGTGTAACCGCCATTGAATTGTTGCCTGTCCACGCTTTTGTCAGTGAGCAGTTTCTAACAACTAAAGGGCTTCAAAATTATTGGGGCTATAATACGCTGAGCTTTTTTGTTCCTCATAAGGCGTATTGCGTAGGCGGCAATGTTACCGAATTCACCGACATGGTTAAACAACTCCATGACAACAATATAGAAGTGATCATAGACGTAGTATATAACCATACGGCAGAGGGCGGAGTAGATGGCCCTATGCTCTCTTTTAAAGGGCTTCATAATAATGGTTATTATCGAACTTTAAGCTCGCCTGAATCAGTTTATATCAATGATACCGGGTGTGGGAATACCATTAATATTGATGATCCGATCACATTAAAGCTCGTAATGGATAGCCTTAGGTATTGGGTTGAAGTTATGGGGGTAGATGGTTTTAGGTTTGATTTAGCAACGATATTAGCGCGTACCGCTGATGGTTTTTCAAGCCGCCATTCATTTTTTCAAACAATTCACCAAGATCCTATTCTATCTACGGTAAAGCTCATAGCAGAGCCATGGGATGTGGGCCCTGGAGGGTATCAACTTGGAGCGTTTCCTGCCCCTTGGCGAGAATGGAATGATAAATACAGAGATGTAGTAAGGCGCTTCTGGCGTGGAGATAGTGGAACACTCCCCGAGCTTGCTAAACGTATCCATGGCTCCAATGATTTATTTGAGCACAATCAACGCGGGCCGCTCAACTCGATTAATTTCCTGACTAGCCATGATGGGTACAGTCTATCTGACTGGGTAAGTTATGAGCGCAAACATAATGAAGCCAATGGTGAGGGTAATCGAGATGGCCACAGCGAAAATTACTCATTTAATTGCGGGCATGAAGGCGAGACTGTCGACCCAGAAATATTAGCTTCACGTTACAAAATGCAAGTTAATGCGCTTGTCACCTTGCTAATGTCAAAAGGTGTTCCAATGATAGCGGCTGGTACTGAACTTAATCATAGCCAACAGGGTAACAATAACGCCTACTGCCAAGATAATGAAGTGAGTTGGTTGAACTGGTCTAATGTGGGTAGCCAACAGACACTAATAGAGCCTATTGCTCAATTAATAAAGCTAAGAAATAAACTGAGCGTCTTTGAGCATCCTTTTTTTGTGCATGCTGCAGATGAACGTTTCTCAGTCAAGTGGCTCAATAAAGAATCACAAGATATGAGTGAAAGCGACTGGCATGATGAAGATAACAAAACGCTGATGTATGTGCTTGCCGACAAGCTCAAGTCAAATGCGGTGATGGTGATATTAAATGCGGATACTGAGCATTTCACCATTACACTTCCACCTCCACCTTTTTCTAGTTGCTGGGAATGTGTTTTTTCGTCAGAGCCGCAGTCAGAGCGAAATGTGCTTCCTATCTCTATTTGTCTCACAGCACAGAGTGCTTGGGTACTTGTGTCAAACTTAGAGGAAAACACGAATGGCTGATAAAAAGTCTAATGTGTGTATTGTTAAACACTGGCAGGATGCGCCAAAACTCAACGAGAGTGCATTGGCGGATGATTTAAATCGACATTTCTATTATACCCTCGGTCGAGATCGAGTTGGTAAATCAAAACACTATCTGTTTCAAGCGCTGGCGTTGACGATTAGAGATAGGCTGGTTGCCCGGTGCAGAGCGACAAATCAGCATTTATCACAACAAAAAACGAAAAAAGCAGCTTATCTGTCACTAGAGTTTTTAATGGGACGTGCGTTGGGCAACGCAATTTTAAATTTAGACTTAGAAGAGCAGGTTCAATCAGCTTTGCAAGAATATGGCACGGAGCTGGAAGAGTTGGAGTCAGCCGAACATGATGCAGGACTCGGCAATGGTGGTTTAGGGCGTTTGGCGGCATGCTTTTTAGACAGTTGTGCCTCGCTAGCGCTACCGGTTGTTGGATATGGTATTCGCTATGAGTACGGCATGTTTAACCAGTCGATTGACCAAGGCGTGCAGATAGAGCAACCCGATAACTGGCTACGAGAAGGGCATCCATGGGAGCTCAGTGCTCCGGAGCAAGCAAAAGTAGTTAAGTTTTTTGGCAACGTAGAAATACATACAGACAAACATGGCCGCACTCATCATCAATGGGTCAACTCTCAAGATGTATTGGCCGTACCGTTTGATGTACCAATTCCTGGGTATCGCAATGGCGTAGTTAACACTCTTAGGTTGTGGAAATCTGAGGCCACAGACGAGTTCAACTTAAAAGAATTCAATGCAGGCAGTTATTCTGAGGCAGTCGCAAAGAAAAACTTAGCTGAGCAAATTACCATGGTGCTTTACCCAAATGATGCCAGCGAAAATGGTAAGGAATTGCGGTTACGTCAGCAGTACTTTCTATCTAGTGCGAGTTTACAAGATATTTTGCATCAGTGGACGGAGCAACACGGCACCGACTTTAGTGATTTTGCGCAATATCATGTGTTTCAGCTCAATGATACACACCCTAGTGTTGCGGTAGCTGAATTGATGCGTTTACTGCTCGATGAATATGAGCTCGAGTGGGATCAAGCTTGGAAAATAACAACGACGACGATGGCGTATACCAATCATACTCTATTACCAGAAGCACTTGAAAAGTGGTCGGTGTCTTTATTTAGTCGTTTATTGCCTCGGGTACTGGAAATAATTTATGAAATTAATGCACGTTTCTTGGCTGAAGTTGCACTTATGTGGCCAGGTGATGTTGAAAAGCAAAGACAGCTTTCGTTGATTGAAGAAGGACCAGAGCCACAAATTAGAATGGCTTATTTAGCGATTGTTGGCAGTTTTTCTGTTAATGGCGTTGCAGCGCTGCATACTGAATTGTTGAAATCAGGCTTGTTCAATACCTTTTACAATTTGTGGCCGAAAAAGTTCAACAACAAAACCAATGGCGTGACACCTAGGCGGTGGCTGGCACATTGCAATCCTAATCTCGCGCACTTAATTTCAGAAAAAATTGGTGACGGATGGCAAGCCGATTTTTCTGGCATAAGCGCAATTAGACGCTTTTACGACAAACCCGCATTTCATACGCAGTGGCAAAAAGTAAAACAGGGCAATAAAGCCAAGTTAGCTGAACTTGTTAAAGCGAGATGCGATGTGGAGTTTGACACCAGCATGTTGTTTGACGTTCAAGTAAAGCGCATTCATGAATATAAGCGTCAGCTGCTCAATATACTTCATGTTATCGCGCTGTATGATCAAATCCGTCGAGGTGACGTTAAAAACATTGTGCCAAGATGCGTTTTGTTTGGTGGTAAGGCTGCGCCTGGGTATTACATGGCCAAGTTAATCATCAAGCTTATTAATAATGTCGCAAACGTTGTCAACAAAGACAGCGCAGCCAGACCATATCTGAGGGTTGCATTTTTACCAAACTACAACGTAACCGCGATGGAGACCATTTGCGCTGCGACGGATCTTTCACAACAAATATCTACAGCAGGTAAAGAAGCGAGCGGCACCGGAAACATGAAGTTTATGATGAATGGTGCCATCACTATTGGGACTTTGGATGGTGCCAATATTGAGATACGCGAACAGGTTGGCGATGATAACTTCTTTTTGTTTGGGGTAACCGCTGAGCAGGCTAACCAAGTACGGCAGCACTACGATCCTAAAGCTATCATAGAGGGATTCGAGCCACTCAAAAATACTATGAAGTTACTTGAAAGCGGTTATTTTAATTTATTTGAGCCCAATATTTTCAACGATATTATCGCTTCGATTACCTGTCCAAATGATCCTTGGTTGGTCGCACAAGACTTTGAAAGCTATTTCGAAGCACAGCAGCGAGCAGCGCAAAGTTATACAAATAAAACACTGTGGAATCGTATGAGTATTCTAAATACAGCAGCTAGTGGGACATTTTCTAGCGACCGTACTATTTCTCAATACAGCGAAGAGATTTGGCGATTAAAACCAATGCAGTAGCCGCCATGAACATAAATATGGAGATAAGAAATGCCGAGTTATGCAAACCGTTATATAAGTAACCTGACAAGAGATACCTATGCTCTGATCCTTGCGGGTGGGCGTGGCAGTCGGTTGCACGAATTAACCGACTGGCGTGCTAAGCCAGCGGTATACTTTGGTGGTAAGCACAGAATAATTGATTTTCCTTTGTCTAATTGTATCAACTCCGGGATCCGCCGGGTAGGTATTGCTACACAATACAAGTCTCACTCACTGATTAGGCATGTAAATAGAGCGTGGGGACACTTTAAAAAAGAGTTAGGGGAGTCTGTTGAAATTTTGCCAGCTTCTCAACGTTATGGTGATGAGTGGTATTGTGGGACGGCTGATGCGGTGTTTCAGAACATGGACATAATACGTCATGAACTGCCTAAATATGTGATGATTTTATCAGGCGACCATGTTTATCGGATGGATTATGGTGCGCTGATCGCAAAACATGTTGAAACGGGCGCTGATATGACGGTTTGCTGCATCGAAGTAGATTGTGATGAAGCGGCAAACACGTTTGGTGTTATGACTGTCGATGAGGGTAAACGAGTTCGTCGTTTTGATGAAAAGCCTGCTGAGCCGACTTCTATTCCAGGCAAACCGGGCACTTGTTTAGCTTCAATGGGCAATTATGTATTCAACACAGAGTTTTTGTTTGAACAATTGAAAAGAGATGCGCAAAGGGAAGGGTCTGGAAGAGATTTTGGGCATGATATAATTCCGTCGATTATTGAAGAGCACAATGTATATGCGTTTCCATTTAGAGATCCCAGTCACCCAGGTCAGCCATATTGGCGAGATGTCGGGACCATAGACTCATTTTGGGAAGCAAACATGGAGCTTGTTTCGGTTCAGCCCCAGCTTGATCTCTATGACCCGTCTTGGCCAATTTGGACATATCAAGAGCAGCTTCCTCCTGCAAAATTTATTTTTGATGATGAAAATAGACGTGGCATGGCGGTTGACTCTACGGTATCAGGTGGATGTATAATTTCAGGCTCGGTTGTTCGTAAATCTCTATTATTTTCAAATGTTCATGTTCACTCTTATTGTGAAATTGAAGGTGCAGTTGTACTCCCAGGTGTTAAAATAAACCGCCATTGTAGAATTAAAAATGCCATCATAGATCGAAGCTGTGAAATACCAACGGGGATGAGGATAGGCTTTGATCCTGAGGAAGATCGCAGTAATGGCTTTAGAGTTTCTAACAAAGGTATTGTTCTTGTAACAAGAGATATGCTTGTAGCTTTGCAAGCAAGTCAAAAGCCGAAAGAATCGAGTTTGCAAAGCGCTTAAGGTTGAGTTATGCATGTAGTGATGGTGGCAGCTGAAAATGACAGGTTGCCAAATTGCAAGGTCGGGGGAGTCGCTGATGTTATTCGCGACGTCCCCTATGCTTTGTCGCGTATAAATATAAATACATCCGTTATTGTGCCAGATTATGGCCAAGCTGCTATGGAGCGCCAGTTTGTCGCAGACATTGCGGTGCCTTTTAAACAGCATCTTGAAACAGCTGTTTTGTGGCAAGTAGAAAAGAGTGATGGGGTTATACAATATGTTATCTCTCATTCTCTTTTCTCGGAGCATGGCGGGGCTATCTATTGTAATGATAGAGACAGGCCATTTCACACAGACGCCAACAAATTTGCATTTTTTAGTGCAGCCGTGTGCGAAGTGATTGAACATGGGTTTATTGGTGATGTAGATGTCTTACATTTGCATGATTGGCACGCAGCTTGTGTCGCTGTATTACGTCAATTTAGTCCTAGGTTTAACCTTCTCAAACAGATAAAAACTGTCTTCACAGTGCATAATCTCGCTTTGCAAGGAGTAAGGCCTTTTAGTGGAGATGAGTCGAGTCTAGAGGCTTGGTTCCCAACAATGAGTTATGACGGACAGCAAATTTGTGACCACCTTTACCCCCATTGTTTTAACCCAATGAGGGCTGCGATTAGCCTTGTCGATAAAGTACATCTAGTTTCACCGACTTACCGTGAGGAAGTACAGAAAAGCAGCGACCATCAGGCTGGTTTTTTTGGGGGAGAAGGTCTAGAACATGATATGCAAATTGCTGCAAGTCAAAATAAACTTATCGGAATTTTGAACGGTTGTGAGTACGAACATACGCCTCTGGATCCAAATTGGGGCGACTTGATGAACAGTGCCGAGGCAAATATTTTCAATTGGATGGCAAAAACATCTGAATTGAAAAGTGTCTATTACATTGCCCATCAGCGGATCCTCGCGTGGCGGAATAACCCTTGTACTGGCCCTCTAGTTACCAGTATTGGGCGATTAACGGATCAGAAAGTGTTATTACTAAAGCAAATGGTTGGCAGTGAAATGGCGCTGGATCAGATTGCTAAATCTCTACACGAACAACAGGGTCGAATAATCATTCTTGGCTCTGGAGACCATGAGTTGGAATATTTATTTTCTCAAGTTATGGCTCGCAATGAAAATGTGCTTTACTTAAACGGGTATGGGCATGATGTTGGCGATTTGATGTATGAGTTGGGTGATCTATTCTTAATGCCAAGTTCGTTTGAGCCCTGTGGTATTAGCCAAATGCTGGCGATGAGAGCCGGGCAACCCTGCCTAGTAAATTCTGTCGGAGGGCTTGCTGATACTGTATCAGACAATGAAAGCGGATTTGTATTTTGTGGAGAAAATATCCAACAGCAAGTTGATAACCTAATAAATAGATTTAAAGCTTGTATTGATGTATTTATTCACCACAGAGAAGAGTATAATAGGATTGCTACATGCGCATCTCAAAGAAGGTTTACATGGGATCAAAGCGCAATTCAGTACAAGGAAAATTTATATGAGTAGGGTAACCTACTCATCCTAGTGTTGTGATCTAGTACTTTAATGTTTTAGTTTTATTTTATTTATCGGAATTTCGGGTTAAAATAATTAAAAAGAATAGAACAAAAGTGCTGTTAATTTAACAGTATAGCTAGGAGCGATGATTTGAAAGTGTTTGTGGCCCGACAGGCCATTTTTAATCGCAAAAAGCACGTAGTAGCTTATGAGCTATTGTTTCGTGATGGCACCAAAAACAGCTTTCCTAATGTCGCTGAAAACGCTGCTACAGCAAAGTTAATTATGGATAACCAACTAAACCTTGGTACTCGTTATCTGACATCGGGAAAAAAAGCACTCATAAACATAGGAGAAGACTCTTTAAATCAAGAGCTTGCACAGTTTTTACCCGCTGATGATGTTATCTTAGAGCTATTAGAAACTATCCCACCAACTAGCGCAAATTATGAAAAAGTGAGGCAACTTTTCCATAGTAACTATCGTTTAGCGTTGGATGATTTCAACTATTCAAAAGAGTGGGAGCCATTCTTAAAACTGGCTAGGCTTGTTAAGTTTGATTTAGTTGAAACACCCCTAGAGCAAATTGAGCCCTTGGTAAATCAGCTTAAAAAGCGAAAAAATTTAAAGCTGCTGGCTGAAAAAGTAGAGACTGAAGAAGAGTTTATAACTGCCCGTAACATGGGATTTAGCTTTTTTCAGGGATACTTTTTCGCAAAGCCGACGATGATTGCGCAAAATGATATTGAAATAAACTATGCGATAGTTATGCTGATTTACGCAGAAGCATTAAAACCCAATATGAATATACCCAAAATTGCAGAGTTGTTTGCGCAAGACACTGCGCTTGCCTACAAATTGCTCAGGCTAATTAATTCGGGTGTATTTCCAATTAAAAACCGCATTGAATCTTTAAAGCAGGCACTAGTATATCTAGGCCATGAGCGCATTATTAAATTTGTAAATTTAATAATGACAGCGCATGTAGCGGAGACAAAACCAACAGAGCTCACTCGATTGAGTATTGTTCGCTCAAGGTTTTGTGAATTATTGAGCCGGCAGGTTGCACCTTCTCTTACAAGTATGAGCTTTTTAACCGGGTTGTTTTCGTTGCTTGATGCAATTTTAGATAAACCAATGGACGTCGTAGTTGAGCGTTTACCTTTTCCTGAACTACTTAGAGATGCACTAGTAGGTGAGCCTAATACACTGTTCTATATATTAAATATAGTAAAAGCATATGAGAGTGGCAGCTGGTGGGCGATGCAAGAGGCGTGCACAATGCTAAATATATCTGATGAAAACTTGCCTGAATTTCACGCTCAGGCTGTGAGTTGGGCAGACATGTATCGTGAACATGTCTATTCATGAGCAGAGTAGAGTCTATTGATGTGTTAAGAGGTTTGGCACTATTAGGCTTGCCTCTTACAAATTTGATATATATGGCTAATTTTACATCTGGCTCTGTAGCAGATAGCAGTGACAAGCTAGGAGCTAGTTTAAGCTTTGCAGTCGACGTTTTGGCTCACGGTCGATTTAGAACTATTTTTAGTATTCTTTTTGGTTTGTCACTGTGCTTATTTTACGAAAAGTACGGCCCTCAGTGCATTGCAAAAATGAGAAACAGATTATTTGTATTAGGCGTATTTGGTTGTGTTCATGGGTTTGTTTTGTGGCCTGGTGATATCTTATTAAACTATTCAATATCTGGCTTATTACTTTTATATGTATTGCGATTAGACAACACCACACTGGTAAAGCTTGCTGTTTGCGCCGTATTAATACCAATTTTTATTCTTATGCTGCTTATCTATCAAAGTGGGGGCGTAGACTTTGCTGAACCAACTCATGTTGATATGGCGCCATATGGTTTCTTTGAACTACTGGAATTCAATTTTTATAATTACTTAGGCATGTTGGCGCTATTACCGACCATAACTCTGTGGTATATATTTGGTTTGATGGTAATAGGTGTGTTGGTTTACCGTGCTTATTGGCAAGGGAATGGCGGTTTGTCGACACCTTTTAGCCTCTTGGTGCTCATACCACTTTCAATCTTTGGCTCAGTTTGGGCTCGTTTGACATTTACAGAAAGCGAAAGCCTCATTTTTGACCTATTTAATTGGCTGTTCGCCATCCCATGTAGTATTGCTCTTGTATGTATTGGCCTGAACCATAGTGAGCAGATTTCAAAGCGGCGCTCTATATTATCGGCTGTGGGTCGATTCTCACTCTCATTGTATTTATTGCAGTCAGTGATAGGGGTGTGGTTGTTTCAATTTGCTTACCCTATGTGGAGAACTAATTTCACTCAAACAGACTATTTTTTGCTTTTTATTGGTTTGGCTATTCTACAATTAGCATTAGTGTGGTGGTTTCGAAGAAACGCCATCAGAGGGCCTGCTGAGATAGTGTTTGCCAATTGTCAGGGTTATTTGAATAAAAGAGAGTCATAAATGTCGTCGATTAAAGTTGTGTTTCTGTTACTTGTGATGACGTGGTCTTGGACGTCTATGGCCAAGAACAATTTTTCAGTGTTGTTCGTTAATCCATCCTTAGAAGGAGAACCTTTTTGGGGAAAAGTACAAAAAATAACGGAAGAGGCAGCTGCCCAGCTAGACATAAATATTGATGTAATTTACGGGGAGGGTAATCGCCATATACAGTTGGCTGAGCTAAAAAAGTATTTGGATTATCGGGCAAGTCCAGACTACGTCATTCTGATGCTGTATCCCGGCGGAGCGGAACAAACTTTGACTATGCTCAATAACTATGGGATCAAGTTCATTACCCTTGAGCAAACAATAACGGGATTAGAAAAAGAAGAAATAGGCCTGCCCAAAAAGCGATTTGAACACTGGCTAGGTGAAGTATATTTTGATAACTATCAAGCAGGCTATGATTTGGCACGCGCACTGCATCTCAGTGTTGTTGCTGGTGGTCATAAAGGTCAGGTCAATGGGTTGGCGATAAATGGCCACTATGGCAGTGAATCTGATAAGCGAAATCAGGGAGCGGCTGCTTATTTTCGAGAACATAAAATCAATTTACAACAAACTGTGCACGCCAGCTGGTCTAAAGAGCAAGCTTATTCGAAAACGAAGCGATTGTTCAAACGCTACCCTGAAACGCACTTAATATGGAGTGCATCAGATCTAATGGCAATGGGTGCACAAACTGCGGTTAGGCAGTTGGTCAAAGACCGCTCCAAAAAGGTGGCTATTGGCGGCTTTGATTGGCTATCTGATAGTTTATCGTTAATTGATGAGGATATATTGAGTGCTTCTGTCGGGGGGCACTTTATGATGGGCGGATGGGCACTTGTCTCTTTATTTGACTTTCACCATGGCGTCCCATATTGGCTTACAAACAGCGCAATTACTTTTAAGTTATCATCAATTACCAAAGAAAACGTGAATGAGTATTTGTGGATATCCACAACCCCGGATTGGTCAAAAGTAAATTATAAGAGTTTAAGTATTTTAGATACAAAGATTAAAGAGTACGACTTTTCACCAAATCAATTGCGCCAAAGAGCGGAAACAATCAAATAGTGCTTGGATACTTAGCATAAAAGGGTTTCAAGCGCGTCACGTCTGAGCTATGTGATTCATTTTATGTTTGAATCGTTATACAATTATGTTTTTTTAGAACATTGAGAATGGCGTGGATACACCAAAACGATTAAACAAGTATATCAGTGAGACCGGGTTTTGCAGCCGAAGAGAAGCCGATACTCTCATCAGTGATGGCAGAGTTTCAGTCAATGGGCAGGTTGCTGAAATGGGGTTGAAAGTAACTGATTCCGATAATATTTTGGTTGACAACAAGCCGTTAAAATCCAAACCAAAGCGTGTTTATATCGCCTATAACAAGCCCGTTGGTGTTACGTGTACTACTGAGCGTAAGATAAAAAGCAACATCGTTAATGCGATAAATTATCCAGAGCGAATTTTCCCTATAGGCCGATTAGATAGGCCTTCAGAAGGATTGATCTTTCTTACCAATGAAGGAGATATCGTTAACAAAATATTGCGCGCAGGAAATAACCATGAGAAAGAGTATATTGTCACGGTTGATAAAGCCATCGACGATAAGTTTATACATGGCATGCGCTCAGGAGTGCCGATCCTTGGTACGGTAACAAAAAAATGCTTTGTTAAGAAAACAGGGGCCAAGAAATTCACCATTACATTAACGCAAGGCTTGAACAGACAAATCCGTCGTATGTGTGAATATTTTGGCTATGAAGTGCAGACACTTAAACGTGTTAGGATCATGAATGTCAACCTGAATGGACTAAGGGCTGGCGAATGGCGACATTTAAGTGAGGCTGAAATGGCTGAAATAAATGCATCGATTGAAGGATCATCAAAAACAGAAGAAGCGTCCGTTGATGACAAAAAAAGAGCTGGCTCAAAAGAAAAGTTCGCTCCAAAGCGTAATTCAGACAATCAACGAACGAAAGATAAAACTAGGCAAGCTCGACCTGAAAAAGGAAAACGTAAACCGGGCAAAAAGCCTGAAAGAGTGAAAGGAACACTTTCTCTAAACAAAAAAAATGGCCGCTAATGCGGCCATTTTCATGATTCAGTTATGCTGTTGTAGGTGCTTTAATTTTAAATACTAAGCAATAAACTACAGGGATAACGATGAGCGTTAAAATTGTAGCAAACCCTAACCCAAACATGATTGTTACGGCCATAGACTTAAAGAACACATCAAATAGCAGTGGGATCATACCAAGTATGGTGGTGATTGCGGCCATTGAAACAGGCCTCACACGGCTAACGCCAGAATCAAAGACGGCTTGATATGGCGCTTTTCCACTATCTACTTCAAGATTGATTTGATCCATTAAAACAATCCCGTTTTTAATTAACATACCTGACAGGCTCAACAACCCTAATAGAGCCATAAAGCTAAAGGGGGCTTGGAATACCACTAACCCTGCGGTTACACCAATAATTGCCAGAGGCACGGTGCTCCATATTACTAGAGGCTTTTTGATTGAATTAAATAGTAATACGGTGATCATAAACATACTTAGATAGCCAAGAGGTAACGAACCGAATATTGCAGTCTGTGCTTTGGAGGAAGACTCATACTCGCCACCCCATTCCATTTTGTAGCCGACAGGGAGCTCTATTGCTTCAATATCTCCCTTAATGCGTGCAAAGAGCTTGGCTGGCGTTTCATTGCCAATAACATCGTGATCAGCCATAACGGTAATGGTGCGTTTTCTATCTCGGCGCATGATTAAACTGTCTTCCCACACAACCTCAAATTTGTCGACAATCTGGCTCACAGGTACATACACGTTTAATACCGGACTAAACACCTGTAGATCTTGCAAACTTTCAACACTGTATCGCTCCGCCTCTGGCGAGCGAGCAACAATTGGTAGCATTTGCGTACCGTCTCGGTATAAGCCAACTTGCTTACCAGAGACACTAGTGAGCAGGAGCTGATCTAAATCAGACTTACTGATCCCTAATCGACGTGCTTTTTGCTCATTGAAGACCGGTTGTAATACCTTGCTACGCTGTCGCCAGTCGTCCTTAATGCTGTGCGCACCAGTGTCTTTCGCTAAGATAGATTTCGCTTCATTGGCCAGTTGGCGCAATACGACAGGGTCCGGTCCAGAAAATCTAGCTTCAATTTTGGCATCGGTAGAAGGGCCAATTTCCATGCGTTTGATTTTTAATTGCCCATCTAACTCATTTTCAGCACTAAAGTGGCGGACTTTAGCAATCATGTCAGTGACGTCTTCGCGGGTCTTAACACGAATAATGAGCTGACCATAAGCGTCATATTGCTTTTCTGGACTGTATGTCAGCATAAACCTTGGCGCACCTTGGCCAACAGTTGCCGTCACATCTGTAACTGCATCATGGCGCTTTAAGAAAGCTTCAAGCTTCTTAACATTTTCAGATGTTGAACGAATATCGGCGCCTTGGTAATTCCAGTAATCGACATAAAACATGGGCGTATTCGATGCAGGGAAGAATGATTGTTTAACCGATTTGAATCCGACAACCGAACTGCCTAATAAAGCGACCATGAAGATGACTGTGGTCCATCTGTAACGCAGACTGAAGCCCAACAAGGCTTTGTAGGCTGTAAAAATCGCGCCTTGGTACGGATCGCTTTGTTGCGTGCTTTCCCCGGTTTTGATTTCTTCTTTGAACAACATATTCGCAAAAAATGGCGTAAGCGTGATGGCTGTAACCCAGCTTAAAAGCAGTGAAATGAATAGAACCCAAAACAGAGAGCCTGCAAACTCTCCGCTGGCATCGGAACTTAAGCCTATCGGTGCAAACGCGGTGATACCAATTACCGTCGCACCTAGCAGTGGCCACTTGGTTTGCTCAACAATATTTACAGCCGCTTTAATTTTTGTTTGACCGCGCTTGAGGTTTATCAGGATACCTTCGGTGATCACGATTGCATTATCGACTAGCATGCCGAGGGCGATAATAAGCGCGCCAAGTGAGATACGTTGCAAATCAATTGCAAACAATTTCATAAAGATAAATGTGCCAAGCACGGTCAGCAGTAAAATACCACCAATTAAAATACCGCTTTTAACGCCCATAAAAATGAGCAGTACTATGATAACAATCGCGACCGCTTCAAGTAAGCTGACGATAAATCCGTCAACTGACTTTTTAACTTCAGCTGGTTGGTTATAAACACTATTTATTTCAATACCATATGGTTTTTGGTATTCGAGCTCAGCTAACCTTTTATTGATAGCTATGCCGACATCAACCACGTTTACACCTGATGTAAATGAAATACCAACCAACAGGGCTCTGTTGTTGTTAAAACGAGTAATATGATTTGGTACTTCTTGATACTCTCTTGAAACAGTAGCGACATCACCTAGATAGATCAGTTCTCTCGCGCCAGGCTGAGAAATGAGCAGGTTTTCCAGCTCAGATACATCAGAAAACTCACCTGTAGGGTGGAGGCGTATAGACTCGTTACCAACTCGTATTTTTCCCGCATTGGACACTGTGTTTTGAGTTTGCAGCAGTGAAAAAATATGATTCGGCGAAATACCTAGTTGCGACATTTTCTGTGTGGATATTTCAACGATCACTTGGGCTTGTTGCTCACCAGCGACTGTTACTTTGCTCACACCATCCACTAAAACTAACTCGCGGCGTAAAAAATCTACATAATCTTTTAACTCGTCATAGGTATAGCCGGCCCCTGTTACGCCATACAACATGCCATATACATCGGCAAAGTCATCCATTATTGTTGGCGGCTGAACACCCGCAGGCAGGCGCGGGCTGAGGTCATTAATTTTTCGTCTTAGCTCATCCCATATTTGTTTGAGATCTTCCTTACGATAAGTACTTTTCATCTCAACAGAAATTTGCGACTTTCCAGGAGATGAAATTGAAGTTACGTAATCGACATATGGCAGACTTTGTATTGCATTTTCAATGGGGTATGTAACTTCTTCTTCGACTTGTTGTGGTGATGCACCTGGGTAGACGGTTATCACCATAGCTTTTTTAAGTGTAAATTCAGGGTCTTCTAATTGCCCAAGGCCAAAGTAAGACACGGCACCCGCTGCAAATAGCAATACAGCGAACATCGCACTAATGACCTTATTTTCGATTGACCAACTTGCTAAGCTCATAATTATAAGCCTCGCTCTTTAGTCCAAGGTCTCACTTTCAGGTTTTCTTTAAGGTAATGTACGCCAGCCGCAACCACAATCTCACCCGCCTCTAACCCAGACACAACTTCAATGCTGGATTCTCGCATTTCACCCAGCTTAATATGGCGCTTTGTGACAGTGCTTGTTTCAGAGTTATAGACCCAAACATAATGATTGTTGTCGATTTTTTCATTTTGAACAGAAAACACCGCTTCATTTGGAATTAACAGCGTTTTCTTTTGCAGATTCATCACTTTGCTTGGGTCAATATATACGTGGCCTGTCATGCCCGCAAACAGGTTGAAGTCTTCAGGGATCGGTAAAGAAAATACGACTTTATAAGTTAGAGTTACCGGATCTGCTTGTGTATCCCACTCCTTGATAGTAAGTGTATATGATTTATCAGGAAACCCGTCAAATACAACGGTTGGATGATAATCTAGATCTTTATTAACACGGGCAACTAGTTTTTCAGGTACTTGAATCACGACATCCATACGGTCACGCGTCTCAAGCCTCAAGATGTTTTGCTTTGCGACTATATTTTCAAAGTTTTTAACAAATACTTTTGCGACTGTGCCATCAAAAGGAGCTCGAAGCTCGCTATTTTCTAAATTTGTTTGCGCTATTCGGTATGCAGATTCAGTTACTTGTTTATTTGCAAGGGCCTGATCGTATTCGGCTTTACTTGCAGTAGATTTGTTAAATAGAGATTCAATTCTATTCAATTGCAGTGCTGCAAGTTCGTATTGTGCTTTACGTTGTTGAAACTGTAGCTCAAAATCTTCGGGATCTAATTTAGCCAGTAATTGCCCTTTTTTAACCTCTTGCCCAGCTAAGATTGGGAAGTCGATCAATTCGCCATTAACGCGAAAAGCAAGGTATGACCCTTGGTTGGCAACGACTTCAGCAGGAAAGTGCCTGAGAGTTGCAGCAGCTGGATCACTGACTGTATGCAATTTTACAGGCCTAACCAAGTCTTCAGTAGGTGATTGGATAACTTCATCTTGGCAGGCGCCAAGTAAAAGTGCGGATGATAATACGAGTACGCGTTTGAACACTTAAGTTACTCCGAAATGTATGACTCCTAAGATAATGTAGTGCAGGATATATAAAATAGTACTAAAATAAAAATTATAAATAATTAGGGTTTTAATAAATAAAGTTTATGAAGTTGTCAGATTTAGAAGTACTTCACGTTGTGGCGCATTCTCAAAGTCTTAATGATGCTGCCAAACGATTGTTCAAAACACAGCCAGCCGTAACTCAGGCCCTAAAACGGTTAAGCACTGAACTGGGCTTTCCACTGGTTACGCGAGAAGAGTACCGCATTAAATTAACAGAGCAGGGAGCGAGATTTTATAAAGAGGCTGTTAAATTAATTGAACACCATGAGAATCTCAAAGCAATGGCCGCGGACTTTGCGCAAGGGAATGAGCCTAAATTTAATATCTGTTATGAGGCAATGAGTTATGACTACAATTGCAATGAATTGATAAAAAAAACCTTCAGACAGTTTCCTTCAACAGCGTTTGAGATCACAAGCGGAAAGCGATTTGTCGCTCTAGATAGAGTCAATCAAGGGATATCTGATATTGGAGTTGGCCCATGGTTTAATTTGTTCCATGCAACGGGAGATTTGGAGTCGGTTGCAATTGGTGAAGTAACTCTTGGGTTAGTCGCTAAAAAGGGGTTGATACCCAACAAGCTAACATTTGATGAGTTAAACCAATATCCCTGCTTAGCGATGACAGAAAGTGGTTTTGAATTTGACAGCGATCGCCTAGAGTATTCTAAAAGTCGCAGTGTTATGAAGTTAGATGATATCGCAACCATTAAAATGTTTCTTTTACAAGGCATGGGTTTTGCGATCGTGACGCTAAATCATTGCGAAAAAGAGCTCGAGCAAGGGCTTTTGGAACAGATCAGGGTGTCTGATAAGCAAGATCAGTTTACCGTTGATATTCATGCATTTAGACGGCACTTGCCACATCAAGGCTCGGTGGCTCAGTATCTATGGGCAGGGTTTAAAGAGTTAGGTAAGCAATACAGTGAACGATGAATTTAAACAAAATGTGTATACATTAATAGGTGCAATTCCGCAGGGGCAGGTAGCGACTTACGGGCAGATCGCAAAGCTGGCAGGTGCGCCTAAACATGCCAGAGCTGTTGGCTATTTACTGAAAAAATTGCCAAAGGACAGCACGCTCCCCTGGCATAGAGTGATAAATAGCCAAGGCAAGATCTCGTTTCCTCTTGATAGCGACAAATTTCAGACTCAAAGCACAAAGCTACAAGCTGAGGGCGTTGCGGTAACTTCAGGGCGTGTTGCACTTAAAAAATACCTTTGGCGCTGATTGTTATCTCTAAAAAGCACATGTGACGGGAAATTTCAAACTTTGAGTTGATCGGATTTTAGCTAGGAGGCGTAAAAACACTTAGAAATTAACATGACTAAGTCAATATGAAACGAGCACTTTTCCCTTTATCTATATATATTTTGCCGCAAGGGTATACGCGATTACGTATTTTTGAGCCGCGCTATCTTCACATGGTAAAGGTCGCGATGAAAGAGAGGAATGGCTTTGTGCTTTGCCATAGTGATAAAACACGTTCTTCCAAAGTGTCGACTGAGGGCGTTTATGTAGAAATTGTAGACTTTTCCCAAGACCAAGCAGGGCAGCTGTTAATAGATGTGTATGCAAGGAGCAGGGTAAGTATTTTAGATACAGAGGTTGATGATCTAAACTTGAAACATGCTTGGTGCGAGCCAATAAACGCACCGCTTTGGGATTTGCAAGACGGCAATTTCATTTATCACGAACGTCTTGCTGATTTATTGAGAGACCTTTTTGTTATCAACACAGAGCTGAACGACTTGTACAAGAAAAAGAACTATGCAGATCCAATTTGGGTAGCTGCTAGATGGCTAGAGTTGCTCCCTCTGACTTTAGACCAAAAGCAAAAAATACAGAGTTGCCACTCTTATCAAGCAGTTGCCAATGTTCTTTTTGAGATTTTTGATGAAACAGGGTGATCTGAATGTCAAAGCCATTCGTATAGACTAATATGTTACTGACTCAGAGCGTTAAATTATGGTTAGTTTAGAGCAATCAAGCGATTGCCGTACAATAAAAGGTAAAAGCGTAGGGATGCAAGAAACCCCTTCAGAGCAGCTAACGGCAGCATTAGTGAATGTAGCAAACAATGCAGATAAAAAAGCATACGCTTACCTATTTTCATACTTTGCGCCGAAAATAAAGCGTTTCGGCATTAAGCAGTTTGGTTCAGAGGCCATGGCGATGGAACTCGTTCAAGACACTATGACGTCGGTATGGAGAAAAGCAAAGCTTTATCACCAAGATAAAGGCGCAGCGACCACGTGGGTGTATACGATAATGAGAAACGCATCTTTCGACGCTTTGAGAAAAGTAAAAAGTAACAAAGAGGACAATCTTAGCGAAGAGATATGGCCTCTTTTCCACGATGAGCAAGTTTGCGAAAGAAGCTTCAAAGATCATTTACAAACAAACCAACTTAAAGAAAAAATCAAGAGTCTGCCAGCGGCGCAGCGCGACGTTGTAGTCGGTGTCTATTTTGAGGATATGACGCAAGAGCAATTAGCACAGCATCTAGGTATACCTGTTGGAACCGTCAAATCACGGTTACGCTTGGCACTTAAAAAGTTAAAAGTTGAGTTGGGAGAGCAGCATGATTAAATATCACCCATCAAAACAGTTGATGCAAAAGCACGTCGCTGGTGAGCTTCCTGTTGGATTAAGTGTAGCGATTGCCGCACACATAGAGTTGTGTGACGCATGTAAACTGGAACTCGACGCGTTAGAAGCAAAGCAAGCTGAGTCTGCATTTGAGAGCAACGCAAGTAACTGTTCAGATATAGCAGATACGAGCGCAGAAGAAAATCTGGCATTTGAAGCGATGATAAATGACATCACACAACTAGAAATGAGTAGTGCGATGGTCCCTAGAGAACCTCAAATGTTTGATTATCAGGATAAGTCTGTTCAATTGCCAAGAGCAATCGCGGCCCTAAAGTTAGGCAGTTTTATCAATGCAGGAAAGGTTTCTCGTGCTCGTTTTGAGTTGGACGAAGGCCCTTTGCGGAGCAGTTTACTACACATAAGGCCCGGCGGGGAGATACCTGAGCACACGCACACAGGGTTTGAATTAACTCTATTGCTAGATGGGTCTTTCGAAGATGAAAGTGGTTCATATGTACCTGGTGATTTTATTATGCTAGATGGCAGGCATAACCATACACCTAAAACAGAAGAAGGCTGTTTGTGCTTTACTTTAGTAGACAGTGCATTGCACTTCAATAAAGGCCTTAGCAAACTGCTAAACCCAATTGGTAATCTTATCTATTAAAATGGGAGTCGAGTATGCAATTTAATTCACCGATACAAATCGGATTA
Source organism: Pseudoalteromonas sp. Of7M-16 (assembly GCF_022347805.1). NCBI lineage: Bacteria > Pseudomonadati > Pseudomonadota > Gammaproteobacteria > Alteromonadales > Pseudoalteromonadaceae > Pseudoalteromonas > Pseudoalteromonas sp. Of7M-16. The sequence goes on along the minus strand of NZ_JAKRFY010000006.1, from coordinate 68,407 downwards.
AGTGCCTGTCTTGGCGGAGACAAGGTTCGTTTTGATAAGGGGCACAAACGCTCTAATTTTTGTATGGACGAATTCAGTAAACATGTCGAGTTCGTGAAATTTTGCCCTGAAGTTGCGATTGGTATGCCAATACCGCGCGAAACGATAAGACAAGTACGTTTTGGCGACACCATTAAAGTATGCCGCCCAGATGGGACGCAAGATGTAGGTCCTAAATTAACTGAATATGGTAAAAAGATAGCCCAAACAAAAGCCAAAGAGCTGTCAGGTTTCGTTTTTTGCGCAAAAAGTCCTAGCTGTGGTATGGAACGCGTTAAAGTTTATAATGACGCTGGTACTGGCGCGACAGCAGAGGGGGTAGGCGCATTTGCAGCAGAAATTATGCGTCACAATCCGCTATTGCCATGCGAAGAAAACGGCCGATTGAACGATGTACATTTACGGGAAAACTTTGTAATGCGCGTATATGTATACAAGTCTTGGCAGGAGCTAACAGAGCAGAAGCTGAGTAAACACAAGTTGACGGAGTTTCACGCTAAGCACAAATACTTGCTGATGAGCCACAATTATGAAGCTTATCGCAAGCTTGGCAGGTTGCTTGCCGAAGTGCAGGCCAATACGATAGAGCAAGGCGCTGGTGAGTATATATTAGGTCTCATGGAAGCGTTGAAAAAGCCAGCTAGCCGCAAAGCGCAAGCAAATACGTTGGCGCACCTTCAAGGTTACTTCAAAAACGAATTGTCTCAGGTCGAAAAGGCTGAAATGGTAGAGGCAATTGATGAATATCGAACAGGCTTGGTACCTTTAAATGTACCCTTAACGCTTTTGAAGCATCATTTGCGAGTGCATCCCAAAGCCTACTTGGAGCAGCAAGTATATTTCGACCCATATCCTCACGATTTAAAACTAAGGTTTGCAATTTGAGTAAAGTACTTTATTGGTTTAGGCGCGATCTTAGATTAGCGAGTAACCAAGCACTTCAAGATGCAGTGAACAACGGCGCCAGCGAGGCGCTGTTTTTTGTCTGTGAAAAACAGTGGCAAATTCACAAAACCAGTGAAGTCCAAATAGACTTATTAAAGAGGCGACTTGACTACTTGGGAAGGAAATTGGCTGAACTTGGCATCAAGCTGCATGTTGTGGATGCCGGCGACTTCAAACAATTGCCGTTCAAATTCAATGAGTTCATTACTTTGCATGGATTTACGCACGTATACGCAAACAGGGAATATGAAATTAATGAACTAAATCGAGATGCTCAGTGTTCTAAATCTGGCGCTGAGTTTCACTTGTATGATGGAGATGTTTTATGTCAGCCTGGGAGCGTAGTTACTAAAAGTGGTGAGATGTTCAAAGTATTTACCCCGTTTAAAAAAGCTTGGCTAGCAGGATTTTCACAGCGCACCTTCCCATTAGGAAAATATCTACAAACTAGCTATAAACCCATAAAGTGGTACTCGCCGGATGTTTTAAATTCAGACGGGCAATCTGAAAAATGGCCCGTGGATGATGAGACATTGTCCAAAGTTGTAGAGTTATTTTTAGACAATAAATTAAACGAATATAGTGAGTATAGAGATATTCCAAGTATTAAAGGAACGTCGGGATTGAGCCCATACTTGGCACTGGGGATGATTTGTGTCACGGATTTAATTGCGAGAATACAGCAACGAATTCCGGACATATTATTAAGGACAAAAACTTCGGCTTTCGTATATATAAATGAATTACTTTGGAGAGAGTTTTACCGGCATTTAATGTTTGTGTTTCCAAAATTATGCAAAGGAAAAAACTTTAATGAGAAGTACGATGCCGTTATTTGGTTAGATGACGAAACCGCTTTCACAGCATGGTGTGAGGGTAAAACAGGCTATCCAATAGTGGACGCGGCAATGCGGCAACTAAATCAAACTGGGTGGATGCATAATCGACTTCGTATGATCGTGGCGAGCTTTTTGACAAAACACTTATTAATCGACTGGCGTAAAGGAGAAGCTTATTTTATGAATAGGCTAATTGACGGCGATTTGGCAGCTAATAATGGCGGTTGGCAGTGGGCAGCGAGCACAGGGTGTGACGCACAACCTTATTTCAGAATTTTCAACCCGATAACACAGAGCGAAAAATTTGATCCTGATGGTACTTTTATTCGTAAATATGTACATGAATTAGAATGGGTGCCTGCTAAATATATCCACTTCCCGCATGATTATATAAGGTCTGTTGGGAGAGATTGCTACATTGCACCCATCGTTGAGCATAAAGAAGCAAGAGCAAGAGCACTTGATGCATTTAAGGTTTAGGAATGGAACAGCATCTTAGCAACTTTGTTGATATATATAATCAACTCTCGGACAAAAATTTAAGTCTGTTACGAAATATTTATGACGAAAGTATCGTCTTTTCTGATCCTCTACATAGAGTTGAAGGAATTGAGGAATTAACAAAGTACTTTGAAAACATGTACGCCAATGTCAACTCCATTTCCTTCGATATAAAAGAACACTACATAATAGAAGACAAAGGTTTTTTATATTGGGATATGCACTTTTCTCATAACAAGCTCAATAATAAAAAGTGCATTACTGTTGCAGGACATAGCCAACTTACTTTTAAAGGTGAGAAAGTGATTAATCACCGAGACTACTTTGATGTGGGCGCCTTGTTATATCGCAATATACCACTACTTGGCAGTGTTATTAAAACACTTGAAAAGCGAGCTGTATCATGACAGTTGAGCAAAAGCAGGTAGTGATAACGGGGGCTACATCGGGTATTGGTGAAGCGTTGGTAAAACGTTATTCGTCTTCTCACAATGTTATCGCATGTGGCCGAAATGAGTCAAAACTCGCTGCATTCTCACAGCAAAGTATTAAAACATCGAAGTTTGATATAACGTCGAAACAGCAAGTGTTTGATGCTGCAAACTGTTTTGATAACTTAGATATTGTGATTTTAAATGCCGGTGTATGTGAATATATAGATGACGCAAATCAGTTTGATTCGGCGTTATTTGAACGGGTTATCCACGCTAACTTGATTTCCACAGGGTATTGTTTAGAGGCATTTATACCCAAGATTAAAAAAGATGGGCAACTTGTTATAGTCAGTTCTAGCGCGAGCTTTTTGCCGCTGCCAAGGGCGCAAGCCTACGGTGCATCTAAGGCGGCATTAAGCTATTTAACGCGCGTTATGCAAGTAGAGTTACAAGATATAAATGTCACTTTGGTACACCCTGGATTTGTAGAGACCCCACTCACCGATAAAAATGATTTCCCTATGCCTTGTTTAGTGAGTTGTGAACAGGCTGCGGAACGCATTTATAACGGGGTTTTAAATCGTTGTGATGAAATCCACTTTCCAAAACGCTTTACTTTGTTTTTAAAGCTTTTCTCCCTTCTTCCATTCAAACTTTGGTCGCCAATCGCTAAAAGGATAAAACGTTGAAAAATATTGCAATAATTGGGTCTGGTATTTCAGGATTAAGTGCGGCTTATTTACTTAACAAAAAACACAATATCACCTTATTTGAAAAAGAAGATAGGCTTGGGGGTCACACAGCAACCGTTGATGTTGAGACACCGGAAGGGCTAAAGGGTATTGATACTGGCTTTATTGTTTTTAACGACCGCACTTATCCTTTGTTCGAAAAGCTGTTGGACCAAATAGGGGTTGGCCGCAAGCCGACACAAATGAGCTTTAGCGTTAAAACAGCAGGTAGGGACTTCGAATATAATGGACACACGTTTTTTTCACTATTTGCTCAAAAGCGCAATATATTTTCGCCCAAATTTTGGGGGTTTCTATACAGTATTGTTAAATTTAACCGATTATCTAAAGCACTGTATCATAGTGGCGATTATTCGAAGCATACGAATTTGGGTGACTTCCTAGACGCACACGGCTTCGATGAGTTTTTTAAAAAGCACTATATTTTACCTATGGGTGCAGCGATTTGGTCGACCAGCTTAAAAGGTATGCTAGATTTTGAAATTCAGTTCTTCATTCAGTTTTTCTACAATCATGGGCTATTAGACGTAGCAGGCAGACCTCAGTGGTATGTTATCCCAGGTGGGTCAAAGCAATATATTGCGCCTTTGACTGAGTCATTCAAGGATAAAATACATTTAAACGCCCATATTAAGTCGGTTGCGCGTCTAGATGGGTACGTCGAGATAACATTTGACGATGGAAACGTCGAGCATTTTGATGAAGTTGTCTTTGCTTGTCATTCTGATCAAGCTTTGGCTTTGCTGAAAGATGCATCTGATGTCGAACTTGATGTATTAGGGTCTATTCCTTATACGCCAAATAGCGTTGTTCTTCACACCGATATATCGTTGCTACCAAAGCGAAGGGCAGCTTGGGCAAGTTGGAATTATGCGCTAGATGAGAGCCAGACAAGGCCTGCAAGTGTAACATATCAAATGAACATCCTTCAGGGGATATCTTCTGCACAGCAATATTGTGTCACGTTAAATAATGATGCTCAGATAGACAAGAATAAAATACTTAATCAATTTACTTATTTTCACCCAGTATTTAATACGCAAAGCATCCGAGCACAAAAAAGAAAGTCGGAAATTGATGGAATTAATCGCACTTATTTTTGCGGGGCTTATTGGTTTAATGGTTTTCACGAAGATGGTGTCAAAAGCGCAGTAGATGTTGCTGAACAGCTCGGAGTTGAATTTTGAATAGTGCCATCTACTTAGGCGATGTCAGGCACCGCCGCTATACTGTCGCAGACCATCACTTTAAATATCCAATGTACATGATGTGTTTTGATTTGGACGAGTTGCACCTATTGGATGATATTCATCCAATGTTCGGTACCAGAGGGAAAAAATTACTGCGATTTGAACAGGCTGACTATTTAGTTGGAAGTGAGGAACCTTTAAAGCAGCGAGCGTTAGATAAAAGCCTTGAACTGGGCGTTGATGCCTCTGGTAGCAAAGTATATTTAATGGGACAGGTTCGCTGCGTTGGCTATTACTTTAGTCCTGTTAATTTTTATTTTTTTTCCAAGGAAGACGGCAAATATACACACATGATCGCTGAGGTGAGCAATACACCATGGAATGAGCGCCACTATTATCTTGTTCCACTTGGAAAAAAAGTGAACTTTGAAAAGACTTTTCACGTATCACCTTTTATGAACTTGGATATGGAATACCACTGGCATATAAAAGCACCTGAGCAACATGCCTTTGTCCACATCGAGAATAAAAAAGAGCGTGAACTCCTATTTGACGCCACATTAAGACTGCAGCGAGTGCCACTAGAAAGACACGCTGTTAGTAATTTGTTGAAGCAGTTTCCAGCGATGACTTTTTCAATTGTGAAAGGCATTTACTGGCAAGCGTTAAAGCTTTTTATTAAGCGAGTTCCTTTTATCAGTCATCCCGGAAGTTTGTAAGATGGAAAAAACGACACAATCATTTAGCAGCGAGAACAGCGACGGCTTTTTAGTAAAAGTGTGCAAGACATTAGTGTTAAAAGCACTAGCACAAATTACGTGGGGGCATATAAGGCTAATTGACGCGGATCAAGAGTTTTTATTTGGCAATGAAAAAAGCTCAGATAAAACAACAATACACGTTCACTCTGGACAAATGTACGCCAAATTTGCTCTTGGCGGTAGCGTTGGGGCGGGTGAGTCATATATTTTGGGACATTGGACTTGTTCAGATTTAACCAAACTCATAGAAATATTTGTCGTTAATCAAGACGTGTTGGACCAATTCGAGAAAAAGTTTGCGTTGATATCTGGGCTGTTTAACAAAGTAACACACTTTAAAAATCGCAACACTAAAGCGGGTTCAAAGAAAAACATAGTTGCCCATTACGATTTGGGTAACGACTTGTATAGTGCGTTTTTGAGTGATGAAATGCTTTATTCTAGTGCTGTTTATCCAACACACAACGCAACGCTTGAAGTCGCGCAACAACACAAACTAAAACAAATATGCGAGCAAGTAGACCTCAAACAATCAGATCACGTCATTGAGATTGGCACTGGGTGGGGAGCCTTTGCGATATACGCTGCACAAAATTACGGTTGCAAGGTTACCACGACCACAATCTCCGAAGAGCAACATGCATATGTGCGTCAAAGAATAGATGAGCTTGGGTTGCAAGAGCAGATAACATTGCTTAAGGACGATTACAGAGAGCTTGGTGGTAAGTTTGACAAATTAGTCTCAATCGAAATGATAGAGGCAGTAGGGCATGACTATTTGGCCGGCTTTTTTGAAAAGTGCAGCGCATTGTTAAAGCCAGATGGTGTCATGTTGATCCAAGCTATAACCATTGCATGTCAAAGATACCATCACTATTTAAAAAACTCTGATTTTATCCAACAATATATTTTTCCTGGTGGATGTCTCCCTTCAATTACAGAAATGAGCAAGCAAATATGCAGCAGTACAGATCTAGTTGTTCACTCGGTTAAAGATATCGGCTTGCATTATGCGAAAACTTTGTACGATTGGCGCGAGCGATTCGATAAAGCTTGGCCATCGTTGGATAATAAGAAGTTTGACCAGCGATTCTATCGTCTTTGGGAGTTTTATCTTTGTTACTGTGAAGGTGGTTTTAAGCAAAGAGCAACGAGTGCCGTGCACCTTGTTGCTAGAAAGCCTAGGTATTTTAACGATGATGAAAAAACATTCTGTCATTATTAACTTTGCGTTATTTCAGCTGGCTTGGTTTGCAGTTTTTTTCTTGCAGTCTGATGCATTATTGCTGGTTGGCATTGCGATAGCGTTAATGTTTTTTTTAAGCCCGCACAAGTCCAGAGATACTAAGTTTGTGCTTATAGGGCTGTGGGTTGGCTTGTCCATTGAACTTGTTGCTGTGAACTTCAGTGTCATCGACTATGGAGATGAAACGCTCCCTGTTTGGCTAGTTTTGTTGTGGCTCGCTTTACTATTTTCGTTTAGAGAGTCTCTAAGCAAGCTTTTTTATCTACCCATAAAATACAGAGCACCTATTGTTTGGTTGTGTACACCGGGCAGTTATTATGCAGGGTCGAAAGTCGGAGTATTGTCTACATTAGAGCCTTTGTGGCTATTTTGGTTTATTTATGGTGCGATATGGCTTATTGGTTTTGAGATGCTGAGGTGGCTTGACTCGTGTTCTTTTGTAAGAAGGAATGATGAGGTAATGAGCTAAATCGTTCCCCTTTTAGCTAAATATATACGAAACAAGCACAATTTGTCAGATTAATTTCGAATATAGTTGAATTTTGGCTTGCACTCATGCTTAAAATGAATAAACATAGAATTTGCTCCGGCAGAAAATAAAAAAATATAGGAATTTTTAAAATGAACAAAGCTCAACTAGTTGAAAAGATCGCGAACGACGCTGATATCTCTAAGACGGCAGCTGGCCGTGCATTAGACGCTTTAACTAGTGCTGTAACTGAAGCTCTAAAAGAAGGTGACTCAGTAGCACTAGTTGGTTTTGGTACTTTCTCTGTAAAAGAGCGCGCAGCACGCACTGGCCGTAACCCACAAACAGGTGCTGAAATCCAAATTCCAGCGGCAAATATCCCAAGCTTCAAAGCTGGTAAAGGCTTAAAGGATCAAGTAAACCTTTAATTCAATGACGAATATAATTGGCTGTGAGATTTATCTCGTGACCAAAAATTTGAAAAAGAGCCTTTTGGCTCTTTTTTATTTTTAAGTTATAAAAATTAGAATATATAAATAACGGTAAGGCGATTATAATTAATGGGCACAAAGGCCCAAAATAATTAATCTGACTTATTTAACTCTTGAGCGCTTTATCACCTCGACCTATGCCAACAGCTCCTGAACGAACGAGTTCAATTAAGTCACTTTCGTGGCGCAGCATATCCAAAAAGCTCTCAATTTTATCTGTACTGCTAGCCAGCTGAAGTGTGTAGCTTTGTTTTCCCATATCAACAATGGCTGCTCCAAACACGTCGCTTACTCGAGTAACTGCCGCTCTCATCGCTTCATTTCGAGTAAACACCTTGACCATTAACAGCTCTCTTTCTATGTGGTTGATTTCCGTTAGGTCAAAGACTTTCAACACATCGACGAGTTTGTTAACTTGCTTCGTGATCTGCTCTACGACTCGATCATCCCCATGAGTGGTAATAGTAATGCGAGAAAGTGTCTTGTCGTCAGTCGTGCCAACGGTCAAACTATCAATGTTATAGGCCCTTTGAGAAAAAAGCCCAACAATTCGTGACAGTGAACCTGGTTCATTTTCTAATAGAATTGCTAATATTCTACGCATTATACCTTTACTCCTTTTTTCAACCACATTTCGTCAACGGCACCGTGTTTAATTTGCATCGGGTATACGTGTTCGCTCTCATCAACTCGAATATCCAAGAACACTAAGCGATCTTGTATTGAAAATGCTTTTTCTAGGGCTGGTTCCAGCTCGTCAGGGTGATCTACTCTGATCCCTACATGGCCATAACTTTCGGCTAGTGCGACGAAATCAGGTAATGACTCCATATAGGAGCTAGAATGACGACCATCATATAGCATATCTTGCCACTGCCTAACCATGCCTAGTGAGCGGTTATTTAATGATACAACTTTCACATTTAAATCATATTGGAGGCAGGTTGAAAGCTCTTGAATATTCATTTGAATAGAACCGTCACCTGTTACGCACACGACTTCTTCTTGCGGGTAGGCAACTTTTACGCCCATAGCCGCAGGTAATCCAAACCCCATGGTGCCAAGTCCGCCAGAGTTGATCCACTGACGAGGTTTTTTAAATGGGTAGTATTGTGCTGCAAACATTTGGTGTTGGCCCACATCGGAGGAAACATACGCATTGCCGTGAGTAATGTCATAGAGCTTTTTAATCACCGTCTGAGGCTTGATCTTGTCTTCAGAGGTTTCAAAGTCCAAACACTTCTTTTCTCGCCATTGAGTAATGTCTTTCCACCAAGCTTCTTGAGCACTGCGATCAATGGCAATACTGCTGTTATCAATACCATTTAATAGCTGTGTTAGAACTGTATCTAAACAGCCAACTACAGGGATATGTGCTTGAATTGTTTTAGAGATAGAAGTTGGATCTACATCTACATGGACAATTTTTGCATTGGGACAAAACTTCTTAACATTATTTGTCACTCGGTCATCAAATCTGGCACCCAGTGCTAAAATAGTATCGGCGTTAGCCATCGCTTTATTGGCTTCAAGGGAGCCATGCATTCCTAACATGCCAATAAAGTTAGGATGGTTACCACTGATCCCACCTAGACCCATTAAAGTGTTTGTAATTGGCGCGTTGAGCTTTTCAACTAGCTCAGTCAGCTTGTCAGAAGTATTCGATAGGACGATTCCACCACCTGAATAAATGACCAGCTTCTTAGCTTGTAAAATCGCCTCTACCGCTTTTTTGATTTGCTTCGAATGGCCTTTAGTACTTGGGTTATATGTCCGCATATCAAGTTGCGGTGGCATAACATAGTTGAATTTAGTTTGTGGAATTAAGACGTCTTTTGGCAACTCAACAACGACCGGTCCCGGTCTTCCTGAGCTAGCTAAGTAAAAGGCTTTGGCCAAAATTGCGGGGATATCTTCTGCATTTCGACAATTAAAGCTATGTTTGACAATAGGTCTTGAACAGCCAACGATGTCGGTCTCTTGAAACGCGTCATCACCAATCAAGTTTGACGGCACTTGCCCAGAAAGTACAACCATTGGAATAGAGTCCATGTAGGCCGTTGCGATACCTGTAATGCAATTAGTTGCGCCAGGGCCAGAAGTAGCGAGCACCACGCCTGTTTGGCCTGTAGCACGAGCATATCCATCTGCCATATGAGTTGCAGCTTGCTCGTGTCGGACGAGAATGTGTTCTATATCACTTTGCTCAAATAGAGCATCGTACAAATCCAAAACAGATCCGCCTGGATAGCCAAAAATGTATTGTACTTGTAAATCTTTTAGCGCCTTTACAACTAACTCGGAGCCATTAAATTGCTCATTCATTACCTCATTCCTCAGCCAAGTTAAATCTTGGCATAAAAAAACCCCGCATTGTGCGGGGTCGATGAAAGCATATACTCACACAGGCCCCTATGGACTTAATACTAAGACCACCACGAGAACCAATTTTGCAAGCTTAACTAAATTCATTTCAAATCTACTAAATTATTTAACTAGTTTTAATTTAAAGGGCAATCGATGTTTCTGTCAAGAAGCCAGGATGGAGATATGCATAATATAACCCTTTTTGGCGTTGATAAATTTGAAATGTAATATTTCAATTTATAAAAATAGGGGGCAATGCATAAATGTATCTGTGGCAATATTTGCAAAGCTAAAATAATTAGGAGGTTTATTGCATGTTAAGGAACTGTTGTTTGTAGAGTTAAAAATGAGGTCAATAGGTTGAAGTTTAATAACTTTTAAGTGGCAAGGTATAGAGTGAATGTTGCGTAGAGCCTTTGGGGGAGAATAAAGATAGCGCAATTTGCGCTATCTTTTTGTGTATCTATTATAGACGTTCGATCACAGCTTGTGTGAAGTCAGTGGTGCCATGGCTGCCACCAAGATCACGAGTAGTACGGTCGCCAGACTTGATAACGTCAGCAACAGCGCTACGGATACGCTCAGCAGTTTCACCCATATCTAGGTATTCAAGCATTTGGATAGAAGCAAGAATAACAGATGTTGGGTTTGCTAGATTTTTACCAGCAATGTCAGGTGCACTACCGTGTACCGCTTCAAAAATCGCAGCATTTTCACCGATATTTGCACCAGGCGCCATACCCAAACCACCAACTAAGCCAGCACATAGATCCGAAATGATGTCACCAAATAGGTTAGTTGTAACTACAACATCGAACTCATCCGGGTTCATAACTAGTTTCATACAAGTCGCATCTACAATCATTTCAGCTGACTCGATATCAGGGAAGCGCTCACCGACTTCACGAGCCACTTTTAGAAATAGACCTGAAGTTGATTTTAGGATGTTCGCTTTATGAACTGCCGTTACCTTCTTACGGCCTTCACGTTGTGCAAGCTCATACGCGAAAGTTACGATTTTTTCAGCGCCTTCACGTGTGATTTTCGACATTGCTTCAGCTTCTGTACCATCTTCAGATGTTACTTGACCAAGACCAGAGTACATACCCTGTGTGTTTTCACGTACAGTAATGATGTCAATGTTGTCGTAGCGTGCTTGAGTACCTTCAAAAGACTTAACTGGGCGCACGTTTGCGTATAAGCCAAACTGCTTACGCAAAGTAACGTTGATAGATGTAAAACCTTCACCTACAGGTGTTGTTAAAGGGCCTTTCAGGGTAAGCTTATTACGCTCGATAGCTTCTAATGTTTCAGGTGGAAGCAGTTCACCAGTTTTTTCTAGTGCTGCAAGACCTGCATCAACATATTCGTATTCAAAATCACAGCCCGCTGCGTTTAAAATCTCAATTGCAGAATCAATGATGCTTGGACCAATACCATCGCCGCGAATAACGGTAACTGTTTGCTTAGCCATTTAGTTTTCCTTTATCAAAATAAATTGTACACACATAAAAGAAGGATCTATTTATTGTAGTCAATCAAATAAAAAGTGTGTGTTCGCTTGAAAAATTAAGCGCGTTTTATAGCAATTTATTCATAGATATTCCAGCAAGGAATGATAAAAGGGCATAAATTTAGTTTATGTTTGTTATATCCTGCATTTATAGAATAAATATTATTCAATCATGCTGTGTAAGGATAACGCTAAGATGGCGTCATTCAATTGCGTTTCGCTATCCCAGCCAAATTTCTTTATTTGGTTTTGCAAAACATGATGTTGCCAAGCTGTAGGTGTAAAGTGGGCGCTGCTCCACTGCATTGCAAGTACTTTAATGGCAACAAACGTTTTTGCCTCTTCACTCAAAGTACTGTCTTTTTCTCTTTCTGATTGCATGAAAGCGCCATGTGGAGGGCTGTTATCAAAGTGGTGGGAAAAATAGTCGTCCAGCTGTGTCGAATTGAATTCTAAAAAGCCAAATAATCTTGCCAGAGAATAAGGTGTTGATGAGTCGGCTTGTTCACTGACACAAGTGAAGCGTTTTATATCAATATCATGATGCTTTAACATGAAGGCGACGACCGCGCTGATAGGGGAGAGAATACTCTCATATTCTTGTCCATATGCTTGTTTAGTTAAAGTTGCTAAGATCTGTGCGAGCTGCTGATATTTATGCCATATATCAAGGGCGAAGGGGTGACGCAACTGAGAAATAACCTGCTCAATAAGTACGCGCTGACAGAGCAAACTCGCTGTGTTTAATCCGACCATAGTTAAACAGTGTCGAATATTTGCACCTTTTTGAGCTTCTCTATTATATTGTTTCGCGGCTTGCTGAAGTGCTTGCTCTATGTATGGAAACGGCTCAATTGTTTTTTCAATAGCTCTAAAACTAGCAAAACTATTTCTACTCAATTTGTCTATTACAGTGTAAGTTGCTTCAAACGAGTCTTCTGTTGCGGCGATTTCTTGCGATTCTATGTGTCCCCACACTTTGAAAAGGAGGTGTTTATCTGCTGTGGAGATTGTCCTGTACTCAAATTCAAACGAGCTTTGTGTTTTGACTAGGCGATCGACCTTATTGCCTTCAAATGTACAAATCACTTGGTTCTTATCGTTTCTTTGCAAAAGAAGCGCTTTTTGACCGCGATATACAGTTGTGCAACCAACAGCAAAGCGACTGAATTGCATAGACAGTTTGTTTAAGGTGTCGCGGGTAAATTCGTCATAACTGGATAAGTAGAGTTTTTTCACCACAGAGGCCAAAGTATTGGGCTTAGTGGGAGTTTTAACCAAAGCCATTGCAATGATCTGTGCAATGGCCACAACTAAAGTAGTGTTGTCGTATAGTGGCGCAACGCGTTTGCTCTTTAAGGTTTCACAGTACGGCTGAAGTCGAGACATCATGCGAGTTGCCTGTTTATTAACCGAGCCACCATGTTCAAGTACTTTGACTGCGAGTTGATATCTTATTTTCCATATTTTCTTACCCTGTTCAGTCAGGGGTTGTGCATTAAGTAATTTGTCACTTTCTTTTTTTACACACAAAAAGCTGGCCAAACAAGCGACAAGTAATTCTTGACGAATGTTATTTGAATAGCCATGGCCCTGCGAGATAATACATACCAAAATGCACTTTTTAACCACCAAATTTGTCGTTGGGGATAGTTGTTGAAAGTTAAAGTTTAGGTAGCTATGCAGTGCATTGGGGGCGCTTTGGTAGGTGTGCGTGTACAACTGAGCAAGCTCTGCGAGGGTTGGAAAGATACTGGGCCATTTTTGTTTGTTATAGTAAAGCCTAAGTGTTTGCTCTGTTTTGTTTACCAATTCGAAGAGTTGTTTTGATATGTCTTTATTCGTCATTATTTAGCGCTTTCTCATAGGCTACAACTGCACCAGCTCCCCACAAAATTAGCTGACCATTTTTAAATAACAAACCAGTACATTCATCTTGTGTTGTTATGCCGTCTGGTTTCATCAATTGAGTGCGGTAATAGACAATTTGAAAGACTGTATCATCGTTTGATTTCACATAGGTGAGATCTGGGCTACCTAAATTGTCGAGCACTGAATCTAAATCCATCCGTGTATCTGGTTTGAGCTTGCTAATAAACCTTTTGTTAAAAGCTTCCCTGTCTTTCCATAGCATCGCTCTTGGATCATCTTTATAAAAGTTGATCACAAGATAGACAATCCCGGCGTAAACCGCGAGGCCCAGAAATATATATTGTAGAACTTTTTTTATCATTTAAGTCACCTAAATACAGCTCGGTAAGACTATCCGAAGCGTGTATCCATAACAAGTAATTTGTGATTAATGCAATGATCAGAGACGCAGCTCTTTTAAAGTAAAACCAACTTCAATGTCGGTTCTAAGGGCTACTAGTGCTTTGCTCAAAATAAAGTTATCAATATCAGTTTCTATTTTTTTTCTAATTGTTCCATGAAGGCTAGGGCTGTTCAGTGCATTTTCTACTGAAGTGAATTGGCTCAATACATCAACAGCGGTTTTTTTCCCAACTCCTTTTACTCCTGGAATATCATTGGTTTTGTCACCCATTAACCCCCAGAAATCATGAAGCTGATTTTTATCTAAGGAAAATTTGGACCTCACGTCCTCAGACGATATACCTTGTTGTTTAAAGTAATCATAGACTTGAATGTGTTCACCAATTAACGGTAAAAAACCCTTGTCGGTAGATACAATCGTTGACGCTACGCCGTGATTTGACGCTTTATATGCCAGCGTTGCCAATATATCATCTGCTTCATCTTGAACTGGAAAATATGCTTTTACATTTTGCTCAGTAAAGCCTCGGGCAACAATTTCAAGGTTATCCTTTAACTGCTGTGGCATTGGTTTTCTCGTGGCTTTGTATTCCGTGTAAAGGTGATAACGCCAGCTTTTGTCCCCGTCAAATACTGCAATTGCGTGACTTGCTTGGGATGTTTTAAGTAGTTTTCGGGTTGCGTTCTTTACGCGTTGATAACAGCTTTGAATGATTTGCTCATCAGTCAACCCTGATTGTTCACAATCAACAGCGTATATACGACGAATTAAGTTAAGTGCGTCAATCAGCAGTAATTGGGCCATAAATGTATATAAAACAAATTTTTGTTGGTACTTTCGAGGATTATAACAGAGGGGCGATGAGAGTTCATCGCCCCTAAAAGCTTTTGTTTTAATTAAATAACTATCTAAGTTATACGGTCGTAGTTTGCTTTATGACTGGATTTTGTAGCAGGGCTCATATTTGCTGCCAGGTAACTTCATACGACCTTGGTTTACAAAAGCCTGCAATAGTTTATCCATGTCTGACATGAGTGATTTATCGCCAGAGAGCACGTATGGACCATGTTGTTTTATTGCTTTAACGCCATTGTCTTTCACGTTACCTGCCACAATCCCAGAAAAAGCACGTCGTAAATTTGCCGCTAGTATTTCTTTAGGTTGACTTAAATGTAAATCAAGAGATGACATATTCTCATGGGTTGGTTCAAATGGTTGCTGGAACGGCTCTTCAATTTTAAGCGTCCAGTTAAAGTAATATGCGTCACCCTCTGACTTTCTGTACTCTCGTACTTTAGGCATTGCGGACTTAATGGTTTTTGCGACACGTTCAGGATCATCGATAATGACTTCAAACTTGTTAAGCGCTTCACTACCAAGTGTTTTCTCAACAAACTTAGATATTTCATCAAAGTAAGCGGCACTGGACTCCGGCCCCGTTAAAATAACGGGTAGGACTTGTTTTTCATTTTCTGGATGGAGCAAAATACCAAGTAGATAAAGCAATTCTTCTGAAGTGCCTGCGCCACCGGGAAAGATAATAATGGCGTGCGCTGTTCTGACAAACGCTTCGAGGCGTTTTTCAATGTCAGGCAAGATCACCAGTTCATTGACAATAGGGTTTGGTGGCTCTGCGGCGATAATGCTTGGCTCTGTTAGGCCCAAATATCGATTGTTAGTGATACGCTGTTTGGCATGCCCTATGGTTGCGCCTTTCATTGGTCCTTTCATTGCACCAGGACCACAACCTGTACAAATGTTTAACCCTCTAAGACCGAGCTGATAGCCTACTTCCTTAGTATACTTATATTCTTGCTCATTGATGGAGTGGCCCCCCCAGCAAACAACCATATTGGGATCGGTGTTTACTTCAAGTGCGCCTGCGTTTCGCAGCATATCGAAAACCATGTGTGTAATTTCTTTAGGCTCGATCAGCGTATCTTGGTGTCTTTGACAAATGAATAAAATATCTCGGATGACTGAGAAGATATGCTCGTGAATACCATTGATAATTGTGCCATCAACAAATGCAGACTCTGGTGGATTGGTCAGTTCAATTTTTATGCCGCGCTCTCTCGCAACCAGAGAAACATTAAAATCCTCGAACTTTCGGTAGATCTCATAACTTGAATCTGTGTGGCTGCCTACGTTTAGAACAGCCAACACACAGTTTCGGAATAATTGATATCTTTCGAAAGTTGAAGACTGTTGTAACAAGTCGACTTCTAATTGTGATAATAAATTAAGAACTCCAGTTGGGTTTAGCTGTACATGCATAGGCATTCTCCTTGTTATTCTCTAATGCAAAGTTTGTCTCTGCCTGAGTTTTTAGCGTCATACAGTGCGTTATCAGCACGGTCAAATGCTGTAAGCGGTGTATCGCCTTTTTTAAGCTGTGTTGCACCTAATGAAATCGTAATTTGTACTTCTTTTTCTTTAAATCTAAATGGGATTGCTTTTACGGTATTACGTATTTTTTCAAGCGGGCTTTGCGCTGAGCTCAGTGGCATACCCGGCATAAGCAGCACGAACTCTTCGCCACCATAGCGAGCAATAAAGTCGGCTTTTCTAATTGACTTTTTAAGTGCTCTGGCTATCACCTGCAATGTTTTATCACCGGCACTGTGCCCGTATTTATCATTAATTGATTTAAAGTGGTCAACATCAATAACGACGAGTGTGACATCACTGTTGTGAACTTCAAAGAGATGAAATTCTTGGTTGTACCTATCATCAAAAGCGGCTCGATTAGGCAATTTAGTTAGGCCGTCTAGCAGGCTTTTGAATTTTTGCTCGTTTAAGCGTTTTTTATAATTTGTTACTTTAGTTTCGAGTAAATTGATGCGGTCATTAATTTTGTCAAAGCTTTGAAGCAGAACCTCTTTGTCTCGGCGTTCAATGCTTTCGCGTTCAATCAAGTCTTTACTAAGCTCTTTTAGTTCATTGTCTACGAGCTGCTTTAACTCTGTGATAGAAGTTGCTTGTTGTGTTTGATGATTCAGAGTTGAGATCTTTTCTTCAATACGCTTGTTTAATGCTGAGACTTCGTGATTGACCGACTTGGACTGATTTGTGGTTTCGACAATCGATTTATGAAGCTCTTCAAGTGTTTGGTTCAAAGAGACTAAAAAGCCTTGAGCAGACTGACGTTCACGGGCGATAGATTTGGCGAATATACGAATAATGCTGACTGAATTATCCAACAGTGAGTCAACCGAATCATCAGCGGACAAGCTTTGTTTGATTTGCTTTATCTGCTCCGAAACGTCCTCTTCAAAAACCAGCTCGTTCGTTAGAGATAACAGTTCAATGGCTAGCTCAGGATTGCGAGTTGATGAACTAAACTCTGGCGCTGCTTTCGCTTGCAGTGTTTGCATATAAAACTGCAATATCTTTTCGAGTAAAGGGACAAATTCCGAAACAGCTTTGATATCACCAAGTTCATGATCAAGCACATGTCTCAGTTTGCGTCTGGTATCATCTGGTAAACCTTTTAGTTTTTGTAATTGTTTTCCAGCAGACTGAATATGGGTTGTTAAAGCTCGCTCATTAGCTTCATAAACGGCTTCTTGCTGTTTTAATTGAGTTATCGTGGTCTCAATCAACGGAGTAAGTTGCTCTATTTCCATGCCCTTGTTCAGTGCACTTCGAAACTTCGCAAGTTGATTGTCTAGGGCTACATCTTGTCCTCTACAGCTAAAAGACAATCTTGTCGCAAAGTCAGACAGCATCGAGACTTGCGTCTTTTTTGCTTCTTCAAGAGTTTTTCTTGCTGAAATAGCTTGAGAGAGTTTTTTTTCCAAGAGTACGGTTTTATCAGTCACAAAAATCCAACATCTTTTTTTACTATATCCAATTGCAAGTTTACATCAAATTACTGAAAAATGTGGGAGAATTTAATTATCAACTTGGCTTTTTATCATGTAGGTTCAACGAATTTATTAACTCAAGTGTAAGGAATTTTGCTAATTTTAGGAAAACTCTTTAATTTTTTATAGTATGAAAAAAAATCTCTCACTGATCTCTTTGGCACTTTTAAGTCAATTTACCTTCGCTGATGTCGAGTACAAACTCTCAATAACACAACCGCAACATCATTTAGGCAATGTAGAAATTACTTTTCCGAAATCTGCGCAATCTTATGTTGATATTCAACTGCCTGACTGGCGTACTGGCCGTTATGAGATACTGGATATGGCCAATGGCATTCGTTTTTTTGCAGCAAGTAGTGAAAGTGGGAAGCAGTTAAAATGGCAAAAAACAGATAAAAATACCTGGCGAGTCCATTTAAATGAACCCACCGAAGTATCTGTATCTTATCAAGTATATGCGAATGAATTAGCCCTTAGATCGAGGCACATCGATGATAGTCATGCGTTTATCGATGCTTCTGGATTTTTTATGTTCAGTGATTCGTTTCGACAAGAGCCTGTAACCGTAAACCTAGACGTCCCGGATAACTGGCGCTCGGTATCGGGTATGGACTTTGCTAATTCCAA
Organism: Pseudoalteromonas sp. Of7M-16; assembly: GCF_022347805.1. Classification (NCBI taxonomy): domain Bacteria; kingdom Pseudomonadati; phylum Pseudomonadota; class Gammaproteobacteria; order Alteromonadales; family Pseudoalteromonadaceae; genus Pseudoalteromonas; species Pseudoalteromonas sp. Of7M-16. The sequence goes on along the minus strand of NZ_JAKRFY010000006.1, from coordinate 50,086 downwards.
GCATAGCTTTAAAGCGGCGAATTACGATGTGTTGCTCGACTCTCCAATAGAAACTGGTATCAATGAATTGCATAAGTTTAGCGTCGAAGGCAGAGACTATGAATTGGTGATTTGGGGAGAGGGAAATTACGACGTTGACTTAATGATCCGAGATTTAAAAAAGCTAGTGACAACGGGAAGTTTGATCTGGCACGATTATCCATATGATAGATATGTATTTATGGTACATGCAACCAGTGGAGCAAGGGGAGCAACTGAGCACCTAAACTCCACCATCATTCAAAGGCACCGCGATAAATTTGCTTCAAGAGATGACTATATTGGCTTTATCTCCACCGCAGCACACGAGTTCATACATACATGGAATGTAAAAAACTACCGACCTGAAGGGTTAGTTCCATATGACTATGTGGATATTAATTACAGCGATTTATTATGGCTTGTAGAGGGGTCAACTAGCTATTTGGAAGACTACTTATTACTTAGTGCAGGGATCACCACCAACAAAGAGTTTTATAAATCGCTGAACAGAACACTTAATCGACATTTGCAAACACCGGGCAGGGAAGTGCAATCGGTGGCACACACCAGTTTTGATAAATGGATAAACCAAGGCGGAGATCACGGTAAAAATTACAGCACCAATATCTATTTAGAGGGGGCGTTAGTTTCTTTGGCGCTGGATATCGACCTGATAGATAAAAGTGAAGGTAAAGTTAGCTATCGAGATGTACATAGCGAGCTATATAAGCAACATAAGCTACCCAACTCATTTAACAGTGATGATGTAAAACGGATACTTAAGGAAATAAGTGGCAACGATTATTCAAATTGGTGGCAAACCTATGTTGATAATCCTGCGATTATTGATTTCGATAGCTTATTCGAAAAAGTTGGATTGGAGCATGTTTATCCGCCTGGTACGGTGAAAGTGGCAAGCATTGATGGCACCACTAAAAGTGCAGGCCAGCTGCTGGAATTGACCCATGTAGCGAGAGATGGTAACGCTTGGCAAGCTGGTTTAACCGCCGGTGATAAACTAGTTGCCCTCAACAAACATCACGTTCGCAAAGATCTTGCGAGTACTTTAGCTTTGTTTAGCCCGGGTGAAATTGTGGAAGTGGACTTTATTCGACGACATAAATTAATGACAGTGAAATTGCAGCTAGGCGAAAAAGCAAATCGAAACAAAGTCATTCGAGCAATAAAATCTCCTTCTAGCCGCCAAGCGAACTTGTATAAAGCGTGGGTTGGAGTTGAACATCCCAATAGTAAATAAATTATAAAAAGGGAGCTAGTTTGCTCCCTTTTTTTATATTTTTATCAAATGGATATTACATGATGCGAGAGAAAAAACGTGAGCTCTTAGCGCCGGATCTATTTCTACGCATAGAAGAGCGAATTTGTGCTCGTGTGCTTGCCAGCCAACTTTCTCTGTTTACTTTTGCGTGTTCACCGCGTCTGGCTTCCTCTGTCGCTCTAAAACCGCAGAATTCTCGATATGCTTTAAGGTCTAATGATAGATCTTGCAGTACAAGTTCAATCATAATTGCATCATCAATGTATCCAAGTACTGGGACATTGTCTGGAACAATATCTTCTGGTTCACCAAAATAAGCCAAAGAAAGCATGATTTCTTTCTTTTCATCTTCTGGCATTTGCCATTCGTCATCTTGAACCGCGTCGATCAGCGCTGACAGTGACATCATTCGTGTTCTAACAAACTCAGGGACGTTTGTACCTTCCATTTGTTGCACAAGCTCGCGAGCTTTACTGATAATATCTTCTTCACTTAAATGGCTGCTTCGCTCAATTGCTGATTGCATCATTGTGCGGAAATGTTCTAAATCGATATCAGTGAGTTCAAAATTTACTTGGATGGACATTATTTCTCCCTTACGCTCTTTGTTTATTTTTATATCCGTCAGGTATTTCAAAGAATGTAAATACCCACTTTGGTAACGACACTATGCCATTAAATCTCCACTAACTTAAGCTCAAATTAACAATAATTGAAAAAAAGTCAAAGATTGGTGATGTTGTGTTCAACCACATAAATATCTTAGTAAAAAATTAAATTTTTGGAGGGGTATTTTTACTATTTCTCATTTTTTTTAGGTTTTTTTGTAAAACTACTTGTTTCAAGTAGGTGAAGTTACAAGCAGTTGAGCTATCACTTTTTAGCTTTTTATTTAAGATAACATGTGTTGTCTAATGCATATTTCGCAGCTATTCGAAACGCTCAAAGGACGCTTAAAGTTTGGTTGCCTTGTAGTCAAGTGTGCGTATCTCAGCCATGTTTTTTATTTGATTTCTAATTTTCTTCGGTACTTCTGAAAAAATTACTTTCCGATTAATGTGAATAAACTTATGTGGAGGCTGGTGCTAGTTAGCTTAGCTGTTGGAGCATTGCCGGGCGCTATTTTCATGTCGAATGATCAATCCTATATCAAGGAGCTGATGACTTTATTTTGTGTGGTGTACATGATTTAGCAGGAGGGGATGAAAGGTCGTTATAAATAAAGGAGGCATAACCTCCTTTAATTAGTAACATGTTTATCGTCTGATAAAATTAGCAAAGTTGAGTGTCAGTACATAGACCAGTAGTCCAACACCATGAGCGGCTAGTAGTCACACCACCAGCAACAAATGGCGTCATTTTGTTATCTAACTGCTGTTTGTCGTCTGTTAAGTTTTTTAGTTTTTTCTTATTTAATTTCAGCATAGCTATTTCCTTTTTAAAGTTAATTTTAACAAGTAAAACCTACAAAAGATGTACATACAAATGGGTGGGTAAGTTCTGGTTTACCACCAGCAACAAGAGGTGTCATTTGTTTATCTAGTTGCTGTGATGTGTTATTAGTATTCAGAGACTTTAGGTGATGTTTTTTCATTTTTAGTTTCATTGCTTTTTTCCTTAAAACGAGTAGTGCAAATCCAACTTAACATTTATGTACATATTTTCAACAAAAGGTTTATTCTAAATTGTTATAGGTTTACGCTGTGTTTCTTATTTGGGTATTTTAATTTGAGGGAAAAAAGGGCTGGTTATATATTGAATAGTTAATACGAAAGCACATATTGAATGGACATTTTCAGTGAAGATGGTGGTGTCTTTCTTCTTATACTGATCCGCCCTAGATGTTCGCAAAACCTGAACTATGTGAGCTTTGTAATTAGATACTGTTGTAATTGGTTTTACAAATTACAGTTATTATTTATTGCACAGTATGGTGATAAAAAGAGCGAATATCTGCTGATATGGCATTTTATGATGGGTTAAAGCCGATATCACCTATTTTAATACGCGAGGTAAATTCAAGGGATGCATATAAGTAACCCCCCACAAAAGTGGGGGTTACTATGATTATAAAATATAGTTCATATATTAAGATAATCTATTTAGTGCTTTTGTTAAGAACTGCCCAGATTGGACATCGGCTTTAACGCGCTGAACATTTTTCTTCATTTGCTCAATTTCAGCCGGCGTAAGTTCAGCCAAGCGATCTTTTATATCTCTCAAAGAACTGATGCTAAATCCGATACCTTCTTTTTCAACTAAGTCAGCCATTGCAGCCTGATCCCAGATGATGATCGGCATATCGCACAGTAAATACAGAGACAGCTTGTGTGGGTTGTTGAACATTAAATACTTACCGGTAACACCGTCACACGAATCTAGGGTATTGCCATACCAAACAAGGCCAAAATCACCATCAATATGATCAATGACTTCGTTTGATGGAAAGCAGCCTTTGTAATCTAAGATAGTGTTGTTGATGTCTTTGACCTTTTTTTCATCATATCCGACACCGTATAAATCAAACTTAAAGTTGCCACGCTCAAGGCCATCAAGTTCATAGACGAACGGGCCCATATTACCGGCAAACACAACGCGAATATTTTCATAGTCTGTTTGAGTACGTTTTGCATTTGGGTTATCAGTATGCAAATAGTCAAACGCTTCTATGTTGGTAATTTCAGAGTTAAAGTTTTGCTCTTGAAACCACGCCGCCATTTTGTCGTTGTGGACAATTAGCTGATCAGATTGTTTCAGTAGTTTAACTTCTTTATCGGAGTGACCATATTTACCTTTTAAACTCTTTAAATCGTGAACAAGCGTAAGTACTTTACTATTTTTTAGTTTGGCACCCCACAAGCAATAGCCATAAAATTTATTGAATGGATACTGTAAACAAACGGTGCTTCCAGATTTCAGCCTTAAAATAGCCCAAGTAACGCCTAGCGCACTGATCAAAGTGCCCAAAATAGAGTTGGCAATCCAAGTTTGCTTAAACCCAATATTTTTCCAGCCGTTATTTTCCAATATGGTTTCACAGTCCATTTTAGCTTTACCTGCGGCATCAAATTTTGAGCGGTAGTTTCGAGCAATATAAACTTTGTTACTCATAATTTATGCTAGTTCCTTATCGGTTAGTGCCAAAGCTGCTTCTATTGTGTCGTCCATATCGTAGTATTTATAATTTGCAAGACGGCCGCCAAAAATGAATTTATTGGCATATAGCTCCGTTTTAGCAAGCTCTTGATAACGGGCTAATAATGTGTTGTTAGTTTCATCATTAATTGGGTAATAAGGTTCGTTGTCCTTACTAAATTCGTGTGGATACTCTTTAGTTACGACCGTTTTTTCTTGAGTACCAAATTCAAAATGCTTGTGCTCTAAAATACGCGTGTAAGGTACTTCACGCTCTGTATAGTTTACTACTGCGTTGCCTTGGTAATTCTCTTGTTCAAGTACTTCAGTTTCGAAATGCAAACTTCTATATTCCAACTTGCCAAATTGGCAATCGAAAAATTCGTCGATTTTACCTGTATAAAGTACTTTCTCTGCTAATTGATTGTATTCATCACTATTGTCGAAATAATTTACACCAGTTCGTACTTCGACACCTTCAAGTAATGCGTCGGTCAATGCATTGTAACCACCAATTGGAATACCTTGATAAAGGTCATTAAAGTAATTGTTATCAAAGGTAAATCTAAATGGCAGTCTTCTAATTATAAAAGAAGGGATTTGCGTAGCAGGGCGTCCCCATTGCTTTTCTGTGTACCCTTTGATGAGCTTTTCATAAAGATCGCGACCGCCTAAGAACAAAGCTTGTTCTTCAAGGTTTTGAGGATCAATATCAGCATAAGGCGCTCTTTCCTGCGCGATTTTATCTTTTGCTTCTTGAGGTGTAGTTACTCCCCACAATTGATAAAACGTATTCATATTAAAAGGTAGGTTGTAAAGCTTGTCTTGATATCGAGCAACAGGCGAGTTGACATAGTGGTTAAATGATACAAAACGATTTACATAATCCCACACCTCTTGATTGCTGGTGTGGAAAATATGTGCGCCATATTTATGAACGTTGACGCCTTCGATGTTTTCGCAATAAATATTGCCACCGGTATGGTCTCGTTTGTCTATAACTAAAACTTTCTTCCCTTGATCCGTAGCTTCTCGGGCAAACACAGCACCAAATAAACCAGCACCGACGATTAGATAGTCGTATTGAGCGTTTTTCATTCGAAGTTGCCTTCTATAATCGTTTTCACAAATTTTAAGTGCCGAATGATAGCAAAATTGGACTTAAAAAAAATGAGTTTTAGCAAAAGTATTTGTAAGAGATACGTTGTCCATCAAATGCATACAATCTGATGATTATTCTCCGCACTTCTGTTTACTCTTCATGGACTAGTTGGGGGGGAGGAGACAGACGGGAACCTGAGGCACGATAGAGTTAATTTGGCATTGTGTGGGGTGAGAGCAGTTGTGAATGCCAATAAGGCACATTTGATGGAATGGTTGTTTAATAGGGTTGAAGTGACATATTATCGGTTGATTGGTTTCACTTTTAGCCAAAAGTAGATAGACCAAAGCTTACTCTAATAGAGCTATCTACTTTCACTGCTAAACCAATACAATTCTGAAGTCGTTTATTTGACAATTTCCAAACTGACGGCCCATGGTTTTTGTTTGTCCAAGGTAGTACCAAAATTAACGGCTACTTTCGTATCTGATAGGTCGCTGGTAAATGTTGAACGGCTACTTTCTTTGCCAAAATGCTGTTTTTCTTCCCAATCTGGGCTTAAACATGTTTTTAGCTTTTCGTTTACTTGTTCAAATCTAACTAATGCAGCCGTTTTTCCTGAAAACGCTTTATTGCACTCATATGCGGTGTTACCGCTGGTATATAAGTTGATCTGACAGCTGTCTTCAATTAAGTGTGCTTTAGGTTGCCAGCTTTTCATTAGTTTGCCGTTTATTTCGCTACCTTTTAGTATTGAAAAGCCATCACCAGCCCCTGTGATCAGTGCATTTACCTTTTCACAGTCAGTCATGTTTTCAACTTTTTTCTCTACGTCACTGGGGAGTATATTGCACCCAACTAACGTTATAAACCCGATAGAATATAATAGGTGGCGAACAACCATGGCAGCTTCCTTTTTAAATTTTTCCTAAGCATACCATGGTCATTTCGGATGAGATAGCTTAGCGATGCCTTTTGGCTAATGTCTCGACAACTTGCGGTAAACTGAGCTCACTTCGTTGTAAAAGTACTAACAGGTGGTAAATTAAATCAGCAGATTCGTTAAGTAATTCCTCTTTATCCTGTTTCATGGCCGCGAGAGCAACTTCAACACCTTCCTCACCGACTTTTTGACAGCTTCGGCTTAAGTCTTTAGCAAATAATGAAGCTGTATAGCTAGAGTTCGGATCTGCGTTTTTTCTCTCGCTGATGACTTTTTCTAAAGTACCTAAAAAAGCAAGTTCCGGTTTTGCTCCTTCGAAACAGCTCTCAGTCCCTAAATGGCAAGTTGGGCCAGCAGGTGTTGCTAAAATTAAGATACTGTCTTTATCACAGTCAGTGTGTGCTTCAACGAGTGAAAGCACATTGTTCGAAGATTCGCCTTTGGTCCACAGTCTAGACTTAGATCTTGAGTAAAATGTGACAAGCTTCTTCTCGAAGGTTACCTGTAGTGCTTCAAGGTTCATAAACCCTTGCATCAAGATCACACCTGTTGCGTAGTCTTGCACAATGGCAGGGATCAACTCTGATTTACCAAAGTCGACAGTGCTGAGGTTCTCTGGTGTTAATTTCATAATCTTGTCGCTACCTTATTATCTTTTAAATATTGTTTTAGCTTTGGTATCTCAATGACTTGTTTATGGAAGACACTTGCAGCTAAGGCGCCATCGACATTGGCTTGGTTAAATACATCGACAAAATCCTGTTCCTTACCAGCACCACCGGACGCTATCAGGGGGATGTCACATAGGGCCCTCATTTGGCTCAGCTGTGATAAATCATAGCCTTTGCGTACTCCATCTTGGTTCATACAGTTTAAAACGATTTCACCTGCGCCTAAATCTTGGACTCGCTGGATCCATTCTTGGGTTTTGTATCGAGTTTGACTGGCAGCATTTGGATCCCCTGTTAACTGATACACCAAGTACTCCCCACTTTGCTCATCGAAGAAGCTGTCAATGCCTACCACAACACACTGCTTGCCAAACTCGTCATGTAGTTCTTTGATCAACTCAGGCCTAGCAATTGCAGGGCTATTTATTGATATTTTATCAGCGCCTTGTTCTAGTACTTTAGCAGCATCATCAACCGACTTAATCCCACCGGCAACACAAAAAGGGATGTCGATGTTTTTGGCGATATCCCTGACCCAGTTTAAATCGAGCAATCGCTTCTCAACACTGGCACTAATTTCATAAAATACCAGTTCATCGGCACCTTGCTCGCTGTATAACTTAGCAAGTTCGATGATGTCACCAACGACTTCATGCTGTTTAAATTTCACCCCTTTGACGACTTGACCATTTTTGACATCAAGACATGGAATTATGCGTTTCGATAACATGCGATAGCCTCCTCAACTGTAAATGCGTCATCTAATAACGACTTACCAAGGATTATGCCGCTTACGCCGATCTTGATGAGTTGTTTTATATCCTCCAAAGAGCTAACGCCACCAGAAGCTTGTACTTTTGCCGCTGGACTGTGTGCAACTATTTGTTGATACAATTCAAAAGAGGGGCCCGTCATGGTGCCATCTTTACTAATATCCGTGCACAAAAAGTCGTATACGCCAAGGTTCAAATAGAAATCAATGAGCTCAAATAAGGAAATGCTAGAGTCACTCAGCCAACCGTGAGTCGCGACAGACCAGCCGTCAGCACTTTTATTCACATCCAATGCGATGACGAAACGCTCGGCACCAAACTCTTGGATCCACTCGGCCAATTGCTCTTTTTGGTCTACTGCTAAAGATCCTATTACCACTTGATTTGCGCCGGCTTTGAGCCACTGCTTAATGTCTTCGTATGCACGGATCCCCCCGCCAACTTGATAGGGAGTGTCTAATTCACTGGTGGCGTTTTGAATTTGTTGCCATTGTTTTTTATTTGGGTCTCGCGCACCTTCTAAATCAACTAGGTGCAATTTTATGGCGCCAGCATCTTGATACTGATGAAGGCGAGACTGCAAGTCAAAAGGATAAAATTGAGCCGTATCATATTTGCCTTGATAAAGGCGAACAATTTGGCTATCTAAAACATCGAGTGCAGGGATTATCATGTTCGTTCCTTATTAAACTTGCCATTGCATAAAATTAGTTAAAAGTTTTGCACCGACATTGGCGCTTTTTTCAGGGTGAAACTGCATACCGGCGTAGTTTTCTCTAGCGATAATTGCTGAGAAGGGTTGGCCGTATTCGCAGCTTGCCAACGTCGTACTATTTACCTCATGGGCAAAGCTGTGCACGAAGTAAACTTGATCGTCATTTGTGATACCCTTGGTCAAAGGGTGTTCTTTGGTGACTTTAATGTTATTCCAACCCATATGTGGACTCGTTAAATTACCTGTTTGCAACGCCTTGACGCTGCCGTCAATAATCCCAAGCCCATTGACATTACCTTCCTCGCTGTCATCACATAGCATCTGCATTCCGAGACAAATGCCCAGCAGAGGTTTGTTATATTCATTAACAGCTTGCTGCCAACCTTGTTCAACTAGGCGTTTCATTGCGACATTGGCATGACCAACACCTGGCAGCACTGCGCGGTCAAACTGATTTAACTGATTTGGGTCTGATAGTACTTCGGGAGTGACTCCGAGGCGTTCAAAGGCAAAACGAACAGAGTTGATATTGGCGCATCCAGTATTAATTATGGCGATCATAAACACCCCTTTGAGCTAGCTGTGAGTTGTGACTTGTCTTTAGCTATTGCCATGCGTAGTGCACGAGAAAATGCTTTGAATAGGCCTTCTACTTGGTGGTGACAGTTGCCATCAGATACGCTTAAAATCAGACTTACTTGCGCATTATCTGACAAAGATTTAAAAAAGTGCTCGACCATTTGTACGTCTAAATCACCCACGTTATCTCGACTAAAATCGGCGTTGAGTACAAAAGATGCGCGACCCGATAAATCAAGTTGGCATTCTGCTTTACACTCATCCATAGGAAGGGCAAAACCATAACGTGCGATTTGAGACTTAGTGCCCAAGGCTTCACGAAGTACTTGACCAAGCGCAATACCCACATCCTCTACCAAGTGGTGTTCATCAATGTGCAAGTCACCTTTCGCTTTTATTTCCAAACCAATATTTGCGTGAGTACGGATTTGGTCGAGCATGTGGTCAAAAAAACCAAGGCCTGTATTTATCTCGCCGTTAGCTGTTTGGTCCAAATTTGCTGTGACAGAAATTTGTGTTTCTTTGGTGTTTCTTATTACGCTTGCTTGGCGATTCTGTGTTGTTAGCTCAGTGACGATTTTATTCCAATCACCATCATAAAGAATACCTTGAATACACAAATTTTCAGCGAGCTGGATATCTGTGTGGCGGTCACCAATGACATAAGATCGAGATAAATCGACTTTACCGGAACGCATAATTGACGTCAGTAGGCCTGTTTTTGGTTTACGGCAATTACAGTTGTCTTCGTCAAAGTGTGGGCAAATTAATACTTCGTCAAACTTGATCCCTTGTGATGAAAAGATTTCCATCATTTTATTGTGCGGGGCGGCAAAATCCTCTTCGGGGAAACTATCAGTGCCTAACCCATCTTGATTAGACACCATAACCAGACGGTATCCCGCACTTTGCAACGCCAGCATAGCTGGAATAACATTGGGTAGTAGTGCTAGCTTTTCTAGGCTATCTACTTGTTTATCTGTTACTGGCTCTTCTATTAATGTGCCATCGCGGTCGATGAATAGATATGGCGTACTCATTTTACTTCCTTACTTGCTTTGCTCTAACCAAAGTTTGACTTGTTCTAATTCTTGCTCGCTGCCGATAGATATTCTGAGCCAGTTGTCTTCACCAAATAGTGTAAATGGTCGCATGATGGTGCCGGCTTTCATCGCTTTACCAATAAGTGCCTTGTCGCTCAGTTGCAAGGTGATGAAATTGCCCTCACCAGATAATAATTGAGTGACAAGGGGGGAGTTGCTTAACCACGCTTCCAATTTGGATTTGTTGCTGTTTAAAATACTTACCTGCCGGCGCATTTGTGTGACCGCATCTGGTGTCAGTGCTTGCTCAGCGATTTTTGCGACCGCAGTTGAAACAGGGTAGGGGGCAATGACTTTTCTTACCGGGTTTAATACTGCGTCATTAGCAAGTAAAAAGCCCGTTCGTAGCCCGGCTAGTGCAAATGCTTTAGACAGAGTTCTAAGTACTACGACGTTATTAAAGTCTTGTAGCAAAGACACGGCGCTTTGTTCTGGCGAAAATTCAATATACGCTTCGTCCACTACAATTAATGCTGAGTTCTCGAGTGCTTTTGCCAGGGATGCTACTTTATCTACAGGCGTTAAACTTCCTGTTGGGTTATTTGGATTGCAAATAAAAACCAACTTGGCGTTGCCAATACGCTTGCTTAATTCATTGACTTGCTCTTGTTGTAGTTGCGCTTGTGAAAGCTCGTTAATGGCGATATTTTGTGTGTCCGCAGACACCTTGTACATGCCATAAGTTGGCGTGAAAATGGCGATGCTGTCTTTTGCTGGTTCACAAAATGTGCGCATCAACAGTTCAATGCCTTCGTCTGCACCTCGGGTCATCAGAACCTGTGAGGGACAGAGTTGTGCATAATCACTATACGCATTGATCACGGCTTCAGGTTGTGGCTCTGGGTATCTATTTAATTCATCGAGTGACAATTCAACTGATTTATTGAACGGGCTTTCATTGGCGTTAAGCCAAGTGTTGCCTGTGAGCTTTTCACTTTTAGCCGAGCTATAAGCTTTTAAGCTTGCAATATTTTGCGGTAGTAATGAATTAGACATTGTTATTTCTCACCATTTATTCTAATTGCAACGGCGTTGGCGTGCGCATCCAGCCCTTCGGCCTCAGCCAAAGGTAAAATCGCTTTGCTTAAATCAAGTAAACCTTGTTTGGTAATGGATTGAACCGTGTAGGTTCTAAAAAAATCCATTAAATTTAAACTGGAATAGGTTTTACTGTAACCATACGTTGGTAGTACGTGGTTAGTTCCCGATGCGTAATCGCCTGCTGATTCTGGTGTATAGTCACCGACAAAGACTGAACCTGCATTTTTAACTAAGTCAACTTGAGATTGCGCATCTCGTATTTGCAGAATTAAATGTTCAGGGCCATATTCAGCCGAGAGTTCAAACGCTTGCTCGATTGATTCAACGAGTATCAGCGCGCTATTTCCCATTGCTTGTTTGGCAATGTCAGCCCTTGATAGCGTTGCTAACTGCCTAGTGATTTCCGCGTTAACTTCATTAATAAATGTTGGGCTATCACTCAGGAGTAATACCTGAGAATCTGCACCGTGTTCTGCTTGAGACAATAAGTCGGCTGCCGCAAAAGCTGGGTTGGCATTTTCATCGGCAATAACGAGCACCTCAGAAGGCCCAGCAGGCATGTCGATAGCGAATCCCGGCACAGACTGAGACAATAGCTGTTTTGCCATGGTCACAAATGCGTTACCCGGGCCAAAAACTTTATCTACTTTCGGGACGCTCTCGGTTCCCAGTGCCATTGCGGCAATAACGCCTGCACCACCACTTTCAACGATGATCTTGATACCGCATTTTTTAGCTGCATATAAAATCGCAGGGTGGATGCGTTCATCCCCTTTAACCGGTGTTGCGAGCACGACTGTTTTTGCACCACTCAACTGCGCACATACACCTTGCATTAGCACTGAAGAGGGCAGTGGTGCACTTCCGCCAGGCACATAAATTCCAACAGCATCGATGGCCTGGTATTTTAATTCACATACAACGCCAGGTTGTGTTTCAAGCATTTTCGATTCAGGCAGTTGCAGTTCGTGGAAGGCACGAATATTGTCGTACGCTTGGTCAATTGCACTTTTTAACTCGTTGCTGAGTTGAAGTTCGCTTTGAGCGATTTCGTCTTCAGTTACGCGCAACCTATCCGATTGACGATTATCAAACTGCGCAGCCATTTTAAATAGAGCTTGATCGCCTTTTTGGCGCACTTCCTCAATGATACCTTCAACAGCCATTTGCACTCCCGCACCTGCGCTAACCGCAGGGCGAGTGAGCAATTTCAGCTGTGCTTGTTGGTCTAGTTGATTCCAAACGAGCATGGTTTACTCCATCATTTTTTCTATTGGCATGACGAGTATTGAGTTGGCCCCTAGTGCTTTTAACTCTTCCATGGTTTCCCAAAATAGCGTTTCACTGCTTACCATGTGCAGCGCCACATAGTCTTCACTGCCAGCGAGTGAGAGCAAAGTAGGTTGCCCTGTACCAGGTAGCAGCGCGCAGACTTCCTCCAGCTTTGCTTTCGGAGCGTGTAACATGATGTATTTACTTTCTTTTGCCTGCCTAACACCTTTTAAACGCGGGAGTAACTTGTTGATCAGAGAAAGTTTGTTGTCGTCGTTGAGGTTTGCATTTTGAATTAAACAAGCATTGGACTCCAAAATGGTATCACCTTGCATTAAGCCATTGGCTTCTAAAGTTGCGCCAGTAGAAACTAGGTCGCAAATTGCATCAGCAAGGCCTGCACGTGGTGCGACTTCAACGGAGCCCGTTAACATGACAACACTTGCGTCAATATTTTCGTCGGCAAGGTACTGTTTTAATATTTCAGGATAGGTCGTTGCAATGCGCTTGCCGTTAAACCAGTCTTTAGATTGTTGACCTAGTTCCTGTGGCCATGCAAGTGCGAGTCTACAATAGCCAAAATCTAGTTTAGAAAGCTTCTTTACGGCGTTGGCTTGACCGACTCGCTCGCGTTCAGCTTGTGTTTCGACAAGTACATTTTCACCCACAATACCTAAATCACATACGCCATCCATTACCAATCCCGGAATATCGTCATCGCGCACTCGTAGTACGTCGATTGGCATGTTGGTTGAGTGAGCGATGAGGCGTTGCTCACGTAGATTGAGCTTGACGCCCAGTTGTTTTAACAAGGATTGGCAGTCTTTTGATAGTCTGCCTGATTTTTGGATTGCGATACGTAAGCGATTAGTTGTATTCATAATTTATTTCCTAATATTCAAAAACGAAAAACCCCGAGGGAACCTCGGGGCGAAATAAATTTTAAATACGTTGAGTGATTCGCCGGAGGTTCCTTTTAGGAATAACCCACCAGCGAAATACCTGACAGGCTATCCCGATGTATGATGGTGATGATGTACTGCTGTCAGATTTAAAAACATGTTCTTACCTGTAATGTAAAATTTTTTGTAATTCGATTAACTTTTTATAGATAATCATGAAATTACCGAAGCTGGCAAGCACTTTTTAAAAATAAATAAAGAATAATTTATATCAGCCGATAATAAGTATGTAGGTCAGTAGTTTACTTTGGAGGAGGTGTGTATATGGATGTATTTAAACCTTTCATGGCTCCGATTGTTCGCTTGAAAATTGCGCACAATGGTCCATTTAAGATCGTCGGTGTATTGGATAACAAAGCTGAGAAAATAAAGGGAAAGTCTCAAGCAAATAATGTCGATAGTGAACTTAAACATCAACGGGACTTGCCTGAAGATGAAGACAAGGAAGAAGTGAAAAGTGAAGAAGATGAATCTCATTTAGATACTTGGGCATGAATAAGGAAGCTTTGAGGCAGTAAAGCTGAATATCTATCGGTGTTTAGGGGCTTAACTAGGCATAAAATACGGAACAGTGTGCAGGGTTGGCTTGCTCTCATTTTGATTTGAAATTAGAATTGCCTGACTTATTTAGTCAGGTAATATTTTTCTTTGTCTATAGAACCGTACTTTTCGTCCTCCGGTCCGCTTGCTCGCCATTTTTCTGGTTATCAGCCAAGACGGCCTCAAATTGAAATGGCTGTTGCAATTGATGAAATTGTCAAAAATGGTGGTCAGTGTGTGGTTGAGGCGGGTACAGGTACCGGTAAGACGTTTGCTTACCTTGTTCCAGCTCTTATAAACCAGAAGAAAGTGATCATTTCTACAGGCTCAAAAGCACTTCAAGAGCAATTGTATCACCGTGATTTACCAAATCTTGTAAAAGCACTTGAAAAAGGACGCAAAACTGCGTTGCTCAAGGGGCGTGCTAACTATCTATGTACATATCGACTTAATCAGCATGTTGCGCACGTCCCAACAGACGATCCAGATGTGATGCACCAGCTTGCTATGGTTGCAAAATTTGCAACTGAGACTCAAACAGGCGATCTGGCAGATTGCGTTGGTATCGAAGAAGATGCCAAAGTACTGCCCTATGTTAGTTCGACAGCTGATAATTGCCTAGGGAAAGAATGCCCAGATTTTGCTGAATGCTATATACGTAAAGCAAGGCTCAAAGCAATGGATGCGGATTTGGTTGTGATTAATCATCATTTGTTTTTTGCGGATATGGCAGTAAAAGACTCTGGTTTTGCTGAGTTGATGCCCACCGCAGATACTTATGTCTTTGATGAGGCGCATCAAGTAAATGAAATTGCAAGTGACTATTTTGGTGAGTCGATCAGTACGAAACAACTTAATGATTTGGTGAATGACATTCGGGTGATCTATCTAAGTGATATGCCCGACATGCTGCAGCTGGGCAAGACGCTGAATAAGTTAGCAACCAGTATTGCAGATCTGCGATTGGTCTTTGGTGGAGATGGCGCGCGCGGAGATTGGCGAGAAGCACTTAAAGACAAGGTTATTTGTGAGGCACTTCACAGAGTTATTGGTAATTTAGACTTTTTATATAAAGTATTGAAACTTTGCCTTGATAGAAGTGACAAAATTGAACACCCATTTGAGCGCGTTATGGCATTTAAAGGCCAGATGGAGCGGGCGTTTGATGTAGCGCAGACAGGATACAGTTATTGGTTTGAAACAACACGTCGTTTTGTCACAATTCATATAACGCCGCTGGATGTGTCAAACCGATTTCGAGAAATAATCAAGAAAACAGAAGCTGGCTTTGTGTTTACTTCGGCTACTTTGTCAGTGGATAATCGCTTAGAACACTTTAATTCTAGTCTGGGCTTAGAGCCTGATTTTCACAAAATCGTCGACAGTCCGTTTGATTACCAAAAACAAGCACTACTCTGCCTTCCAAGGTATTTACCTGAAACCAAAGACGAATTAATGCCACACTCATTGGTGAAGGTTGCAAAATCTGTAATAAATGCAGCCCAAGGCCGCACATTTTTACTGTTTACCAGTTACCGTGTTATGCATCTAGTGTATGAAGGGATCAGCACTGCGACCGAGTACCCTGTATTTATGCAAGGGCAGTCGTCGAAACGAATTATACTGGAGCAGTTTATTCGTCATGGTAATGCGGTGTTGCTTGGTACAGCCTCTTTCTGGGAAGGCGTTGATGTCAGAGGTGATGCACTGAGTTGTGTCGTAATAGATAAATTGCCGTTTACTTCGCCTGATGATCCTTTGCTACAAGCCAAAATGAAAGACGCTGAATTGAGCGGAAAAGAACCTTTTGATGATATTCAGCTGCCTCAAGCTGTGATCGCCCTGAAGCAAGGGGTCGGGCGATTAATTCGTGATAGAGCTGACAAAGGTGTGCTAATTATTTGCGATAATCGCTTAGTTACGAGAAAATACGGTGAAACGTTTATTAAAAGTCTACCGCCAATGACTCGCACTAGAGACTTGGAGAAGGCATTGAAATTTTTAGAGAACATCGATAAACATGAAATATAATTTGCTAGCAATAGACGCTTCAACAGAAGCTTTAAGTCTTGCCCTACATTTCGAAGGCAACACGTTTACTCATTTTGAAGTGTGTCCCCAACAGCATAGTCAGAAAATTCTTCCGCTTGTAGATACGCTATTGTCTAAGGCAAATTGCACGCTTCAACAGCTAGATGGGATCGTATACGGCCGTGGACCAGGCAGCTTTACTGGTGTGCGGATTGGTGTTGCTGTTGCTCAGGGGTTAGCTTATTCAGCGGGGTTAAAACTCTCTGGTATCTCTACGCTTCAAGCCATGGCACAAGAAGCTATTAAGGAAAAAGGTTGCAATGAAGTGATCAGCGCAATTGATGCGCGTATGGGGGAAATTTACCTAGGACACTTTATCAAAGATACGCAAGGTAATGCTGTAGCGAAACAAAATGAAATTGTAATCAAGCCAGATACAATAACTGGTGACTTTAATGGAGTCTCTGGGGTTGGAACTGGTTGGCAAACTTACGCTGATGATGCAAAGCGACTCAATGTGTCTACCATTGACTCGATCTCTTTGCCAAATGCAGCTTACATGTTAGAACTTGGAGACATCGCTTTTGCTGCTGAGAATACTGTCTCGGCACAAGATGCACAGCCACACTACGTGAGAGACACTGTAACTTGGAAAAAGTTGCCTGGTAGAGAATAGAAAGCTATCCTTAAATTAGGCACAATGATGGGCGCGTGTGATGCAAATTAATCAAGTTGTTCAAAATAGAGATACTTACCAGCTTAGGTCTCAGGTTTTAAAAGCTCAGAACGACTCGCGCCCAACTGAAAACACTCAGAAAGTCAGTGATATCAAGTTCAGCTCGCAAGGTGTAAAACTGGCAGAGCAGTTTCGACAAGATAAGCACTCGGTTATTTACGATCAACCTTCCTTCAACTCAAATAAAGCTGTTCAAGCGTATTCAGCCTTACAAAATGACAGCCGCCGCTCGGAAATCCAGTCTCTAATAGGTGTTGATATATACGCCTGATCAGGTTGAATTATTTTCAGTAAAAAATTGCAATAAGCGATTGTATTCTAATTTTATTGGGGTAATGTAAAAAGAAAAACTGAGTTGTGACAAGAACGTTGCTGAATAAATTTAACCAATATGCATTTAAAATTTCCTCTAACACAGTGATACTTTCGCTGCGAGAGGGCTATATTGCGTTAATCCCTTTCTTCATAGTTGCTTCTGTTATCACACTGATCAATCAGTGGCTCAATATCTCCATGAAGGGGGTTGAGCATCAATTTTTAGAGGACTTCAACACGCTAGTATGGGGCATTTTCCCGGTACTCACCTTGATGTCCTTTAGTTACTACCTATCAAAAAACCTCAAAGTTCACACTATTGCTAGCCCTATTTTAGTTTTCACTTGTTTCACGGCAACAACGGGTTACATTACAATTTCTGGTAGTGACTTAGCAATTAATCACCGCATGGGTGCTTTGTATTCTTTGCTGATGCCTGTGGTGTGTTGTTATTCCTTGTCTTATTTAGAGCGCTTGAAAGTTTTCCGCCTAGTAGGCGTAAGCTCAATTAGCTTATTTTTGCGTAAGCATTTAAATCTAATTTTACCCTACTTAATTGTGACTAGTGTGGTGCTGCTGTTATTCCCTTATATTGATTTGGCTGCTGAAACCATAGTTGAAGGGTTGAGATCCCTAAATCCACACTGGAATGTATTTGAAAAACTCTCTATGCAATTATTGATATCTCACTTGTTGTGGTTTATCGGTGTTCATGGGGATAATACTTACCATATTTTAGTATCTAGCGAATTAACCAGTTACTATGTACTTCCTGACTTAATCAGCTACAACTTTTTTACTGGGTTTGTTATTTTGGGTGGAACTGGCTGTATTTGGGGCTTAATCGTTGCTGCTTTGTTTTTAAAAAAAGGTCAACATGAAAAGCGTATAGCGATTATCTCATCACCTTTGGCTATGTTTAACATTAGTGAAGTTATGATTTATGCATTGCCAATTGTATTTAACCCTTACATCTTATTGCCATTTTTATTATGCCCTTTAGTTAATGCATCGATCGCTTATTTTGCTTTTTATAGTGGCTTTATTTCCATTCAATATATTGAAGAAATACCTTGGTTTACACCTATATTTATTAATGGTTGGCTGTTAACTGAAAGTGTAAAAGGGATTCTACTACAAGTTGCACTGGTTTTGATTAACGCCTTAATATATTTTCCGTTTTTGAAGGCTAACCGAGACAATAATTTGTCTGGAAAAGCACTAGATGTGTTAATGAAGCGCTACACAGCAGGCCGTATGATTGAGGAAGGAGCCGAAGGCTCTTTCAGTGCAACACAAAGAAAAGAGCAAATTAATGCACACAGCCTAAAGGAAGTAACTGAGGCGCTTAACCAGGGTGCATTGACACTGTTTTATCAACCCAAAATTAACCCGTACAACAAACAAGTCGTTGGCTTTGAAGCTCTACTTAGGCTGACCAATAAAGACGGTACTGTATCTGGGCCTTGGTTTTTAGAGACTCTTGAGCAACATAATCTATTACATATTATTGATAATTATGTGATCGATCAGCTAGAAATCGATCTTGAGCAATTTGCTAAGCATGGGTTAAAACCAAAAATTAGTTTTAATATTTCACCGCAAAACCTCCTGACAGGAGGGTATAGACGTATTATCAAAGCATTTGCTAAATTTCCCGGTCAAGTCGAAGTTGAGTTATTGGAGTCTAGTTATATAGAAGATTTTAATAAGACAGTAACGATTGTTGATGCGCTTAAGAAGAATAAAATCGACTGCGCTATGGACGACTTTGGTACTGGTTACTCTTGTTTGTCTGTTTTATCAAAGCTTAATATTGAAACAATAAAGCTCGATCGAAGTCTATTGCCTGATCAATTAAACAGTAAATCCATTTCTTTATATACAAATTTGTCTGAAATGATTTCTAAACTGGGGTTCAAGCTGGTGGCTGAAGGGGTGGAAACTGCGGACGAAGAGCAAGTTGTAAAGCAATCTCATATTGAATGTGTTCAGGGCTTTTTATACTTTAAAGCGATGCCTGTTGAAGAGGCAATCTATTTGTTTATGACCAAAGGCGCTGAAAAAAAGGCTGAGGACACAACAAAAACCGAGGAGACTGAAGAGTAATTATATCTGGTGCACGTACCAAAAACCCTGCATATTATCGCCATTAACTTTTTGTTTGAGTTTTTAGTTGAGAAATTAGGTGTAATTCATTAATAGTATTAAGGGTTACCCAACGTCATTTTTAACAAAACCGCTTGGTTGTTTTATAAAATCCTGGTCTTGTGAAGTATGTTTGTATAAGCATAAGGTCTAAGCCTCTTCAATTTCACTCAATTGTCCTGCTGGTGATTTTGTTACCCATTTTGTCTATTTGATGTAATCCCAACGATAAAGTGGATACACAAATACAGCATTGATACGGAGAAAAGTGGAGTCCATTGAAGCACCTCTTAAAATATCGACTACTTCGCTACCATGATGGTTGGCGTGTTAGAAAGTCACTTGAAACTTTATAAATTTACAATTCCTTAATTTTTTTATAACGTAACGCTGATGTAGTAATTAGACCTTTCGTTGATGGCCTTAAAAGTCAGTCTGTAACGTTTGCATCCATCACGAAAGAGCAAGTCGATTCTGTTAAATTAATTGAACTTCTATTTAGATCAGTAATTTATAGAAAAATTAACTTTTGGATTAAAGGGAAAAAGTATGAGAAGGTTAGCTGCAATCTCACTAGCAATTGCTTCATTGGCTTCACTAAACGCAAATGCAGGACCCATTTCTACTGTTGAAGTAGAAGCTGCACAAAAAGGTTGGGGTGAAGGGATTGTGAAAATTGGCCAGGCAAAGGACCCAAGAAAAGCTGCAATTAAACACTTGGATAGGTTTTATGCGTTTGATTATGGGCAAGTGTTGTTTAAACCAACTTTGGCATCGGTCGACCAATTCAGAGGAACTAAAAAAGAGGCTTTGTCTTACTTTGTAGGCCAAGATTTGGCTGAAGACAAAGGTTTTGCATTGGCGCCATATGTCAAAGTACGTTGGGAAAACGAAGGGATCATCACAGATGGTGATTCGGCAATATCTATGGGGAATTACTATTTCACTAATAAAAAAGGTGAAGAAATTAAAGTAGAGTATTCATTTGCTTATATCAAAGATAAAGAAGGTAACGTCAAGATAAACCTACACCATTCGTCATTACCATTTAAGCTTTAAGCACCTTTTATATTCAACTACCCAGATGTAAGTTTGATACTGCTGGGTAGTTGATTTCTTATCCAGTCTTGTATTTTATAATTTTATTGAATACCCATCTACTGAAGCTTTTATTTTTGGTTTGTTCTGTTAATTGATTGAGTTAACATAGTTGAGTGAAAGTGTGTTTAAATCAAAAAGTTTATATACCCCATATTTAGATAAAGTAACTTGGTTACCTAAGTTGATAAATGTGTGAGAAAAACCAAGGAATAGCTATGAAGAACAGCGATAGAGTCAAAGCATCCCACACAGATAGTGCTTGGAAAGGCACTGTTGTTTGGAGTCCAATAAAGTCAATTTGGTTTTTAGCCAATTTGTGCCTAACGCTATTTGTCGCACCGTTTTATTTTTCTTGGTCTGCGATGGCTGTTTTTCTTGTATTAACCGCTGTGACCTTGTGCTTTGGTCATTCATTGGGTATGCATAGATTGCTCATTCATCGTTCTTATCAATGTCCAAAATGGATGGAATATACCTTTGTTTATCTCGGTGTATTGGTTGGGATGGCAGGTCCCATCGGTATGTTGAAGCAGCATGACCTGCGAGATTGGGCACAAAGACAAAGCCGGTGTCATGATTTTTTACTGCACGGGTCAAAAATTCTGAAAGACGGATGGTGGCAATTAAATTGTGATTTGAAGCTGGATCATCCACCAACTTTTAACATCGAGTCTCGCGTGTTGGCTAGCCGTTTTTATCAATTTATGGAATCTAGTTGGCTTTGCCAACAATTGGTCTTAGCAATACCTCTTTATTGGCTTGGCGGGTTGAGTTGGGTGCTGTATGGGGTTTCACTGCGCGTGGTTATTTCGGTTGGTGGTCATTGGCTAGTTGGCTACTTTGCTCATAATCAGGGTGAACGTACATGGAAAGTCGAGGGAGCTGCGGTGCAAGGACATAATATCCGTTTAGCCGGGTTTCTTTCGATGGGGGAGGCTTGGCATAATAATCACCATGCTTTTCCCGGATCTGCTATGTTAGGTCTATACAAAGACGAGCCAGACCCCGGATGGTGGGTTTTAAATGCGCTGAGTAACTTAGGGATTGTCACTGATATCAAGTTGCCGGAACATTTGCCACAGAGGTCTGAATTGATCGCAGAGAATTCAGCCAAGGATGAGCGTCAAAAACGCGTTCCTGAAAAGTGTGAAATCGCAAATTTAATAAATAGATCAAGCTAGTGCGGGAACCAAACATGACACATGTTGTAATTAATTTATGCGGTTCGGCTGTGTAATCGATAGCGATTTGTTAGCTGTTTTGTTTCAACATAATTTTAGCGCCTAACTCAAATTTAACAGCTAAACTTACTTTTCGTGATGGCACAGGTAAGGTTTATTTTTATAAAAGGTCATTTTCATGAAGCAATATTTTAGCTCCCTCGTGATTTTCCTTTTGTTTTGTAGTTCGATTAATCCTGCTCTTGCTTGCCGTCCAGATATTGGTGGGATCCTAACTGAGTCGAAAAATGAAATCGTGGAAGCATTGCAACCCATGTACGCCATCAGTCCAAGTGACATTGCTGATATTTATCAAGTAGACGTCAATATGAAATGGATACACACAGATTCAGGACGAGATTGCCCAGACCAATATGTACTCCAGTTTCAAGTACTTTTGAAAGATAACAGGCTGTTTGATATTACCTATATCACAGGTATAGACAGTGAGATCAAAGTGGTGGAATTGAAATAAGTGACAGAGCTCGCCATTTCTCTATGCCAATTAGCTACTTTAGCGTTTTAAGGCCGCGAGCATATGGTGGCTAGGTTTAATGTACTAGCCACCTACATAGTTACCCAGCTTTACCGCCTGTAATTACTTCAAACAATAAAATCTGACTTAACTGCTTACCGTGCACATTAAAATTGTTGTCAGATACCATCAATAAACTTTGATTACCGTTTTCTAACATAGGCCCGAAAGTGATGCCTTCGAGGTTATCAATATGCTTGGAGCCAATTTGTTGCCTTATAGTCTCCATATCTAACAATAAGGTCTTGTTGGCTGGACGGAATTGTTGTTTATGTAGAGAGGTGAGATTTTTGATATCTGTTGCTTCTTTCATGTCTACAAGATAAATACTGACGCTATTACCACCATCAGAGATCCCTGCCGTAAATGAGCGCTCCATTGTTAAGAACTGGTGTTCATTGATTTGCAGTATTTCAACTAGGCCGGTGGTACGAAATGCATCAGGTTTAGCTTCGGCGCGATTGACCAGAGGCTCGAGATAATAGGCAAATTGGTATTGCATCTGTTTAGAGGCAAAATCGAAGTATGAAATGCGCACCATACTGCCATGCTGCACTGTGGCTTTTTTACCATCTTGCTTTAAGGGCCCCTCCATCGATACCCAGACACCTTCTCCTGAGGGAGCGACTGTAATACCTTCAAAAACAGCATTGTGTCTTGGACCAGAATTGTCTTGGATCTCAAACATTTTAGGGAGCGCAAATGACGCCAGCCCTTGTTCATTTTGCAGGAATATTGCTGGTGCATGTTTATATCTAACACTGCCTTCACTGCACCAAACTAGACTTTTACTCTTTGGTATTATTCGTAAGCTTTCAGGATCAACCACACCAGCTTCTGAGCCTTTTTTAACAAGCGCTGTCGACTTGTCAAAACGCACATGTTCAATTTTTTTACCTTTAATATTGATGGTGGCGTCGAGGTATCTCGGATTTTTAGCATCATCAACAATCAGTAAATATTGGTCACCTGTGTATTCAATGCTCGACAGGCCACCTACTTTATCACCATTCACACGCAGATCAGCTGGGACAATAAATTCATCCAAAAACTTTAATTTCATTGGCGCTGAAGACGCAAAAAACGGTGCCAAGATGGCTAAGAATAAATAAGTACGCATAAATCGATTAATACAAAATAAATAGAACTGAGCAATATACGCGGGTAACATTAAATTTGCATCACAAAACGGTTGAAAATCTCTGTTTATTTGTAGGTTCTGCGAATTAGTTAGTTGCAAGGTGTAGCATTACAGCTCAATGCGTGAAAATCGATACACAAAAAAGTGTTCAAACTATTAAAGTTACAAACAATTGTCAGCAATCTCACAGAGATAATATTCGATTGTTCTACATGAAATGGTCTGATTGTGTTTGACGAGTAAACTTAGTTAAGAAAAACTCCAATTCGAAATATTGAACGGTTATGGTTCGTATGGGGAGTTTAATCTTCTATCAAAAAAGCACGTTTAAAGGCCGTAAGGCCTTTGTTGGTAAAAGTAATCGAGCGCGCATCTAAATCTTGCTTTGCCCAATTTTTCTCAAAGATATAATTGAGTACCCAATTCCCTAAATGGCCCGCCATATGGTTTCGGCGTTCACTCCAATCCAAGCATGATTTGCATACGGGGCGGCTGTTTTTCTTAAACTGTTTAAAGTCTACACCTAGGCTCACAAAGTAGGTTTTTCCTTTTTCAGTCAGACGCGTTAGTTCGCCAAAGTCTTCAAGCATATCAGCACTGACCAGCGCGTCATATAACCGAACTCCTAGCTCTCCGGCCAAATGGTCGTAACACACTCTGGCATGTTTTAAGCGCGGATCTTTTGGGCCAGTAGTAGTTTTAGGAGTTGATAATGCGGTAAGCACCAATAGTTGCTCCAGCACTATGGCGACATGTGGCCCCTTTAACTGAAAGTACTTATGCCGACCTTGCTTTCTGACTTGTAATAGCTCGCCGTCGAGTAATTTAGCTAAATGGCTGCTTGTGGTTTGCGGTGTGACATCAGCCTCCAAAGATAGCTCCGTGGCCGTGAGAGCTTTGCCACCCATAAGTGCTGTCAGTATTTTGGATCGGGCAGGATCGGCTATTAACCCCGCGATCATTGAGATATCAGGTTCCATCATTTCCATTTAGTTCGATGTGCATCGAAGCATCACATTTTGAGCGCGATAGACTGCCTCAAAACAAAAAAGGAAGCAAATCAAATGTACATGACATGTTTTATCGAATATGAACTTGATCCAACGAAGTTGGTACAGTTTAACCAATATGCCAGAAATTGGGGCGCGATTATTCCGCGACTAGGCGGTGAGCTAATTGGATATTTTACGCCGTATGAAGGTGACAATAAACGTGCCTACGGGCTGATTGCTTTTAGTAGTCTTGCCGATTATGAAGCTTACCGTATTCGGCTAAAAGCAGACATGCAAGCCCAAGCAAACTTGGAATTTGCGCAGCAAGAGAAATTCATTTTGCATGAAAAGCGCTACTTTTTAAACGGCGTAGTTGAAACTCTCAAGTTTTCAGAGGTTTTATAAATGATAGCAGTTATTTTTCAAGTCACTTTGAAACCACAGGGGAAAGACACTTACCTAGATATCGCAGCGAGTTTAAAAACCCTGTTGGCTAAGCAACCTGGTTTTATCTCTATTGAGCGCTTCATTAGTGTTTCGAATCCATGCTATTTCTTGTCATTGTCTTTTTGGCAAGATGAACAAGCAATTTTGCGGTGGCGTGAGCAATTAGAACACAAACAGGCGCAGGAAAAAGGCAAAACAGAGTTGTTTGAAGATTTTCGTCTACGTGTGGCTCATGTGTCCAGAGATTACGGAATGGGTGGGAGACAAAGAGGCGAATATGGAACTGAATAATGAGAAAGGTGGTTTTAGCATGGCGCTATTCACCTACTTAAGTGGGAACTTTTACACTCAGAACCAGCTTTTACACAGCAGCGATACATCTGCCATGCAACTTCGAGACTTTCAATCTCGAAAAATGATGCCATTACCAGCCTATAAGCTTGATGTAACGCTAGCGAGTACCTCATATTTTGGCAAATTCGAAGAACGAGAACAGATAGAGTTTTACCCGAAAGCGTATACGAATTGGCTCAAACAGTGTCACTTGTTCAAAGAAGACAAATTGGCGTTTACAACGTTTTCGGAGCAATTTTATATTGTGAAAGAGGCGCTGTTAGCGGAGGAGTTTTGGAGTCCAGACACACAGTTTAATGCAAACTTTGATAATTTTATTGAAGATCAGTGGCATCACTTTTTAGCTGGTACATATGGTGTTTGTACAAAAACAGGCATGCCACGAGAAATTCTAATCAAAGAGTTGGCTGTTCAAATTATCAGCCAAATCATAAGCACTGGTGTATATTCAGAAAATAACAGTCACTTAGTGCAGATCTCGCTAAAACACTTAAAAGCAGCGAGTTCTGTTCTTGCACCTCACGAGCAGGATAAGGGCACGTTATATCGTCTAATTAAAGAGCTTATGTCTATGGGTTACATAAGCGCAAATGGAACTGAAAAAGTTACGTAAAGCTGCGCTTATTACAACGCTTTCAAAGTAACCTGTTAGACATTTGCATGTTTAACAGGTTTCTCATAAGGCGTTACCTGATGATATGCCACTGTGTTTGTCTGCCAGCGAGATACCATACTTTTTTACCATCAAATACTGCATCTTGCTCTAATTTGATTTGAATCCACTGATTGTCCCACTCAGGTAGCTGAGTTTTGATATTGCCTTCAATGGCATAGACGGTATTTGGAAAAAGCTTCCAGTCACCTTGAATGGGCGTTGGCCCCTGATTATCCCACATTCCTATAGTAGGGCCTGAAGCATGACCAACAAACCCCAGAGGGTGGGTATAGGTGCTACTAATGATATCGGCGGCTTCACTTTGTTTTATCGTGTTGGCCAAGATTTGATTGCCAGTTAAACCAGATTTAAAGTTGCTAGTTAAAATGTCTTGCCATTGATTACCAATGGCCATAGCTTGTTGCAATCCTGCGGGAACGTCTGTTTCATTCATTTTTAATACATAGCCCATTTCTTGCGTGTCAGTACAGAGACTGAGATAACAGATCCCTACATCTGTATGAATAATGTCGCCAGGTAAAATTACACGGTTGTATTTACCCATAAAGACTTCATCCTTTGCTGGATCGTCACCACGACGCTGAATGTTGACATAAGGTTGAAACCAAGGGCGCAATTGCAGCGCTTCGAAACGTTCTCTTAAATACCATTCAACCTCAGTAGTCGTTGTAACACCCGGCGTAATGACTTTATTGGAAAAGGCTTCAGCAATAACACGTCTAGCAATGGTCACCGCTTGAGGGTACACATTGAGCTCTTTTTCGCTTCTTGTCTCCAGCCAACGGAGCACTAGGTTTTCAGCGCTGACTAAACGATTTTGATATTTTTTAGGTAAAGACTTGCGTAGTTGCTTGTGTAGTCCAACGCTCAAACCATCCGCGAGGGCCCAGTTTTCACTTATGTTTATCCCAATGCGCTTAGGATCACGTTTTGTAATGACTTCAGCTAGCCTTTGCCATTGTTGCTCTTTACTACCACCTTTCCAAACTGTTGGATAGAGTTCACCAATTGGGTAGCGGCTAACACTAAAGCGTTCAACACTGCCATCTGGATTTTTGGAAAATACCAGTAAGGTTGTGCGTCTTGCGGCAAAGGTCGGTTGCGGAACCAGGGTATAAAACAGTTTATCTTCACCGTACTCTCTGTTTATCACTAACCACATGTCTAAGTCAGCTTCTTGCATTAGTTTAGGCAGGAGGCTATCGAGTCGATCTGAAACCATACTATTGATCGGTTTGACACGTTCTTTAAAGGTAAGTACCGCTGGCATTTCGGTAATTTGGCGGCCTTGCTCAAACTCTCGAGCTTCAAGCTCAGAGCTTAAGCTACACAATGCCACGAGTAGCCCAAATAATTTATACATGATTGTCCTACTTTTTATTTAGTTTATAGGGTAATTTACTGCCATCAGGTCTGAATGGGTTGTAAATTGACGTGTTTATTTTTTAGTAAGATATTGTTCATCATATTTCACCGTGACAATCTCAGCAATCAATATGCTACAGGCGGCGGAAAAACATTCATTAATTGCTAAAAAATTAAAACTCGTTTGAGCGCATTAGTAGGCGAATTGAATGCTTTTGTGTGATAGTGCCTTTTATTTGTGTATTACAAAGCTCATCATTTACTGCATTTGTCGCGAAATGCGCCGGGAGATAAACTAAAAGCTTTTTTAAACTCCTTATAAAATGTATTTTTATTATTAAAGCCGGACTCTAAGTATAGTTGTGACATCAACACTTGCTCCGGAGCCGCTTTGATAAGGTTGGCAGCTGTTTCTACCCTATATTTATTAACTAAAGCGTAAAACCCTATGTTTAGATGTTCGTTTAGTAGTTCAGACGTCTGATTTTTTGAAAGCGATAGCTTATTGGCCAAATCAGTGAGAGAGAGTTCATTATTTAAATGAATTTGCTCTCTATCAAACAACGCTTTCAGTGTAGTAATGTAGGTTTTGGCGATTTCATTCGTAAGTTCCAAGTGCCGCTGAGGTTTACTCTGCATTGACTTTATTACTTCAATAAACCCTTTGGATAACAATAGTACATAAATAAAAGTGAATGTATTGGTGATATCCCAAATTAACCTCAGATAGCTCACTCCAAGTTGGTACATCGCTATTTGGCTAGCGTACGCGGATGAGAGAATTAAAAAAAACGCCACTAGTGGTTTGAACGACACTAACATGCACGGGGGTTGGCAATGTGCTTCAGGAGCTTTTTTAAACCATGCTATTTTAACAAGTACAATTTGATAAAAAGCGATATGGGCGAAGTAAATAAAAGCAGCAATATCGGGAATATAATCTCTGTTTGCAAGTCTAGTGGTATAAAAAATCAAGAATGGAAGAATATGCAATATTGCTACTGCGTAGTCGATTTTATGGCGTGAATAAATTCGGTAATAATAGAAGATTGCTGGGCCAATGAACAATACGGATGAATGCGTAAACGCAATAAATGGATACGGCATGTAGTTAAACGCAATGCCAATGTACTCAATTAATGGTGTGCTGACGAGCAACCAGAAGATACAAAGGGCGACCTTTTGGCCTAAATTTATCGACCCCTGAATAAAAAAGAGCGCGACCGTTACAAACAGCATAAAAGCTGTGGTGACTATGTATATTGCTTTCAGTGCTTCTGCAATCAAACCCTTCTCCTTAGCCCTAATGGAAATGAAATGATATCAAATTGGTAAATAAATGTAACCAACCCTTGCGCGTTGTCATAGCTAAATCCAAGTTGTAACCCGTACATAAAGGTACTGCCATTGCATTTACTTACATTTCAAAAGCGGTGCTACTTCAATCTAATTGGAATGACTAGTGATAACGTTATGTTATTAATGTATATTTTTTATTTAATTTACAGCTTTAATGAGTTTGTTACACCTATCAAGGCGAGACGCTAGGGTTGATGTCGTCTACAGGAGTCTACTTGTAGCGAATAAACTTTTAGAAACAGATAAGGAGAAATCATGAAACCTAGTTCAATGTTGATCGGTTTAGTCGCCATGATCACCTCATTCACATCGAGTGCAGCGGTACAAGGGGAGTACTTAAAAACCAGTTCGTGGCAATTAAAGTATATCGATGAGAGTAGGTATGTTTGGATATATTCATATGAATATGGGCAAAGAAAATTCTCACCTGTTTGCACTGATACATCACCAAGAAAAGTGCCAGGTAAATTAGTTGGTGACGTGTGTTACGTGGAGTGGGCTGGACAAGAATATGCAAACAATTATTTTTATGTGCTTCGAGACACGGGTTATATGCAATTTACTAGGCTCACAAGAGCATCTGAAGATAGGATTATTCAGACTGGTGTGACAACCCGGCACAATTGACGAAGGGTATCCTGTGCATCATTGCAACATAGAGATATCTGGCACAGGGGAGGTATTCCTAGGAAAGTATATACCGAGCAGAAATGGTTGTTACTATGGTTTTGAAGGGGGTAACTACAAATGTATGCATGACAACTCTGTAACACTTTCCGTACTTACCAGTAGCCGTGGATACTAAAACAATTTAACTAAAGGAATAATCAAATAAAATTAGTCAAACCCCTAACTATTTTGGTTTGTTTATTGTGTTTATCTTATGAATCGTCGGCTGCGGTAAAAGGCAGGTATGTGTATGCAACATCTTGGGATGACGGTTACTTTTTAGATCCTTACCACGAAACCGTTAGTGGTCTTGAGTCAAATGTAAATAATAAAGAAATGGGACTGTGTACTGATACAACAGAACGCCGTGTTCTTGGTAAGCTGGTAGGTAAAAAATGCTATGTAGAATGGAAGGGAAGAGAGTACAGCAATTCCGAATTTTTCCTGTTACGCGAGGGGCAAGGGTACTTTAAGCGTCTTATTCCACATAACAAAAGCGATATTATGAAAAAAGGCATCACTCCATGTTTATATGATGAGGGTAATCCAGTTTATCATTGTCGGATTCAATCTCAGGCCGACAGAATTGATCTCTTGGGAAAATACATTCCTAGTAGAAATGGCTGTTACTATGGAATTTGGGGAACACATTTTAGAAGCGTTAATGACCCAACGGTGATTCTATCTGTATTTGTCGCTCGCTAAAGTCGGTAAGTGATCTAATTTATATTGATGTTTGTGTTTAATTTAGTCAGCTGCCTAGGCCATGTTATTTATGGCCTATTTCTGAATGATATTGATGAGCTAAGCATGTTTTTATTCAATAGCGAAAAGTACTATCAGGAGAGAACAGGTATGTATCTCAACCGGAGTCTAGCTTAATCGCTAGCCGATTCTATAATCTGCTTTACCACCTTCTTTGGAAATGAAGTTACCTGTTTTACCAATGAGATTATCGTCAAAATTACAATCAATAACATCGAACTGAGCTGATGCAGATCCGCCTTCGAATTTACCAGTGTGTTGCAAAATGAGCTTTTTACTTTGGTCTTCCGTTAGAGTGAGCACTTCATAGCCTGTAAACCGCGCGTTGCCTTCGCTATTGTAGTAAAGTTGATAGTGTATCTGACTAGTACCGACTATATCCCCACTATAGCTTTGATCTACGACGGCATTGCTAATTTTGCAGTTGTTTTCCATGCTGGTGGTTACGTTTTCTTGCCAATTACTAATTTGAAAAGTGCCTGTGATCGCCATGAGTTTATCTCTTCTTAATTGTGAAACTTCCCGTACACTATCATGTTTTTATACAATTGATATTGTATAAACGCGCCAACCTATAACAAGGAAAGTAGCCATTGAAAGAAAATACAAATGCAGTTTCTGGTGTTTTACACCACATAACGAGTAAGCAAAATTATGATTTACGAAGGTACTTTCCTGAGCCATATTTAGCTGATTTAATAGAGCAGTTTTGGATAGTTGACTGGGATTTGTGTAGTACCGCAACACACATACAGCAAAACCTACCGGACCCAAATTTTCACTTGGTTATCGAGAAGGGCGGGATCAAGGTGCTAGGGCCTGTCAGTAAAGTATATACATATACAATGCGTGGTAAGGGACGGGTAATTGGCACAAAGTTTAATATTGGCATGCTTACTCCACTGCTTAAAAACGCTCCTGATTATTATCTAGATAGAGAATGCACATTGACTGAAGTGTTTCGTGCTGGAATTGAAAAAGAGTTACAGACTCTGTTTTTCATGCACAGTGATGCCGATATAGTTGATGCATTACATACATTTCTGCGTGATTATGGAAGTCCTGTCTCTCGCTCACAAGCCCAAGTAATTGAAATATTTAATCTAATTAAGAATGACGGCACTATATTTTCTGTGGAAGAGTTGTCTGCCAAGGCAGATCTTTCAAAGCGCTCTATTCAACGTCTTTTTGGTAAATATATAGGTTTGAGCCCGAAATGGTTGATTAGAAAATACCGCTTACACCATGTGTTGCAAGTACTAGAAAATAAAGAAGCTAATATTCAAGACGTTGTTGCGCTGCTCGAATATACCGATCAATCTCATCTGATCCGTGATTTCAAAGAAATCATTGGAACGACGCCAGGTAAGTACATGACGTGACAGCACACGTAGTTCGATGTGTATGTACATGTACACGTGTTAAATGTCACATCGAAGTTAGTGAAAAAGTGAGTTGGTTAAAGCAAGGCTATCTAATTCTGAACTCAAATCAGGTTTTTACGAATCAAAATTACAATTCTAATATTATGATTAATAACCTTATTTTGTTGTTTTTATGATTTTTGGCTGACAAATTTGCTCGTCTATATCTTTGCCAAAAACTTTTGGTGTATTGTTTTATCAAACACAAACTATGTGACAGTCAAAGTTGATGTTACTTAGCACAAGAAATCGATTCGTTAGTTTAGCTTTTTTCAAATAATAATAGAGGTTAGGAAGCAAAATGAAGATAGCATACGCGTTACTAGTTTTATTAAGTTCTTTCTTTTCATCCGTCAAAGCCATTGAATCAGTGACCTTGACGCCAAGCGAATTAAAAAAAGCGGTCAACTTGATTAATGGACTACAAAATAAAATCTTGATGTCGGGCTCACAGATCAGTGATGTAGACACACTGTTTTCTCATTACACGGAAGACTTTGTGTATATCCATGAAGTATATGGTGGAACATATACACGTCAGCACCTTTATAGTAATTATGTTAAATTCCTTAAGGCAGGTGATTACCAGCGCAAAGATGATAGGTATAAGGTTACTGCGATGATTGCCGGGCACAATGCCATATCCGTAGAAAGGCAAGAAATATATGAAGGGGAAGTTGTAAAGCACTTATCGGTATTCGAATTTAAGGGTCACAAAGTGTCAAAAATAATCGAGTATTGGAAGTAATCAAAACAAACTGCCAATCAGTCTAGTGCTTGCATACTTAGCACGTTGAACTTCCACTTTTTATATAAATATATAGATGATTGGTTATGGCGTTTGTGTAGTTTATGTTACCGAGTAGAGGAAGTGCTCATCACATATTTGGACTGATTATTTGCCTGACAGACTCAGTGTGTCTGATTGCATATAAACATGAATTTAGGTGAAAGCGTAAAATTTATTTGAAAACCTGGTTTATATGGTATAGGTCTTGAT
The DNA here is from genome assembly GCF_022347805.1 of Pseudoalteromonas sp. Of7M-16. Taxonomy (NCBI): domain Bacteria; kingdom Pseudomonadati; phylum Pseudomonadota; class Gammaproteobacteria; order Alteromonadales; family Pseudoalteromonadaceae; genus Pseudoalteromonas; species Pseudoalteromonas sp. Of7M-16. The sequence goes on along the minus strand of NZ_JAKRFY010000006.1, from coordinate 17,672 downwards.
GGTTTTGTGGTGTAAATTTCAGCTTGTTGTGATAATTTTTCCATTTTTATTAGTCGTAATTTAAAGGTGATCTATTTTAATTTATTGTGGTTTCTATTTAATTAATAATCACTTTTTAGTCTGGTTGTTGTTCTTTTTTTTAATGTTGTTGTTTAAATATTTTTAACGGCCGTGTTTAATTTAATGTTTTTAATTGTGCTGGTTTTTACGGCGGTTGAAAAAGGTGATCATGAAAAGTTGTTTATTTATTATTATTTATATTTTAGGATTTTTTGTAGCTGTTAATTAAGTGTTTTGTTGTTTTTTTAACTGGTTTTGTCCAATCTCTTCGTTTTATATTTCCAAACTTACCTTAATATAATTTCGCCGTAGCGAGCGTTTTGAATTATTACTGGAACGTGTGTGCAAAGTAAAATTGGCAGCATAAACCTAATGGCTGAGTTGTTAAAAATCCCTGGAGTCTATAGGTTGTAGGAAAGCCATCTTGGGAAGAGGCTATGTGGTGAGCTTGGTTTTGACTATGTTTTGTTTCCATGATAGTTAGCTAATAGGCTTGGGTTCTATTTACTTTATGAGTGGGCTCTAAATTTAACGCAACTTCCTCTTTTGGGTACGTTATTTAATTGCAACGATTTTAAGGGTGAAAAATCGCTCATTTATTTCTTCTCTTATTTTTTTTGAGTGTTATTTTTCACATTATTAATATGTTTATTTTTCGCCAGTTTTTTTAGGGTATTATTTTTCTGTTTTGGATTTATTTTAAATGTCCACTTGAGGTTTTTAATTTGTTAAATTAGTCTTTTCTTTAAATTTACTTTGGTTGATTTTGTGTTTGCATGGTTTTTTGTATGTAAGTTCATGATATTTAACCCACCAACGGATATGGATGATGAAAAGTATGTTTAAAAGGAAGGCGTTATTTTATTTAATAGTTTCACTGGTAAGTTTATGTTCCAATTTTGCAAATTCAAATTTTGAAGGAGAATTTGAGCAAGCCTATGCACCTGTTTTTCTTGGCAACGTAACTCGTTTTACTCCGATTGACCTTAAACCAGATGCTGTTATCAAGTTGTCTAGTAAGGCAGAAAATGGCTACACAAGCCTTGCCTGGATACCTTCGCCTCAGGCTGAATACTACAAGATCTTAAAGTTTGACGGCAGTGATTGGCGGGTTGTCTCTTCGAATGTAACCACAAGCTTTTATAGATATCGAGGTTCAGGAAGCTTTAGAGTTGTTGCTTGTCATAGGTATGGGTGCGCATCAAATGATATCGACAATGTTGATGTTTCAGGTGAGCTGGCAATTAAAGCATTTTATGCGGAAGAAGGAAGCGTTGTACCTGCTGGAGGCGCTGTACGGGTTGGCTGGCAGTTATCTGGAGCCACCAGTGCTGTCATTACGCACTCACAATATGGCTCACACACCTCAAAATCAATTGTTTCTTTAGGAGCAAGCTCTCAACTTTTTAATATTCAAGGCGACTCTCGTTTTACTTTGACGGCAACCGGTTTTGATGGCGAATCGGTATCGACATATGTCAATGTCGCTACATTAAGAGAAAACCCATTTTTGAAAAAAGGGCGTCAAAGCCAATACACTCAGCCTTTGCTTGATCTTAATCTGGATATAGTGGAGCGTACGATATTGCAAAGTGAGCACCACCTCGTTTTTTCTACCCATGATGGGGAGCTGTATTTTTTCAGAGCAAATAAGATAGGAGGAAAGCCTGTTTCTTGGCAAAAGGAATGGTCGCTGACTTTGGATGGCATTATCAATAGTGCACCAAAAATCACTGAAAATTATCTGTATTACAACGAGACAAACTCGCAAAGCATGGGACGCGTCTGTAAAGTTCGACTTTTCGATAAGCAAAATTTGACCTGTTCTCAATATTACCATAGTGCACTGCTAACAAGCCCATTGATCATCAATAATGATGGCGATTACACAGCAAAGTTTGTGGAGTCTTTAGCAGAAGGAGGCGGCAGAGTCAGCGGAGTTTACGCTTTTTATTACAATGGCGACGTCCGCGTGTTTGATCAGCAAAGCATGTTACCAAAAACACAAAGCTTCACGTTGGCGGATAATTTAACTCAGCCCATCATCAGCACCCCTTCGTTATTTCTCAATAAAAAGAAGATCTCAGGGCTTGACGCACAAATATTGATAAAAGAGCAAAATGAGGTTCTGGGTGTTGCAATCCCTAAATCGGATACTGCTCAACAATCTCAAAGTTTTGGCGTACTTGCAATTGGTCAACAGAGCGCACTAAAGCCAATGACGGTTCTATGGAAAGGAGCACTATAGAATGAAAAGTATACTGGTTAAAAAATTACTTTTGTTTATTGCACTCATAGCAATTGGAGGGGTTTCAACCTTTGCGATTGCCAGTAAATGTACAAATGTGACAGATCTGTCATTTGAAAACAATTCTAATCAATCTCTTCATATCCGTCTGACCAATATGGAAGGAGACGAATTTACTGAACATAGGTATCAACGCGGCTTTAGCCGAATAGGAAAAGTCAAAGTTGGTTCTACTGCATACTCAGGATCCAATTGGGAAGGTGGGGCTGAGTTGACGACTCATGAATCTTACATGCCTTATATTGAGCTAAAAAATCTCCCCTCTACTGGCACGCATACAATAACTGTGGATGTTGTATCTTTTACGAAAAACTGCGCAAGTGCTGGTCGTGAGCGAGAGCTAGAGCGCAATTGTGACTATGCCGAGCACATACACAGTTGCACTATGGATGTAACCTACAAAGAGAAGACCCTACCTTATTTCATTCAAAAATCACATGATGATAAATTCAAGAACGAAGCATTCAGTGTTAAATTCACAGCAAGAGATTCTGGTCGTGATCTCACAAATGTAATCATTAAAAAAGATCACCGCATATTGAAGACATGCAGCCACAGTGGGGGAGCCCACAGCCTCGATTGCAATATCAATTATTCTATAGGGTCATTGCCAGTAGGTGGGCATTCTTGGACCGCAATTGCCACTGATAAATACAATAATACTCGGTCTAAGACGGTCGCATTAAATATAATTGAGCCTAATTCAGCTCCGGTTATTTCCGATATTATTATCAGTAATAATCGCGAACTACAGCCCGGCGAAGATGCACTGGTATCCTTTAAGATCACTGATGCAGATAGTCAAACCTATAACCAAATGATTTTGAGCACTTTTACGATCAATGGTTCAAGCTATAGATCAGCAAATAACTGTACTCTCACAAGACACGAAATTACATGCACCGAATTGCCTATAGCGGCAACACCAAGCTCAAATAATAGTCGCTTTCCTATTACAGTGCGTGTGAAGGATGGTCCAAATGAAGATGCGCCATATGAAGCCGTCTCTAAAACTGCAAATGTGATTTTTAATTATGCGCCCATTGCGCGCTTAAATGCGTTGCCAGGTTCGGCGTTTAAAGATCAGTCCGTCAATATAATAGCAACCGTTAGTGACACTAGCGGAGTGCAACTCATTAACATTTGTTTAAACCCTAAAGGGCAATCAGCCCCTGCGGTTTCGGCGTGCTCCAAACTCCTTAGACAGTGTCAATACTCAGCCCCTTGGCCTGTAAACACGGAATGCTCGGCAGATTTCACCTATGCAGAGCTTGCCCAAAGTATAGATATTAGCAATTCAAACGAATGGTACATATCGTTGCAGGCAAAAGATAAAGAAGGTCTAGGTTTGTCAACTGCGATAAACCATCTACTTGTTTTTAGAGATAGGTTTAATTTTGCAGCGTCAAAAATTGTTAAGGATCCGAATAATCCATTGGCAGCATTTTTGGTGGGTGACGTAGTGACGGCCAAAGTTAAAGTGGCTGCCTTTTCTAGTCAATCCGAGAAATTAACAGCTTTGCATCTCACCAGTAGTAATGAGACTCAAGCCGTGTCGACTTCTCCAACGATGGATATTTCTTTACCACAAGCAAGCTCGGAGCAAGAAGCACAAGAGGTCAGTATCTCTTGGCAAGCAATGTCAGCAGGAGATCACGCAATAATGCTGACACTCACGGACAATACAGGCAGCTCAATCACAAAGAAATTAGATGACATTTTAGTTAAATACCCAACGCCAGCTAAACCCACCAAGCCAAAACTTCAAATCAATGCAATTGAAAACGGGTATGAGCTTTCAGTTAGTGATTACAATCATACAAAAGAATTCATTGTCAATGCCTACTTAGGAGACAGTACTAACCCACACCAGACTCGACTAATAAAAGTAAATGGAATTACAACAACCGATACTTTTTATACATCTACACAAATGCATGGGCAACTTTTGACCTATAAAGTGACGGGGGTTAACTACGATGACAGAAACCCCACGCATAAAATTGAGGGTGATACACAAGAGCAAAGCATTGAGATTGATCACCCAATTCAAAATCCGATGCCCCCGAAATTCAATGAACTAGCAAGGCAAATGGGAGGGCGGTACACGTTAACATGGCCAGATAATAGTGACGGTGTGACCAGCTATTACAAGGTTATATCGTGGCGAGGATTACCAAGTGATAAAACCAAAAACCCTAATTACGAATCAGAAAAATTGACTACAAGGCAGTTTCCTGTGTCAGTTTTGGAACAAGGGCGAGTTAGTTATGAGTTGGTCGCTTGTAACGCAATGGATTTGTGTACCGCAGGGCAACAAAAAACTATCGAACATATGGCACCAATATTACGGTCTATCGATGGACTGGATAAGCTAAAGCCAAATTGTGACCAAGAAGTGATCCTGAGTTTTTCCGGTTTGTTTTTAGGTGGCAGGGACAGCAAAATAACAGTCAGGATCCGGGCAACGGGGGAGCTGATTGAAATAACAAAAAACAGCTTTAGCAATCATGTTGTCACAGCCAAGGCTGACCAAAAAATATGTACCGGATTACAACCGGGTGGACTAAACGTGTATGTCTCCAATGGCGTCAGTAAAAATGGCAAGATTTTGGAGAGTATCTATGTTGTTGATTCTACAGATGTTGACGGGCAACCTGATCTGCTAGATAGTCAAATGACCATTAGCGACAACGGTTATCTCTATGTCGGCAGAGAAACAGGACTCGCAGGTTACAGTACACACGGAAATACATTGACTAAGTTGTGGCTATTCGAACCTGAAACCCACAACAGTGGCCGCGCTGATATACCAGCCAAAGTGACTGCCCGGCCATTGGTCGAAAGCGTATCTATAAACGATCATATTTATTTTGGCTCGGAAAATCATCAATTTTACAAATTGCGACATAGGCCTAATGAGCATAACGGGTCGCTGAGGAAAGTGCAGGAATGGTTATTTACATCTAAAGGTCCCATCGTGGCGCCCGCCCAGTTAGATCAGGACGGAAATTTGTATGTAGGCTCGATGGATAGCAGTCTGTATTCACTAGATAAAGAGTCTGGTCAAGTGCAGTGGCAGTATAATTTTCCTTCGGGAGTCAATCACCAAGTCGATGTTGCAGCTGGCGGGCAAATCTACGTCAAAACTGCAGATGGTGAGCTGCATGTTATTGATAGGCGGTTGCTCTCTGCCAATGCCATAAAGTGGCAAGAGCTAGGTATATTGTATGACGCATTTAGAGAGCACATTGACGAATGGGAAAATAGTCACTGGCAACCAAATCAAGAGCATACAAAAGTAGTCGGATTGACAAAAGCGATGCTGATACTGTTGCAGCGCTCCCCAAGCAAAGAGCAACTCAGCTTGCTGGCTTACCTTTATGAGATAGGTTATTCATTCAACGAGATCATCAGTGCGCTTATAAATGCAAACCCTGAATTGGCCAATACCGATGATATTAATTTTATCAACACATTGTTTAAATACTTTATTGGTGAATTGACTGGTAACGACGTACTTGGAGGGAATAGTCCGGCGTATTGGGTCGAGCGGTTACAAAATGGATCTACTCGTGCAGAAGTCTTTGTTGAGTTATTGCGCGCAGGAGCCGCTAGAGAGCAGTACAACACGGCAGCGTATAGCTTACTGTATTACTTTTATGATTTTTGTTTACTATCACACAGCTGCGATTATGACTATGACTCTGATGCAGATGGTCTGAGCAATCAAGTGGAAATTGAACTTGGTACGAATCCTGTCGATCCGAGCGATGGCCTGAGTGCTCCATCATTGTCACTCATAAAACAAGGAACTGAGACCATTGAACTTACGGTGTCTTCAACTGGATTGGCTGAAGTGTATGAATTGTATGTGTCGAAGCATAATCAGAATTACTATCGTGCTGAAGTCATTGCGGCAAAAAGTGCATTAGATGGCCCCGTTTTTGGAGACACCACTTATTGGGCAAAGCAATATGAAAATGGGGAATATCGATTTAAAGTAAAAGCATGTGTACGCGTCGTCTTAAAAAACAACCCAAGAGTACTTCACTGCAGCAACAACTTTTCTAATGAAGTGAGTGAAGTAATATACGACAGCACGCAGACGGCGCCACTGAGTATTTCTATTCCCTTTGAGCAGGCAGAAAACGATGCGCCTAGCATGGAGGTGCTGCTGGAGCATGCGCGCCTATCCCCAACGCTGGGCAGTTTCAGAGTCAGTGAGTCTGGTTCGGCGACCTACACTATTCCCATTGAATTACCGGCAGGCATTACTGGGGTAAAACCGTCAGTCAGTCTCGACTATAATTCTCAGACATCACGTACAAACATTGCACTTGGGTGGAGCTTAAATGCGGCCTCAAGTATCAGTCGGTGTCGCCAAACTAAAGCGCATGACGGTCAATTTAAAGGGTTGACCCTAAGTGATGAAGATCGATACTGCTTAGATGGTCAGCGTCTGATAAGGCGTGACGATAATGAGTATATTGAAGGTTTCGATACCCTTGCTACTTTTGAAACCGAAATCAAAAGCCATCAAGTTATCATTTTGACCACCAGCCCAGAAACGGACTCAAACATGTTTGTCGTAAGAGGCAAAGATGGTTCTTACAAATATTTTGGCGGCACCGCCAACAGTGAAGTGAGTATCACAGATGAAGATGAACAAAAGCATACGCTGACTTGGTTACTTGAAAAGGCGACGGACAACCTTCAAAAGGACGCAACGTCAATCAAATACGTGTACACAAGAGATGGTTCTTTAGGAAAGAACGAGAAGGTATTAAGCAAAATAGAGTACAGTGGTAATACCGTCGAGTTTCTTTATTCTCGTACTGATGTATACCACTCGAGTTACATTGATGGCGTTAAAATAGAACAAGCGGCTTATCTAGATGACATTATTGTCAAAAACCACGACGGATTTGTGTTGCGTGAATATTCGCCCACATTTAATGAGCAGAGTAAAGGTATACGTTTACTGAATAAGGTTGCTGAGTGCCGCAATAAAGTTTGTAAGCGACCGATTTATTTTGATTACACGCCTTTTGCGGATGAATTAAGTTATAAATCACACTCGGAGATTTTTTCAACAGCTGGTAGCAACAAACTGGCTGCGATGACCTTAATTGATACCCAAGGCGACGGTACAGCAGAAGTGGCAACACTTGAAAAGATTGGAGATAAACGTTACGCATTGTGTTTCTGGGAAGGTAGTACATTTGAAGAGCCTAACAGAGTCGCGTGTCGGGATATTTATCGTTTTGACAATGCAGAGTCGGTCAATGTGCAAGTGGTGGATGCCAATGGAGATGGCAAACAGTCATTGTGGATCAGCCTGCAGAGCAGCTACAACGGTAGTCAGACAGCCAATGACGATTATTGGACCAGTGCAACCGTAAATACAAGTAGTATCGATTTAACGTCGTTGCCATTGTCAGACAGCTATGGGCCATTTGTTAAAAATAGTCAGTTTGCTGATTTTAATGGGGATGGCTATGCTGATCTTATCTTCCAACAAAAAGAAGTGACACTGCCAAGAATTAATAAATGGCATGGGGAGTTCAGTGATAACAATGACATTTTCGTCGCTTTGTTTGACCCAAACGCAGACGAGTTTTTACTGCCCAATAAGGTATATTCAAACCTTTCAGATCACCAGTTTCAATTGGCCAAAAAAAATAAACAGTGGTATGCCATGGATGCTAACTTTGATGGATTGGCAGACATCATTTCACTGTCTTGCTCTAACGCCAATTGTGATGAAGATAAAGCGAGCCACATTTATATTCATCTAAATCAAGGGTTGTCACATACTGGCTTTTTAAACCCGTTTGACTCGGGTATTTTCAGCCAAGGTACGGCTAAGGATATAGAGCATCTGACTCCAGCCGATGTCAATGGTGATGGGTTGGTTGATTTTATCTATTTAAAAACGGAATTAAGTAGCGATAATCTAAAGGGGTGGAGAGTTGCGCTAAACAAGTCAAGTGAACGAATTTGGTTTGAGGATAAGCACTTCGCTTGGGCGAAAACACAGCCTGAACATGATGACAAGATCAGTAGTAAAATTGCCCCATTGGTCATGGATGTCAATAAAGATGGCCAAATTGAGCTCTACTTCCCAACAGAGCTTTCCGCTTCTAATTCTTCTTTCTGGACCCAGTTTGTATGGCAACAAGATGAAGAAAAATTTGTAAAGGCTCACTGGCAAAATACTTTTAATACGCCAGATGTGCACTTCGAGCAAGGCGATTATGCTTTCTTTAGCGATTACAACCAAGATGGCGTGCCTGACTTGTTGTTCAAAACCGGTAACCGTGTATTGGTGAAATACAATTTGGAGCAGTCACCATATGAAGGAACACTATCAAAGGTTACTCAAGGGTATGGAAATAAAACCCGCATACGCTACGCATTAATGTCTGATGAGAGTGTGTACAAACCGTTTTCTTCAGCGAATGAACAGTCTGATTTTGCAGAAGATAAGCAGGATTATAGCGCTTTTGAGCATCAGGGTTTAAAAGTTTCCTCTATCAATGGCGGGGCAATGGCATTGGTTGCAGCAGTGGAGACTGACAGCCCTAGCTCTGCAAATGACACACTCACAAGCTCTATAGCGTACTCTTATGAAGGTGCGCAAGTGCAATTTGGTGGTCGCGGTATGTTAGGTTTTAAATCATTAACCACGACGCACGTGAAAAGCGGACATAGATTTACCACGACGACACGTTATCACCAAGCATTTCCGTTAACGGGCATGCCGGCCAGAACTATCAAAGCATATGATGGCACAGTGATCAGCAGTGCGGTCAACACTTATGCCATACAACCTAGCAATTATAGCTCGGGTGCCGTCTACCAAGTTTACAATCAGATTGCGAAAGAGTGTAACAGCATACTCAATTTAAATATGAGTCCGGATATTGGTGCTAACCAGTGCTCGAGCACAGAGACAACACAAGATACCTTTGGTAACGTAACTACAATTCGAGTGAATCGATTATCTGGCAGCCCTTCGCGTTTAAACTCAGACTACTCTAATCATCAAACTTGGCAAGATATAGATAGCTTGGATATCAATTCATCTATATCTAGTGTTTTTACAAGTAACGTATATGGTCAAAGTGATAACGATAAAAAACTAGGTCGTCTGTCACAATCGACAGTAACCCATTCTACTGTTGGGAGTGACCATACTCTGAAGACCAATTTTACTTATTACGAGGCGAACCACGACAATGCATATATGCTTGAAAATGAGATCATTGCACAAGGTATGGGTTGTGAGTTAGAGCTGACAACGCACTATAAATATGATTCGCGCGGCAATCAAGTAAGCACAATGACGACAAATTCTGGTTGTGAAGGGGACGACAGAAAAACCAGAGAAACTGAAACTACATATACATCAGAAGGCAGGTATCTTCTTACCACCAAGCAAAAAGTGAATAAGGATAAGGAAGATTTATGGACTAAGGGGAGTGAAGTAATAGATCGAAATGCTTTTGGACAGGCTACAACAGTTAAGACAGTAGATGGCGTGATCATTAAAACGCTTTACGACGTATTTGGAGGAAAGGTTGGTACATATAGTGCGTCAGGTGCACAGAGCTACCGCTATTTATCAACCTGCTATGACAGTGATATTTGTGTCGTCCAGTCAAACGAAATAGTCAATGGTGAGCTGGTAGAAAAGCAGTTCCTAGATAGGTTAGGGCGGGTATACAAAACCAGTAGCTTGACTGTGCTTGGTACTTGGTTAGACACACAGGTTGAATATGATCGCTACGGCAGAGCGGTGAAGCAAAAACAACCAGGTAGTGCAGGTGTGAGCACCCGATACGATGCGTTTGATCGAGTTCAGTCAATGACAGATCATGATAGTTATGTGACAACGACGTACTATCAAAATGAGTTGACTCAAACAGTCGAACTGAGTGGCTTGGGTGTCTCTACAGGAAGGCAAACAACCGTAACCGTGAACAATGTATTGGGTCAAGTTGATTCTGTTACTGATCCTATGGGGAACACGCTTAAATACACTTATGATAGTCGAGGCAATCAACTGAGCGTGCGCTCATCGGCAGATGGTGATGCTGTTTTACTCAACCAGACATATGATTTATTGGGTCGTAAGGTTGCTGTTTCGGATATAAATAGCGGCAACTGGACATATGAATACAATGCCTTTGGCGAATTAACAAAGCAAACCGATGCACGAGGTGTGGCTACGAATTCACGCTATGACCTATTAGGAAGAAAAGTAAGGCAGTGGCAGAGCGCACCCAGTAATACAGCAGCGAGTAGAGAAGCGACCGAGTCAGCCTACATTGAGCAAAATGACATCGTTTATGAAGGTGAAAGCACTTGGCTCTTTGGTGACCAAGAGCATAACGTGCATCAGTTGCAGTCTGTTACACAGGGTGATGAATGGTCACAGTATTACTATTACGATACTTTTGGCCGCACCGCTGCAACATTGACAGCCTTGGAAACGCAACAGTGCGACGGCGAAGTCGTGTTTAATCCACGTTTAAATGATTTACGAATCAAGAAGGATACGAGTAACAAGCAAACCCCAAAAGTAGACTTAACAGATCCGCTTTCTTCTCTGTGTGTGATCCAACAATTTGCTTATGATGAATTTGGCCGGGTGAGCTTACAATTCGATGATTATCGTAGACTTGAAAGTGGCCAGTTTATTGATGCAAGGGGTATTAGAAACACCTATAAGAATGGCCTAGTTATCGCCAAGCATGAAGCGCGTGAAGGCCAGTATGGCCAACGCTATTATAAGGTTCAAACCCTTAATAGCCGTGGACAAGTGACTGGTTATAAAAAAGGCGATGTGCTCATGTCAGTGTCATACGACCGTAAAGGCATGGTGAAAACTATTTCGAGTACAGACTATAGTTATATTCAAGCAGATTCTTATCACTTTGATGGCCTTGGTAATTTACTAAGCCGTGCGCAATTAATGCTGCCTGAGCAGAGCTATGAGTATGACTTGCTCAATCGGGTGACACATATCCAGAGTAAAAAAGTGTTTGGCTATAGTGCCAGTGGCAATTTAATTGAAAAGGCAGACTTTACAGCTTATACGCAGAGCAATGGCGTATGTAATCGGGTTGACCGTCAATGGTCCCAAACGTATGGGGAAGGAGAAGCGCCACAACATGCCATTACCAGCCGCCAATATAACACAGCCAACATAGAAGATAGTTGTGGCAATGTGAACCCCATTATAATTCCGCCAATAGATGTAGAGCCACCTATTGATATCGGCCCACCGGGTGATCGCGAATCTGATGGCCAGCCAAATGTCCAAAGTGTGGATGAGCGAACAGTAATAGAGCGATTCAGCTATGATAAAAATGGCAATCAGACTAATCTTTATATAGATAATGCGTTATATCGTAGCGTTGCATATACGGGCAGAAATAAAGCAGCCAAATTGAATGTAAATGGCAAATTGGTGCGCTTTAATTATGATGTGAATAACCGCCGTTACAAGCGTGAGGATGACAACCAAACCATATACTACGTGGGTGCACTAGAGCTGACGGTTCGCTCGACAGAAGGTGGCGACACTGCTTTTGTCAAACGCTACATTGGCAACGACGCTCAGCAAAAGTACTTTATGAACGGTAACAGTGCGCTGCAATGGATGTTTACGGACCACCAAGGGTCAATAATTGCGGTGACGAACAGAAATTACGAGTTACTAGCCCGGTATTCATACGATGTATTTGGCGCGCAAAAGTCACATGGTGCGATAAATGAAACAGATGCGCTCAACTTCACCAGCGCGCAAAGAATATTTGACGTGGTGTCAGATAACTTTAGAGGCTACACGGGTCATGAACCTATAAAAATAGGTGATGACAGCCGCATCATTCATATGAATGGTCGGATCTACGATGCAGACACCGGACGGTTTATGCAGGCGGATCCGTTTGTACAAGCGCCGAGTAATTTGCAGAACTATAACCGATATAGTTATGTGCTGAATAATCCGCTGAGTTATACGGATCCGAGTGGGTATTTGTTTAAGAAGCTTCTTAAAGGTGCAATGAAGGCGACGGGAACCTGGCAAATGCTTCGTGCTATTGGCAAGGTCCCCTGGCTTAACACCATGATCACTGTTGGTCTTAACTTTATTCCTGGCTGTCAGGGGTGGTGTGCCGCTGCTGCAACGGCGGCATATAGTGCGGGATCTACCTTTGCTGTTACAGGCAGCCTGAATAAAGGCTTATTAGCAGGCTTTTCAGCAGCCGCAATGCCAGGTGGAGAAGGTATAGGGGCGATTGCTGCTAGTGCAGTGATTGGTGGTGCGACTTCTAAGCTAATGGGGGGAAATTTTGGCCATGGCTTCTTTTCCGCAGGATTAGGCGCTGCCGCAGGTGGAATTGGTAGAGGAATTCGGAACCCGGTTGGCCAGGTTTTAGTCGGTGCTATTGTAGGAGGGACAGTTTCAAAAGTGAGCGGCGGCAAGTTTGCCAATGGCGCGTTCAGTGCTGCTTTTTCTGCGGCGTTAAGGGCGGATTGGAGAGCTCAGGGTTCGAAGGGCAACAGCAATGGTAGAACAGGCTCTGTTTGTTCTGCTAATCCGATTAATATTTCCACAGGTGAAAAGTATTTCACCATGCGAGACTATCAAGCAGCAGGAAATAGCCGACTTAAGTTCGAGCGATATTACTTTAGTTACTCTAAGACTAAATCTAGTCTGGGTATGGGTTGGAGCCATAATTTTGACAGGAAGCTTGAGTTCATCAAAGGCAATAAACAGCTTGTTAGATACTTGGGCTTAAATAAGAAAGAGCTAACCTTTAGTCGCAAAATTAACAAACATGATTCTTATGAGAATACAGCAAATAGCTCAGAGTATTTACAGCAAATCGATAGCGGTTGGGCATTAAAGTTAGTTGACGGGACTACAGAGATCTTTAATGAACAAGGGCATTTGATTGAAGTTCACGAGATAGGCTCGTATCAACAGTTTTTGAAGTACGACAACAAAGGCATGTTGACTTCAGTAACAGACAGTATGGGTGTAGAGATCCACCTAGAATATAATCTTGCAGGCTTACTAACTAAGTTAGAAACGCCTGAAGGTAATTTTGAATATGAGTACAACTTAGCTAATCGAACGTTAGTAAAAGCATTGCGACCTGCCAGCCAAGGTGGCGAACGTGGCTATAAAAAGTATCATTACGGAAATTATGATTACAGATCTGCTATCACTCATATAAGTAATGAACAAGGGAGTATTCTTCATAGAGTGAGATATGATGATAATGGAAAAGCTGTTTCCAGTGCGTTAGGCAGTGACATTGAGAAAGTAAACATCAGGTTTTTGCCCAACAACCAGAGTATTGTTACAAATTCGCTAGGTTTTAAAACGAGCTATACATTCAATGATAGTAATCAGCCATTAAATGTAGCTGGAGATGGTGGTACCAGTTGTCTGTCTACTAATCAGAAATATGAATATGATAGCCGTGGAAATGTAACAAAAAGTACAGACTGGAACGGCGTAGTAACCACATATTCGTACAATGACAGAGATCTGGAGATCAGCAGGACGGAAGCGTTAGGGACAGATATTGAACGAACGACTTTAACGGAATGGCATGATTTATACCCGATAAAGAAACTAATCCAAACAGAGAAAGCTAAGCAAGTGTTTGAGTATTCGGGTACAGGTTTACTTTTGAGTCATACAATATTTGATTTGACTGCAGAGCAAAGCTGGTTGCAAAATCTGATGGAAGTATTTCCGAGTCGTACGACTCACTATGATTACAACTCAAGAGGTTTAGTTGTTGAAGTAGATGGGCCGCGTACGGATGTTGCTGACGTTACGACGTACGAATATGATGAGTTGGGTAACCAGATTTCAGTAACGAATGCCCTAGGACATAAAACTGAAGTGACTAAACACAATCCATCTGGGCGTCCTTTGGTAATTACTCACGCGAATGGTTCTATGACTGAGCTTACTTATAACGAGAGTGGCTGGGTAAGTAGCAAAACAAAAGTTACATCTGTTGATGGCAAAGATGTAAAAGCTACAACGTTCTATGAGTATGCCAATAGTGGTGACAATCGAGGGCAAGGGCTGGTCAAGCGTATTGTATATCCTAACGGCAGTGTAACAACATATACCTATGATGAAGCTTATCGAGTCAAAACCATGAACAATCACCTAGGTGAAAAGGTTGAATATGTCAGAGATCTTGAAGGCAACCCAATTAAGACGAATGTGTTTAGTTACAGTGGTGAGCTAGTAAAGCAACAGCGACAGCAGTTTAATGAACTGAGCCAATTAATTGCATCGGTTGGAGTGAACTCCCAAGTTTCATATCAGTACAATGGAAATGGGCGAGTAACAGCAAAGACAAATGGTTTGGGCAATACGACACATCATGCGTTTGATGCTTTAAACAGGTTAGTCCAAACAACAGATGCAGATGGTGGAGTTGTTTATCAAACCTATGATACAGAAGATCAGCTCACCCATATCACGGATCAGCGAGGCTTAACAACCGAGTACCAATATAATGGATTTGGTGAGAAAGTTAGGCAAGTGAGCCCAGATACGGGCACTACTGCCTATAAACATAACGCTGCGGGCTTAGTTATCGAAACGCTTGATAATTTGGGGCAAACGGTTGGCTATGAATATGATGCCATCGGGCGCATTACCCATGTTAGCTACCCTGACGCTGCCAATGAGGATGTGTTTTATCGATATGATGAGCCTTCAAAAGGCAGTAAATTAACTTCAAAAGAAAGAGCTAAACATAGCGCAATAGGGCAATTAACAAATGTCGTTGATAATAGCGGTAGCAGTCAATATCAATACAATGCGCTTGGTCAACTAGTGGAACACACCTATCAAGTACAAGGTAAGCGCTTTACTCAGCATTTAAATTATGCAGATGATGGGCTGTTGGAATCGCGAGTTTACCCGAGTGGTATGGTCATTCGTTATAACTATGATAACGCTGGTCGTGTGAATGCTATTTCTAGTAACTCATTTGAAGACCGCAAAACTTATTTTGTTACAGATGTAGAGTATCAAGCATTTGAAGCGCCTGAAGTCATCACATTTGGCAATGGTGTTAGTCAACAAAGCACTTACGATTTGGATGGTCAGTTTGAATCTATCCAGCTTGTTAATGGTTTAAACAGTCTGTTAAATAGACAATATGTTTACAATGCAGCAGACCAAATTACCGATATTATTGGCCTTAAAAATGATGGGGTATCTCAACATTTTGAGTACGACAACTTAGGTCGACTCACGTTTGCTCAAGGCGAATACGGTCAATTGACCTATGGCTATGACCAAGTGGGCAACAGACTCAATCGCAAGTGGGTGTCAAAAGATAGACTAGTACTTGAAGATGAAACCTATCAGTATGCGATGAATAGTAACCAGTTGCAGCGGGTTGCACCGAGCGTTAAACCTGTACGCGTATTCAATTATAATGAAAATGGTCAGACAATACTGGATACTTTGAAGGGTAAGTCTTTGGTTTATAATGCAGCCAATCGACTAAGTAAAATAGCCTTTAATGATGGCTCACACGTTGAGTATATCTATAACGCTAAAGGACAAAGAGTGGCTAAAGTTCTGGTTGCAGTTAACGGTCAGGAAACCACGACATACTATCATTTTGACCAAGATAATTTGCTCATAGCAGAATCAAATGCAGATGGGGAACCTCTTGTTGAATATGTGTATCTAAACAAGCAACGAGTTGCCAGCATCAGGTCTATAGGTGGCTCTCATGTGATTGAGTACATGCACAATGACCATTTAGGTTCTCCTATGGCACAATCCAATGTATTTGGTGAATTAACTTGGCAAAGCCATACGTTACCATTTGGGCAAAGTTACAAACCCGTGAAAAGTGAGCAAGGTTTCG
Source organism: Pseudoalteromonas sp. Of7M-16 (assembly GCF_022347805.1). Classification (NCBI taxonomy): domain Bacteria; kingdom Pseudomonadati; phylum Pseudomonadota; class Gammaproteobacteria; order Alteromonadales; family Pseudoalteromonadaceae; genus Pseudoalteromonas; species Pseudoalteromonas sp. Of7M-16. The sequence goes on along the minus strand of NZ_JAKRFY010000006.1, from coordinate 1,361 downwards.
GGTTCCCAGGTCAATATCATGATGGTGAGTCTAGCTACAGCTACAATTACTTCCGTGATTATGATCCAAGTATTGGCCGGTATATTCAATCAGATCCGATAGGTATAGCCGGAGGGGTTAACACCTATGGTTATGTTTTGGGGAACCCTAACAGTATGGTTGACCTGTTCGGGTTGGATGCAATTTATATTAAATACGATGACTACCCAATAAATACGGAAATTAATAACCCATTCACAGGTAAACCTATTTATATTGAAGCCTATCATGCTGCTGTTGTATCTGTTAACCCTTTGACTGGTGGCACTCGTTACTATGAGTATGGAAGATATGATAAAGCAAACAATGGTATGGTAAGGCGTAAGATAATTCCTGATTTGATAATGGAAGAAGGCATTCCTACTTCTGAGTCATTAGATAAGCTATATAGTTATTTAAGTAAAAATTTAGGAAGGAATTCTGAAGTTGTAGCGACATATCATGCAGATTCTAATCATAACTTGGTGAATTCATACGCCGAAAAAGTGATGCACGACCCCGAAAGACCTGCATATAGTTTATATACTAATAATTGTGGTGATTTTGCCGATGCGGCGATTGCTGCAGGGAAATAAAGACATGAAATATATTGTTATTTTACTAACTACACTACTTTTTATAACGAATGGTTTTTGGATATTTAACGCCATAGATAGATGGGAAAGAAGTAAATATTTTACAGCATCTCTCGAAGAGCTGAAGTCAAAAAATGAAGTCTTATTGAAGCTAATAAATACTTTCGATGTAGAAGATAATTACGATAGTATTTCGAAAAAGTTAAAACAGAATGAGTTTTCGTCAATAGTGCAAAGAAAGCAAAGTGCTATTTTTGTTGGCTCGATTGTATTGGTTTTTCATAAAGAGTCTCTAAAAGAAGTAAAACTTTTAAATGAGTTAACTTCAGACGAATATGATAAATTAGAGTATTAATAGAAGTGTGAATTAGATATTTATATATAAAATTCACTCGAAGACTACTATTTTTCAAAGCCCCAGCTGGGGCTTTTTCATGTTTGGTCACATACTGCTGGGAATTTCACTTTTGTAAGTTTGTGCAACAGGCTGTTGCACAAATGACAATTCTAGAACGTATGTTTTCTTGTCTTTGTTGATCGCACAATCCCATGTGTTTTTTGGTCCATCGTTCGAGAACCAAATAGGACAGGCACAAATTCTTTGCATAAATTAGGTTGCTTGACTACTGTTTAAATACCCAGTGGCCAGGCTGGATAGGATACAAAGTTTTAGAAGTCACTACGGTAACTTTGCGGGTTCGCAAACTGTGTTAAGAGCACATGCCGCTAAAAATGATGTGCATTGGT